>NZ_JBEXNW010000013.1:0-241304 GCF_040611295.1 Streptomyces sp. NPDC002935
TTTCACACGGGTCACGCTGCTGCGCAACTATCGCAGCGGAGCTCAAGAACCCTGGACTGAGTGCGGTCTCCTACCGTCAAAGAGACAGGCTCTAGTCCCGTACGGCCCGCGTCCCGTGCTGCATGTGCTCCTGGACGTGGTCGTGCGGCCGGCGTGAGGACACCGGTGTCGCCTCCAGGCGGGCGGTGATGACCAGGGTGCCCTCCTCGATCTGGTAGTCGAGCGGGAGGCCCAGGCCTCGCATGGCGGTCACCATGCCGGTGTTGGATGCCTGGGTGACGGCGTACACGCTCTCGCAGCCGGCCTCGACGGCCATCGTCACCAGGCGGCCGATCAGTTCGGCGCCGATACCGCGCCGCTGCCAGTCGTCCTCGACGAGCAGCGCGACCTCCGTCTCGTCGCCGTCCCAGAGGAGATGGCCGAGCCCGACGATCCTGCCGGATGCCGTCTGTACCGCGAGGGTGCGCCCGAAACTGGGGCTGAGCAGGTGGTTGAGGTAGCGGTCCGCGTCCCCGACAGGGCCGTGGTACCGCATGCTGAGCGTGCGCGGCGAGCACCGCTCGTGCATCGCCTTGGCCGCCTCGAGGTCGGAGACGTCGGCGCGCCGTACGGTGATCGCGTTGCCCTCGGGCAGCGTAAGCAGGTCCTGCCCGCGCGGAATACGCGGCCCGAGCCGAGCGTCCAGCTCGACGAGCGCCCGCGCCCGCGCGAACTCGGTCGGCGTGAACGGCAGATACGGCCGCTCCACCGTGATCACTCCGCCCTCCGGCGCCCGCAGTCGCATCACCGTGTCCTCGAGTGCCCCCTCCACGGGAGCGCCCTCCGCCGCCCGCCCGGAGACGGGGGACTTGGCAGGCAGCGAGCGGATCGTGCACCGTCCGAGCAACTGCCGCAGTGCGAGCGGCAGTTCGGAGGCGTCGAGGGCTGTACGGGTGGCCAGGCCGAGCACCCGGGTCGGCGCGTCCACCAGATCGTGAGCGTCGGCACGCTCGATCCAGGTCCCGGTGCCTCCGGCCTGCGCCACGTTGCGGGTGATCTCGGAGGTGGCCAGCCCGGCGGGGGCGCGCAGCAGGAACTCGTCGACCGTCCCGTCCGCCAGTGGGTGGGTCTGGAGGCTCAGGATGTCGACCTGGTGCCGCGCGAGCGCCGTGCACAGCGCGGCCAGCGAACCCGGAGCGTCCTTGACCGTCGTACGCATCCGCCACAGCACGGTCGTCTCCGAGACGGCCACCGGTGTGGCGGTGCCCGCCTCCTCCCCGGGCGGCCCGGCCGCTCGCTCGTCCCCGGGCGGCCGGGCGCCGGTATCGCTCGTCGGGGGAGCGTGACCGTGGCGCCGTGCCCACCATGTGTGGAATCCGGCCGTGGCGACCAGGATCACCGCGGAAATGCCCAGCAGCGCGGGACCGTCCGGCCCGTGCCCGACCAGGTTGGCCACACCGTCCGCGACCGCAACGGCCGTGAACAGTGCGGCGAGTTCGACGACGTCCCGCCGCCAGTGGTGCACGGGGCGTCCGTGCTTCGCACGCGTCACATCAGACATGTCTGGAGTCATACAGTCACTGTGAAGGAATGGTGTTGCGTGATCACGAACGGCTTGTGACTGATCGGTTAAGTGTCGTTCTGCCCCTTTTACCGTTCTTTTTACGGGTCTTTTGCCTCGAACGCACGAGCGGGCTACCCACCTGGTCAGGGCCGTGCGGCCCCGGTCGCCGTGCGTCACGGGCGTGGCGGCCCTACGTCAGGCGGCGGCCTCCTGCGTCAGCGCCAGCCGTAGCCGGCGGGCCTGCACCACCACCTTGGACGAGCCGCGCCGCCCGGCGGTCCCGGCGAGATGCGCGAGATCACCGCGTGCCCCGGACCGCTCGGCGCAGTCGGCGGCGACGGTCAGCAGCTCGCCGAGCCCCCGTACAGGGCCGCCGCTCGCCCCCTCCGCCGCGAGGTCGGCCAACAGGGCCGGCAGCAGGTCGCGCAGCACCGACCAGACGGTGGCGTACGCGCCCGTGGCCGCCGCCGTGCGTATCGACTCGGCCAGCCGGGACGGCTTCACCGCGCCCCGGCGTACCAACTCACCGACGTCCGCGCCGAGTCGCCCCGCGTCGAGCTGTCCCCGGGCGGCAAGGACCAGCAGAGCGTCCACCGCGGCGAGCCGGTCCTCGGGATGCCGGGCTCCGAGCCCGTACGCCACACACAGGTGCAGCGCTTCGCCCGCCGTACCGTCGCCCTCGGCGAGGAGCGGCAGAATTGCGGCCTCCTCGCGACTGTCGTCCACCGCGACCGTGCTGATGTCGCGCAGCAGACGCGCCGCCACCAGCTCCCGCCGTCCCGGTACGACGGCCGGCCAGTGGTGCCGGTCCGTGACGTCCCAGTGCCAGCAGTGAGAGCGGTCCTTGAACACGGTCAAGGGGCGTCCCAGGTACCGGAACTCCGGAGGGAACAGGCCCTGTATCTCTTCGAGTTCACCGAGTTCCAGCAGGATACGGACGCCGGCGGTCCGTCGGCGGCTCACGGGCAGCAGAGGTCCTTCGGCGGCGAGCCACTGGGCCAGCCGGTACCCCTCGGGACTGCCGAGAGCGCGGGCCCGCGCCGCGGCCGCCGTCGCCGCCGTCCGGTCGTCGCGCCGCACCCGCAACAGCGCCTGGGCGAAGTCGGCGGCTCCCGGCCGGGCGTCGAGCCGCCGGTACTCGGTGAGGCGCGCCACCAGCTCGTCCGGCTCCAACAGCCCGGTGTCCCAGCTGGGAGTGGCCAGCAGGAGCGGCATCGGATCGGCGCGGAGCCGGTAGGCCACTTCCCACAAGCGTGCGTCGAAAGCCCGTGACAGAGCGCTGTGCCGACAGTTCCCGTTCGTCGTGCCCTGCTGGACCGCCGCATGGAGTGTGTCCATGCCGACCTGCTCGAACAAGGCGGCGAGGACGCCTTCGAGACCGTGCGGCGACTCGCGGAAGTACGTCCCCGCCGTCGAGTACCGCGGATCGGCGTCCTTCCACCAGCATCGCGCGACGACGGGGCCGAGGGCCTCCAGCAGAGCGTCCCGGTCGCGGTGGGCGTGGCGGACAAGGCCGTCCAGGGTGCGCTCGAACGCGGCGACGCCACCACCGGAGGCCAGCAGCGCGCTGACCTCCTCGGCCAGTTCCGCCACCGAATCGGGCGCCGCCGCCAGCCGTACGCGCTCCGGAACGGGTGGCAGCACCTCTTCATGAACGGCCGGTTCGGAGCCGAGGTCCTCGAAGCCGAGGACTCGCCGCGCCCGGAGCCGCAGCCCCGGGCTCAAGTCGACGGCCAGCTCGCCGAGTCGATCCCGGCCGTCACCCGAGTCGGGCAGTGCGGTGAAATGCCGCTCCACCAGCTTCAGGGCACGCTCCTGCACCTCCGTGTCCTCGTGCCCGAAGGCCTGCGCCACCGCGGGCAGCAGTACATCCGCCGTGGACGGATCGCGCCTGAGAACCTTCCCCAGCAGGATGAGCTGAGCCCGTACCAGCTTCTTCTCCGGACGGAAGAGCACGCCCGAGGACATCTCGGCCAGTTGCCGGGACGTCAACTCGCCGTCCAGCGCGAGAGAGGCGAGCACCGACTGCGCGTGCCAGGCCACGGCGGGCATGGCTTCGCAGGCGAGCGCCGTCCAGTCGGCCGAGCGCTCACGTTCCTCCTCACGTGTCGGGCCGAGGCACGACAGCAGGCGCAGGAACACCCGCTGGTCGGCGGGGGCGCCGCCGCGCAGCAGCCGGGCCACGCAGGCGTCCACCAGGACCTTGCGGTCGAGAGTGCCCTCCTCGGCCAGTTCGGCGAGGGCGTTGTACCAGCTGCCCGGTCCATCGCCGAACAGCCAGGCGATCTGCCCCGTGACGTCCAGCGACTCGAAGAGGGCGGCGATCATCCGGGGCAGGTCCGGCTCCCGGCGCAGTTTCTGCGCCACGGTTCCTCCGCTGTGCCAGGAAGCGCCGATGTGCTCGACCCAGCCCCGCACATAGGTGTCGGTCGTCGGTGTCTCGCAGCCGGACAAGTTCACCAGCCCCGACAGCAGGGCGAACGGGATCCGGGATGTCGCCGGCCGGTCGGCGAGCCGGTGCGTCAGGTCGGCGAGCCAGTCGGTCTCGCGGTCGCCCAGCACATGGAGGAGGACACCGGGGGAGGCCTGGGACCAGCGCATGTCGGCCCCGCCGATCCAGGTCGCAGCCCCGGCGGCACCCGTGTGACAGGCGGCCCCCGCCGCGTGCAGCGCCGGATAGGCCACCCGGGATCCCGCGTCCCAGGGCGCTGTCCGCAACTCCTTGCGGAGTTCCTTCAACGCGGGCAGACAGGACCGGCGTTCGGCATCGGTCATCCCGTCCAGGAGACCGGCGGCCTCGACCGTCTGCCCCGCCCGTACCGCCTTCAGCAGCGCTTCACCACTCATCGCACATCGCCCCCCTCGACCGGAACTTCCAACAACTCTTCGCGTCGCCCATCGGCCTGAGCCGGACCGTCCCCGTGCTCGGCCCGCTCCCCGCGCCGCACCATCCGCACCGCGAGGGCGTGCTTGCAGGGCCCGCGTCCGCCCCGGTACTTCGCCCACCACAGGCAGGAGCAGCTCAGCGTTCCCGCGTCGTCGCGGACCCGGTGCACATGCCCGTCGTCGGCGGTCACCGTGCCGATGGCACCGGCCAGGGCGACCGCCCCCGCGGTGACCAGGGCCCGGGCCGATCGCAGGCGCGGATTGTGCCGCTCCACCCGCCCGGCGTCATAAGGCAGTTCGCGGTGGAAGTACGCCGCCTCCGCGGTGTCGTACCCCACGCGCCCCGAGGTGCCCAGCATGACCAGGGCGGCCCTCACCCGCTCGGCCGGCAGACCGGAGGCGGCGGCCAGGTCACCCACGTCGATACGCGGCTCCCAGGCCAGGAGCACCGCGATCAGCTCCGCGTCCTCGGTGGCCTCGTCGGTGGCGAGGGCGTCCAGGACCCCGCCCTCCCCGGAGAAGCCGCGGGAGGCGTCCGGCGACAGAGTGAGCGTGAGCCGCATGCCGGGCAGGACGACTTCCCAGGCGCCGGCCGCGACGGCGTCGCCGGTGACCGGTGGCCCGTACACCCGCAGGGCCGTCGCATGGCGCAGCACTCGCTGGAGCGCGATCAGCCGCTCGGGGCCGGGCAGACACACCGCCCCCGGAACCGGGCGGGTCGTCGGACGCAGTCCCCGGCCCGACGCCACCACCCACCGGGCACCGCCCGACATCCCGCGCGCGGTGCCACGCGGCAGCGAGCGCAGGAACCGCACCGCCTCCGCCGCGGGCAGCTCGGCCCGCAGATCGAAACCGGCCGCGGTCACCTGGGCCTCGGCGAACCCCCGCAGCCAGCGGTCGGGCAGCGGCACCTTCTTCTCCACCACGGGCCCGCCCAGCGTGGTCACGGCCATCTCGTCGGGGCCGACCCGAAGGTGCAGCGGATCGTCCGTACCGATGCGCGAAAGAGCTTCACGCAGCGGGTTGTTGACGTCGACATTCGTCGTCCCGTGCCCGATCTCGCCGCCGTCGAGACCCACCGTCAGGACGTCCAGACGCGCGTACACCCCGCCGCAGCCGGAGAAGGACTCGAAGCGGAGCCGGTCGCCGTTGCCCGTGACCACCGGATCCAGGGAGGCGCGCAGCTGCGGCTGGTAGTAGCGCGCCGCCGCGACATCGGCCACCGCGAGCAGGCCGGCGGCCGCCACCTGAGGTGACGTCAGAAAGCCCGCGAAGAACCGCGGATGGTCCTCGATCCCCGTGGGTGTCGTACCCCTTGAGGTCTCAAGGCCCAGGCGCCGTCCGCCCGGTGCGGACTCCAGCGCGGAGGGTCGGGTGTAGGCCACGGCCTGCAAAGATCGCGTCATGGAAAAACCGTAGAGGCAGCCACTGACAATCGGCTCTGACCTGCGGTGACTTGCTCGTCGGCCGACTACGGCGACGGACCCGCGAAGCCGCGCACCGGAGGTGACCCGGTGCGCGGCGGGCGGTTCGAGCGTACGGATGCCGGAGGCACCGCACAGCGGACCGGGTACCGCCCCTCCGGTCCTCTGATCTTCCGGTCCTCCGCGCCTCCGGTCTTCCGGTCCCCTGTGCCGTCGCCGTCGCCGCCGGCGCTCCCGCTACTGCCCCACACGCCCCGGCTTGAGCACCTGCGCGAAGAGCACGGAGCCGTCCTGTTCGCGCAGCCGCACCGTCAGCTCGCCGCTGTCACCGTCGATGTCGACCTCGCCGAAGAACTGATAGCCACCGGCGGGCGAGACGTTCGAGGCGACGGGCGCCTTCACGAACACCCGCTCCGGACCGAACGTGTTGTCCAGCGCGCTCGCCGGGAAGGCACCGGCGTTGAGCGGACCGGAGACGAACTCCCAGAACGGCTCGAAGTCGGTGAAGGCGGCCCGCGACGGCTGGTAGTGCTGCGCCGAGGTGTGGTGCACGTCGGCGGTGAGCCACACGGTGCCCGTGATCCGCCGGTGCTTGATGAACCGCAGCAGCTCGGCCATCTGGAGCTCACGTCCGAGCGGCACGCCCGGGTCGCCCTGCGCCACGGCCTCGATGTTCGGTTTTCCCTCGGTCGTGTCCGGCACGACGAGGCCGAGCGGCATGTCCGCGGCGATCACCTTCCACACGGCACGCGAGCGCGACAGCTCGCGCTTCAGCCACTCGAGCTGTTCGGCGCCGAGGATGCCCTGCGGATCAGTGGTCTGGTTGTCCGGCGAATTGGCGTTGCGGTAGGTGCGCATGTCGAGGACGAACACATCCAGCAGCGGACCGTGGCGTACGACCCGGTGCACGCGGCCGTCCCCGTTGCCGGGCCGCAGGGTCGAGATGGGGAAGTACTCGCCGAACGCGCGCCGGGCCCGGGCCGCCAGCACGTCGACGCTCTTCTCGGTGTAGCGCGTGTCCGTGGTCGCGACCACCTCGCCCGGGTACCAGTTGTTCCGCACCTCGTGGTCGTCCCACTGGATGATGGACGGCACCTGGGCGTTGAACCGTTTGAGGTTCTCGTCGAGCAGGTTGTAGCGGAAGTTGCCCCGGAACTCCGCGAGCGACTCGGCGACCTTGGACTTCTCCTCGGTCGTGATGTTCCGCCACGTGCTGCCGTCGGGGAGCGCGGCGGTCGCGGCGATCGGACCGTCCGCGTAGATGTTGTCACCGCTGCACAGGAAGAAATCCGGGTCGAGCCGCGCCATCGCGTCGTAGATGCGGTAGCCGCCGATGTCCGGGTTGATGCCCCAGCCCTGCCCCGCCAGATCGCCCGACCACAGGAAGCGCACGCCGCGGCGCCGCCCGTGCGGAGTCGTACGGAACGTCCCGCCCACGGGCTCGCCGGTGCGCCTCGGGTCGTCGGGATCGGCGAGCAGGACGCGGTAGTGGATCTGCTCGCCGGAGGGCAGTCCACGCAGCCGGGTCGTTCCCGTGAAGTCCGTGTCCGTGCCCAGCAGCGGACCGTGCCATCTGCGCGGGTTGCGGAACGACTCGGTCGCCGAGGTCTCGACGATCATCCGGGCCGGGCGGTCGGACCGGACCCACACCAGACCGGAGTCGGCGGTCACGTCGCCGGCCTGGACGCCCCAGCCCGCCTTCGGCCGGCCGGACAGGGCGAACGCCGGTGCCGAGCCGAGCGCGGTGGGCAGAGCCAGTGCCGCCGACGCGGCCAGGGAGCCGCGCAGCACGCTGCGGCGGCCGGGGAAGGAGCTGGGCGGACGGTGCGACATGGATGCGCCTCCGGGGACGGATTCGGGCCAGTGTGCAGTGCCACAACTACTGGTGCGCCGCAGCGCACACGGAAACCGTAGGTGAACAACTGACCCTGAGGGGTGGGGAATAGCCGCTCGGATGCCCGGCCGGACGGGCAAACTCGGACCCGCCCGGTGCGGGCGCTGACGGCACCTCAGGAGTGCCGCATCCAGGTGCGGGTGCCACACGCCATGCCTGGACGCGGGTGTCTCGGGGGGCCACGCCCGGACGCGGGCGCACAGGCGGTGCCACGCAGGTATGGGCGTTTCAGGGTGCCCAGAACCGGTCATCGCGGCCCTCGGAGCCCTCGGAGCCCTCGGAGCGTACGGCGTCCGCCATCAGCTGTACGCCGTCGCGTATCCGTGCGGGCGGCAGATGCGCGTATCCCAGGACCAGCCGTACGCCGTCCGTGTCCGTCTCTCCGTAGTGGGCCGAGAGACGGACGACCACTCCGGCCGCCGTGGCCCGCGCCAGGAAGCGGTCCTGGGGCCCGTACCGCTCGGGCAGGACGGCGACGACGTGCAGGCCCGCCGCGATCCCGGACACCTCCGCGCCGGGAAAGTGCTCCTCCAGGGCTGTCACCAGGACGTCACGCCGTTCCCGGTAGGCGCGCTGGCAGCGGCGCAGTTGGCGGTCGTAGTCGCCCCGCTCCACGAAACGCGCCAGGAGCGCCTGGTCGAGGACGGGGTTGCCGAGGTCCATGGTGCGTTTGCGCTCGACGACCTCCTCGACGTGGGACGCGGGGACGAGCAGCCAGCCGAGCCGCAACCCCGGGGCGAGCGATTTGCTGACCGAGCCCGTGTACGCGACATGCTCGGGATCGAGCCCCTGGAGGGCGCCCACCGGGGCGCGGTCGTAGCGGAAATCGCCGTCGTAGTCGTCCTCGATCACCAGCCCGTCCACGGATCGGGCCCAACCGAGGAGTTCGGTGCGACGCCGCGCCGAGTACGCGATCCCCGTGGGGAACTGGTGGGCGGGCGTCGTCACCACGGCACGTACGCCGGAGGCCTGGAGCGGAGCCAGGGCGAGGCCTTCGCCGTCCAGGGGCAGCGGTACGGTGCCGATGCCGGCCGAGGCGAACAGCGAGCCGTGTTCCGGACTGCCCGGATTCTCGACACCCACGCCGGACACCCCGCGCGCGTGGAGGACGAATCCGAGCAGCGTCATCGCCTGCGCGACCCCGGAGACCACGATGACGCGTTCCGGGTCCGCGACCACGCCCCGGCGGCGGACGAGCAGTTCGGCGAGGGCGGTGCGCAGCCTCGGCAGACCACGGGGATCCGGGTAGCCCAGTGCCTGGTGGGGCAGTTCGGCCAGTACTCCGCGGTGCGCGGCGGCCCACGCGGCGCGCGGAAAGAGCGACAGGTCGGGGGTTCCCGCGACGAAGTCGGCGCGCACCCCGGCCGGCCGTGGGGCGCGGTCACGCGCGCGTGGACCCACCGCGCGGACCGCGCCGCCGACCCAGGTACCGGCACCGCGGTCACTGCGCAGATAGCCCTCCGCTGTCAACTGCTCGTACGCCTCCGTGACCAGCCCCCGCGAGACGCCGAGATCACCGGCCAGCTCACGGCTGGACGGCAGTCGGGTGCCGGGAGCGAGCCGCCCGGAACGGACCGCCTCGCGCAGCGCCGCCTGCAGGGTGCGGCCACGCGCGCGCGGCGGAGCCGTCGCGGCCGGCAGGAGCAGCTCCCAGGCGGCCGACCAGGGTGTCGGGCCGGGTGGAGCGGGCTGCGGCGGCCCGCCGCGATTGGTCCCCGATGACGTCATGGAAGTGGACCTTAAACCGGGCCACGTCCCTTCATAACGTCACGGTCATGAACGCCACCACCACCCGGGGCGCACTGCTCGCCGCCCTCGCCTGTGTCCTCGTCGGAGGTTCCTTCACCGCCAACAGCGTCCTTGGCCACTACCCCTACGCGGGCGGCCAGTTCCTGCGCTACGGCCTCGCCTGCCTCCTGCTGCTGCCCCTGGTCGGCCGGGGCGGCGCCGCTCCACTGCGACGGCTCCCGGCGCGCCACTGGGGGCGCCTCGCGCTGCTCTCGGCCGTCGGCATGGTCGGCTTCAACCTGGCGGTGCTCGCCGCCGAGCGCACGGCCGAACCCGCGGTCCCGGGCGTCTTCGTGGGCTGCGCCCCGGTCGTCGTGGCGGTGCTCGTCCCACTTCAGGAGGGCCGTCGTCCCCAACGCCTCGTCCTGTACGGTGCGTTGCTCGTCGCCCTGGGCGCGTTCGCCGTTCAGGGATGGGGGCGCACGGACGGGGCGGGGATCGCGTACTCCGTGGGCGCGATGGCCGGGGAAGTGGGCTTCGCCGTGCTGGCCGTACCCGTACTGCGGCCCCTCGGGCCACGGCTGCTGTCGGCCACCGTGTGCGGGATCGCCGCCGTCGAGTCGGCGGTGGCCGGGGTGATCACCGACCGCGGAGCATGGCTGCGCGTACCCGATGCCACCGAGGCGACGGCGCTCCTGTGGCAGGCGGCGGTCGTCACCGTCGTCGGCTTCGTCTGTTGGTACATGGGCGTGCAGCGCATCGGCGCGGAGCGCGCCACGCTCTTCTCCGGCCTCATCCCCGTAGCCGCCGCCTGCACCGCGCCTCTCGTGGGCACGGGCGCCTACGGAGTCGCGCAGGCCGCGGGAAGTGCCCTCGTCGGTGCTGGAGTCGCCCTCGGATCAGGCGCGTTGGGCCACGTCGTCCGACGCGGCTCACGGACAGCCTCCGCGAGCGGCGGGCGCGGAAACTCACCGGCTGTCGGCGACGAAGGCGGCCGGCGCCGCCCCAGCACGGTGGCTGACGACACCGGGCGGCCCTGAGCGGACGCCGTCCCCGACGAAATCGAGCGGCGCGGAGCTAACGCCGTCACTGAGGACACCGGGCGGCCCGGAGCGAGCGCCGTCACCGAGGACGGCGGGCGGCCCCGGGCGAGCGCCGGCTTCGCGGAACGGGCGTGCCGCCGCTCACCTGCTCCCGTCGAGGATGACGCGGGCGACGAGCGCCGGGTCGTCGTTCATCGGGACGTGGCCGCAGCCCGGCAGCCGCACCAGTCGCGCCCGCGGAATGATCTGCTTGGCCCGGACGCCCTGTCGGCGCACCAGCAGCCGGTCACGGGTGCCCCAGGCCACGGTGACGGGAAGCGTCGGGATGTCGTCGGTGAACTGGACGTTCGTGCCCGCCCGGAGGGTCTCGGCGAATCCCTCGGCACGAGCCAGCGCGAGTGTCTCGGCGACGACGGCGTCCGGTGAACGGCGGCCGGGCCGGGCGTAGATGGTGCTGGTCAGCACGGTCCGCCCGGCCGCCGAGCGCGAGAGCCGGTCGATGACGGGGAGCGGCATGCGCCGGGCCGCCGCTCGCATGGCGATCAGCACACCGAAGGCGTAGCGCCGCTCCACCGGTGACCAGAAGCCCGCGGGGGAGAGCGCCGTGACGGACCGTACGAGCTTCTCGCGGCCCAGTTCCAGGGCCAGCAGCCCGCCCAGCGAGTTGCCGGCGACATGCGGCCGCTCGATCTCCAGCGCCTCGCACAGCGCGCCGAGCACGGGCACGACCGTCGACAGGTCGTGGGTGAGCCCCTCGGGCAGCGCCGGGGATTCGCCGAAGCCGGGAAGGTCGACGGCTATGACGTCGCGCTCGGCCGCGAGGATGGGGATGACCGGGTCCCAGGCCTGCCGGTGGTGGCCGATCCCGTGCAGCAGGAGCAGCGGTTCACCGGTGCCCACGCGCGCGTAGGACAGCGTGACCGTCCTCGGGCCGCGCGGGGAGGGGAGGCTGACGGAGACCGTGTCGGACATGGGGCTGCTCCTTGTCTGGGACGCCGTGACGAACCATCTTGTAGACAGCTTGTCAGCAACTGCTACCGACGGGTAGCCCCGGATTGTCACGAACCGTACGCCACGGATCGGTCGGCCGACGGGCGGATGCCCGCACCTCGCGCTCGTCTCCGACCCTCGCCTGCCGAACCCCGCGTCAACGCGCCCTGCGGACCTCCACGTTGAACTCCGGGTGCCCGATGCCCTGGAAGAGGCTCAGCCACAGCGGCAGGTACATCTCGACGGCCCGCGCCGTCCGGATGCCCCCGAGGTCGACCACGCGGTGCACGGGCCAGCCGAACTCGCCCAGCAGCCCGGTCACCTGCTCCTTGGCGCTCTCGTCGTCACCGGAGACGAAGATCTGGTGCTCGCCCGGCACCCTGGCGGGGTCGACCATCAGGTGGCAGTTGACGGTGTTGAGGCTCTTCACCACGCGTGCCTGCGGGAACGCGCGCTGGATCTGCTCTCCCACACTGTCCGACTCGACGGGAGAGAGACGCATTTCGCCCTCCTCGAACGCCATGGGGTTGGAGACGTCGAGCAGCACCTTGCCGTCCAGATGGTCCTCTCCTGCCGACCGCAGCACGTCGAGAGCGACCCGCCCGCCCACCGCGTTCACGACCACCTCGCCGAACGCCGCGGCATCCGCGAACGTGCCGTGGGACGCCCCCGGACCCGCCCCGTCGGCCCACTCGACGGCCGCGGCGTTGTCCTTCGTGCGCGACCCCAGACACACCTCGTGACCCAGTTCGACCAACTTGCCGGCAAGCGCGCGCCCGACGTCGCCCGTGCCCAGAACCGCGTACCGCATCGTCGTACCTCCAGTGTCGAGACCGCAGGCCACCGGCGGCCCGCGGTCATTGTGCTCCGGGGGCGGCGATTTCGCCTGGACACGAAGAGATGTGTCGGGTGGGATGGTGGGGTGGCAACCGACACCGCGACCGATGTCTTCGAAGACCATCGCCCCGTACTGATGGGCGTGGCGTACCGCATGCTCGGACGGGTGGCCGACGCGGAGGACGTCGTCCAGGAAGCGTGGCTGCGCTGGTCCGCCGACGACCGGTCGGACGTGCGTGAACCGCGCGGCTATCTGGTCCGCGTCACCACCCGGCTCGCCATCGACCGGCTGCGCCAGGTCCAGTCGCGCCGTGAGGCGTACGTCGGACCCTGGCTCCCGGAGCCGTACGTCACCGACTTCGGCGACACCGTCCCGGACAGTTCTGAACGGGCCGTCCTCGCCGACTCCGTCTCCCTCGCCGTCCTCGTCGTCCTTGAGTCCCTGTCACCCCTGGAACGCGCGGTGTTCGTCCTGAGAGAGGCGTTCGGCTATCCGTACGCCGACATCGCCACCGTCCTCGACCGGGGCGAACCGGCGGTGCGCCAGCTCGCCGGGCGGGCGCGCAAGCACGTCGAGGAACGGCGACCGCGCTACGAGGTCGACCCCGGCGAACGCCGTGACCTCACCGAGCGGTTCCTGGCCGCGGCGGCCGAGGGCGATCTGGCGGGACTCATGTCCATGCTGGCGCCGGACGCGCGGCTGATCGGCGACAGCGGGGGCCTGGCCCGGGCGCCGCTGCGGGTCCTCGACTCCGCCGACAAGGTCGGACGTTTCGTCATCGGCGCCGCCAGGAAGGGTGCTGCCGGCGTGTCGTTCCGCTTCCTAGAGGTCAACGGCGGTGTCGCGGTGCTCGTGCTGTCCGAGGGCAAGCCGGACAGCGTCATCCAGATGGACGTCGCGGACGGCCGTATCCAGTGCGTCTACATCGTGCGCAACCCGGAGAAGCTGGTGTCCCTTTCCTCCGAGTAGTCCCTCCTGAACGCCTCCGTCGCAGCCACCGCAGGACAGCGAAAGCCCCCGCCCTCTGGACGGGGGCTTTCGGCGTTGTGTCACGAACATCGCCCAGCGAGAACACCCCGTGAACGCTCGGCCGCGGGGCGCCTGTGCAATCCGTAAGGGATCGAGGATTGGTCTTGACCAAGGGTGGGGGCGGCCCTATGGTCGCAGGGATAGTGCAGGAACCTTTAATAAACAAGGGCGCTAAAACGCCGCCGGGCCACGGCGATTGCGGAGGACAGGGTGGGGACCACGCAGTTGGAAACGGTGCCGGAACCTAAGTACTGGCATCTCAAGACCGTGCTCACCGAGGCACTGGACTCCGAGTTCACCGTGGGCGAGATCCTGCCCAACGAACGTGACCTGGCGGCCCGCTTCGGCGTCGCCCGGGCCACCCTGCGCCAGGCGCTCGAACAACTCGAACTGGAAGGCCGCCTGCAGCGCCGTCGCGGGGTGGGCACCACCGTCGCCCCGCCGCGCGTGGGTGTGGCCGTCGGAACCGAGCAGCAGGTGTGGCCGGGGGCGGTCGGCGACGCCTGGCACGCCGCGGACTGCACCGTGACGGCGCCGCCCGCGTCCGTGGCCGGCATCCTGGAGACCGCCGCCGGCGAACAGGTCCACACCGTGCGCCGTTCGCGGGTGACGCACGGTCAGCCCGTCGCCGCGGAGCTCCTCTACGTCCCGGCGTCCTCGGTGCCCGACCTGTCGGCGATCGACGCGCCCTCGGGTGCCGCACGCGCGCGTGCCGTACTGCGGGAGCTTCAGCGCCTGGAGCTGGAGGGCCAGGACCGCGCCGTCGAGCTCGGCTCCGCCCGCGCGGACGACGCCAAGGAGCTCGACCGCCTTCCCGGAGCGCCCGTTCTCGTCGTCACGACCCGCTTCTTCACCGAGGGGCGGACCGCCGCTGTCTCCGTGGCCACCTACCGCGCGGACACCTGCCGGCTCACGTTCGGCGACTCCGGCGGCGTGGAGATCCACCACGACCCGGAGCGCCGCGCGTCCTGAACCGCCGTCCCACCCGGACCGCCGCACTCTGCGCGCCGCGGTCTCGGAGCACACGCGTAGCGCCCCGGAACACTCCGGGGCGCGCTGCGTTTCCGCCGTCGCCGTCGCCGTCGCCGTCGCCGTCGCCGTCGCCGTCGCCGTCGCCGTCGCCGTCGCCGCTTCAGCGGCGTGCCGTCACGGTTCCCTCCACCGCGAACAACTGCTCCTCCACATGGTCGAGGGCCAGGCGCAGCGCACCGGTCGCCACGGCCGCCTCACCCAGCAGGGAGAGGGCCACCTTGGGCGGGCGCAGGCAGTAGCGCGCCAACTCCCGCCGCAGCGGCTCCAGTACACCGTCCAGACCGGCCGCCCAGCCGCCGATGACGACCAGTTCCGGGTCGAGGGCGAGAACCAGGGCCGCCACGTCGTGGACCAGCCGCTGGATGAAGCGGTCGACCGCAGCGCGCGCCCGCTGGTCGCCGCCCTTGGCCAGCGCGAACACCTTGGCGACCGCCTGCTCGTCGAGCGGGTGCAACGGCTCGTCCGTGGTCGACAGCAGTGTCTCGGGAGTGACGTCGCGGCCCAGCAGGTGCAGCGCGCCGATCTCACCGGCCGCCCCGCCGTACCCCCGGTGCAGCCGCCCGCCGATCAGCGAGCCGGCGCCCGGACTCAGCCCCGCCAGCACGAACACGACGTCGTCGGTCTCGGTCGCCGCACCCTTCCAGTGCTCGGCGACCGCCGCCGCGTTGGCGTCGTTCTCCACGAGCACCGGGCACTTGAAGGAACGGCTCAGCCGCTCGCCCAGTGCCAGGCCCGTCCACTCCGGCAGCGCCGTGCCCAGACGGACGGTGCCGTCCGCCTCCACGATGCCGGGGCTGCCCACGCCCACCGCCCGTAGGGAGCTACGGGCGACACCGGCTCTGCGGAGCAGTTCGGCGACCGCCACCCGCAGCCGTTCCAGGCGCTCGTCGGCGGACGCCGTCTCGTCCACGTCCTTGGCCATCGCGCCCATCACGCGCCCGTCGAGGTCCGCGAGGAGCGCCGCGACACGGTGCGGGCCGATCTCCAGGCCCAGCAGATGCCCCGCCTCGGCCCGGAACCGGAACCTGCGCGCCGGACGCCCCTGGCGCCGCGTGGCGCCCTCCTCGGCCGCCTTCTCGACGACGAGCCCGTTCTCGATCAGCCCCTCGACGACACCCTCGACCGTCGGCCGTGACAATCCGGTCACCCGGGTGATCTCGGTGAGGGTCGCGCAGTCCGTGGCACGCAAGGCGTGCAGCACCACCGCGGAATTGATCCGTCGCAGCAGAGAGGGATCCCCGCCGGTCAACCGCCCCAACGTCCGTCCTCCCAGCTTGTACGCGTGTTGGCCGGATCGTACTCGTCGCGGGGGACCCCGGCGAGGGCCGGGGACCCTTTCCCACCCACGGGTCCTGTCAGCCCGGCGCCACGAACCCCGACTCGTAGGCCGCGATGACCGCCTGTGTACGGTCCCGGGCCCCCAGCTTCGCCAGTACGGCGCTGACATGCGACTTGACCGTCTCGGTTCCGACGACCAGCCGCGCGGCGATCTCGGCGTTGGACATCCCCCGGGCCATCAGCCGCAGCACGTCCGCCTCGCGCTCGGTCAGCGCGGCCCGGTCCATGGCCGCCCGCGCCGCCGGATTCCCGCCGCTCTCCCCGTACTCGGCCGCCAACTGCCGCACGGAGGCGGGGAACAGCAGCGACTCGCCCTCGGCGACCAGCCGTACCGCGTGCACGATCTCGGCCGGCCGGGCCCGCTTCAGAAGGAAGCCGTCGGCACCGGCGCGCAGCGCCTCATAGACGTATTCGTCGTTCTCGAACGTCGTCACCACGAGGATCTTCGGCGGATCGGTGACGGTCCGCAGCACCGCGCGGGTCGCCTCGATGCCGTCCATCAACGGCATCCGCACATCCATGGCGACGACGTCGGGCCGCAACTGCCGGACCAGCGGGATCACCGCGGCACCGTCGGCCGCCTCACCGACGACCTCGATGTCGGGCGGCGCCTCCAGAACGGCGCGCAACCCCGCGCGTACGAGAGGTTCGTCGTCGACCAGGAGAACGGTGACCGGCATCGGGCCAGCGTAGATCAACCCAAGGGCAGCTCTGCATGCACCTGCCAGTCACCCTCGTCCGGGCCCGTCCGGGCGCGGCCGCCGAGCAGCGCGGCCCGCTCCCGTATACCGCGCAGACCGCTGCCCCGTCCGGGCCCCGTCACGCCGTCGGGCAGCGGATTGCGGACCTCCAGGGCGAGCGTGCCGTCCCCGACGTCGATCCGGACCCGTACCGGGACGCTCCCGGCGTGCCGCAGCACGTTGGTGAGCGACTCCTGGAGGATGCGGTAGCCCTCCCTCGACACCGGACCGGGCACGGACTCCACCGGGCCCGCCACCTCGGCGTCCACCTTGGCTCCCGACGCGCGCGCCGACTCCAGCAGCCGGTCGGCGTCGGTCAGCGTCGGGCGGCTGCTCAAGGGACGCTCCGCCTCGCGCAGCACACCCAGCACCCGCTCCAGGTCCTCCAGGGCGGCCCGTCCGGTCTCCTCGATCGCGACCAGGGCGCGGCCGGTGAACGCCGGATCGCCGGCCGCCCGCGCGGCGCCGGCCTGCACCACCGCGACCGTGAGCGCGTGGCCTATGGAGTCGTGGAGCTCACGGGCGATGCGGTTGCGCTCCAGGAGCTGATCGGTGCGCTCCTCCAGGGCGGCGAGCCGCTCGGTGGGGGAGGGACCGAGGAGCCGCCGCGCCAGCGCCGTGACCAGCTCGCCGAGGCCGACCACCGCGCCGTAGAGGGCGAGCAGGGGCAGCGGGATGAGCAGCGCGCAGCTCCAGTGCGGGTCCAGGAGCATCACCACGGGATCGTCGGTCGGCCGATAGCCGGTGGCCGCCCTGCCGAGATCGATGGCGAACACGGGCATCCAGACAGTGAGACCGCAGGCCACCCATCCCAACAGGATGCGGGCCTCCAGCCACAGCACGGTCCGCCACCGGTCCCGCCAGGCGACCGACGGAGCAACCGAGAACGCCCGGTCCTCACCACCGCGCTCATCCGGCGCCAGCATGAACCGCGCCTGCACACCCTCGCCCCGCCGCACGGCCGGGATCAGCCCCAGCGGAATCACCAGCGCCGCGGGCACCCAGGGCATCGACATGTCGATGAACAGCCACACGCTGGTGAACAGCATCGGCACCCACAGGTGCAGCAAACGCGTGTACGTCGTCCCCCACAACAGTGGGCGCAGAAAGCGGGCCATTGCGTCATCGTGCCAGCCGCCACTGACAACGGACCTCCCCCGGGCGGGGGAGAGGATCTCCACCGGCAGGGGAGGCGAGGACCGGTCGGCGACAGCCAGGCTGGGCCCATGACCAGCATCGACGTCCAAGACCTGACCAAGGAGTACGGCAGCAAGCGCGCCGTGGACCACCTGACCTTCAGCGTTCTTCCGGGCCGTGTCACCGGATTCCTCGGCCCCAACGGCGCCGGGAAGTCCACCACCATGCGGCTCGTGCTGGGCCTGGACCGGCCCACGTCCGGCACCGCCACCGTCGGGGGCCGCTCCTACGCCGGCCTCGGCGAGCCGCTCCGTCAGGTGGGCGCCCTCCTCGACGCCGGGGCCGTGCACGGGTCACGGACCGCCCGGGATCATCTGCGGGCGCTCGCGGCCACCAACCGCATCCCCGAACGCCGGGTGGACGAGGTGCTGGAGGAGGCGGGGCTCGCCTCGGTGGCCCGGCGCCGGGTGAAGACGTACTCCCTGGGCATGCGTCAGCGTCTGGGCATCGCGGCCGCGCTCCTCGGTGACCCGCCCGTGGTGCTCCTCGACGAACCGTCGAACGGGCTCGACCCGGAAGGGATCATCTGGATCCGGGAACTGCTGCGCCGGCTGGCCCGGGAAGGGCGCACCGTCCTCGTCTCCAGCCACCTCATGAACGAGACCGCGTCCTTCGCCGACCAACTCGTCGTCCTCGGCCGAGGACGGCTCCTCGCCGACATGCCCATGCGGGAGTTCATCCACGCACGCGTGCAGCCCCGCGTCCGGGTGCGCAGCACGGACGGCCGCGCCCTGGGGAGCCTCCTCGCGCAGCACGGCATCGAGGCCGTCGAGGGTGAGGAAGGCCGGTGGACCGCCCTCGACGCACAGGTGGAGGACATCGGGCACCTCGCGGCGGCCGCCGGTCTTCCGATCCTCGAACTCGCGGCGGAGGAAGACACGTTGGAGCAGGCCTACCTGGATCTGACAGCCACCGAGACCGAGTTCACCTCCACACCGACGCAGCCCCAGGAGGCCTGACCATGCCCTTCGCACCCGCACTCCGCGCGGAGTGGATCAAGATCCGGACACTGCGCTCGCTCGTCTGGGGCCTGTTCGCCGTCCTCGCGGCCACGGTGGCGTTCTCGGCACTCGCCGGACTCGACGACTCCGGTGACGGGGACTTCGACCCGCTCTTCTCGACCTTCTTCGGTGTCAGTTTCGGCCAGATCGCGGCCATCACCTTCGGAGCGCAGGCGATATCGGCCGAGTATCAGGGCGGCGCCCTGCGTGTCTCGCTGGCGGCGGTTCCCGACCGGGGCCGCTGGTTCCTGGCGAAGACGGTGGCGATCGGTGGACCGGCCCTGGTCATCGGTCTGGTCACGGGGGTGGCCAGTCTCGTCGTGGGGACGTCCGTGCTCGGTTCCCGAGCGAACGGGCTGACCTGGGAGGAAGAACTCCGAGGAGTGGTCGGCTGCGCGGTCTACCTGACCCTGATGGCCCTGTTCGCGGCGGGTCTGGCAGCCGTCCTGCGCAGCGGGGTCGCCACGCTGAGCATCCTGATCCCCTTCCTGCTGATCGTGTCCTTCGTCGTCGGGGGAGCATCGGGGAGCGTGGCGGACTTCCTGCCGGACAAGGCGGGACAGACGGTTCTGCACGAGACGTGGGACGGCCCCCTGGGCCCCTGGAGCGGGCTCGCGGTGACCGCGCTGTGGACCGCCGCGGCACTGGGCGCGGGCGCGTGGTGCGTCCGGCGCCGGGACGCGTGACCTCACCGGTCTCCTGACCCCTCACCAATTGTCAGTGGTGGCCGCTTTACTGGACGTCATGACCATCGCGCAGCATCTCGCCACGATCGACCGGCTGTGCTCCGAGGACTTTCCTCCGGAGCACGGCGCGTCGTTCGGCGGGTCGTACGGAGGTCCCGGGGGACCTGGTTTCCATGTCGTCGAGTTAGAGCGGAGCTCGGGTTCCTCAGGAGGGCGGCACAGCGAGCGGGAGGAGGCCGAGCAGTTCGAGGCACACCGGGAGGCCCTCGCGCAGCGGCTCACCGACCGGTGGGGGGAACCGGCCTGGATGAGTCTCGACGGCGTGTTCCTGCGCGCCCAGCAGGGCGACGAGCGAATACCGGAGCCCTGGGCCTCTCTCGGTTCGCACATGAGGAACGCGCAGGTGTGGCAGCCGGGCGGCGGCCGCTGGGTCGCTCTCGGTGTCTCCCGACTGGGCGAGGGCCAGGAGTTCAGACTGCTGGCGGTCGTCACGGAGATCGACCCGCCGTGACTCACGGAGCCTGCGCGGCCGTCCGCAGGCGGCCGTACTCCTCGGCCATCGTCGCCGCGGTCCAATGCGCGTTGAGGCCGCTGGGGTTGGGCAGCACCCACACCCGGCTCGACCCGATCGCCCGCTCCTGAGGGCCGATGCGCGCCTTGCGGTCGTCGAAGGCAGCCCGGTAGGCAGTCACCCCCACCACGGCAAGCCACCTCGGGCGCAGCCGCTCCACCTTCTCGCCGAGCAGCCGCCCGCCCTCGCGGTACTCTTCGGCACTCAACTCGTCGGCGCGGGCTGTCGCCCGTGCCACCACGTTCGTGATGCCGAGTCCGTACGAGAGCAACTCGTCCTGCTCGGACGGCTTCATGAGCCACGGAGTGAACCCGGAGAGATGCAGCACCGGCCAGAACCGGTTGCCGGGCCGGGCGAAGTGATGGCCGGTGGCCGCCGTCATCAGGCCCGGGTTGATGCCGCAGAAAAGCACCGAGAGGCCGTCCGCGACGACATCCGGCACGAGCCGGTCGCGGGCGGCCTCCAGGTCCGCTTGGGTGAGCCGGGTCAGAGGATCGCCCCGGGCGTGTAGCCGGCGGCCTCCGGGTGCTGCTTCACGATCTCCTCGACCCGCCCGACGACGATGGCCACCTGGTCGGCCGCGGCGCCCGTGAAGGACAGCTTGTCGGCCATCAGCTCGTCGAGCTGCGCGCGGTCCAGCGGGATGCGCTCGTCGGCGGCGAGCTTGTCGAGCAGCTCGTTGCGCTCGGCGCCCTGCTCGCGCATCGCGAGGGCGGAGGCGACCGCGTTCTCCTTGATCGCCTCGTGGGCGACCTCACGGCCGACACCCGCGCGCACCGCGCCCATCAGGACCTTGGTCGTCGCGAGGAACGGCAGGTAGCGGTCCAGCTCGCGGGCGACGACGGCCGGGAAGGCGCCGAACTCGTCGAGGACGGTCAGGAAGGTCTCCAGCAGACCGTCCAGCGCGAAGAAGGCGTCCGGCAGCGCGACGCGCCGCACGACCGAGCACGACACGTCGCCCTCGTTCCACTGGTCGCCGGCCAGCTCGCCCGTCATCGAGGCGTAGCCGCGCAGGATGACCATCAGGCCGTTGACGCGCTCGCAGGAGCGGGTGTTCATCTTGTGCGGCATCGCGGAGGAGCCGACCTGGCCGGGCTTGAAGCCCTCGGTGACCAGCTCGTGCCCGGCCATCAGCCGGATCGTCTTGGCCGTCGAGGACGGCGCGGCCGCCAGCTGCACCAGCGCGGTCACGACGTCGTAGTCCAGGGAGCGCGGGTAGACCTGGCCGACGGAGGTGAAGGCCTGCGAGAAGCCGAGGTGCCCGGCGATCCGCTGCTCCAGGTCCGCGAGCTTGGCCGCGTCCCCGCCGAGCAGGTCGAGCATGTCCTGTGCCGTGCCGACCGGGCCCTTGATGCCGCGCAGCGGGTAGCGGCCGAGCAGCTCCTCGAGACGGCCGTAGGCGACGAGCAGCTCGTCGGCGGAGGTCGCGAAGCGCTTGCCCAGGGTGGTGGCCTGTGCGGCCACGTTGTGGGAGCGGCCGGCCATGACCAGCTCGGCGTATTCGCCGGCGAGCTTGGCGAGACGGGCGAGGACCGCCACCGTACGGTCGCGCATGAGTTCCAGTGAGAGCCGGATCTGCAGCTGCTCGACGTTCTCGGTGAGGTCGCGGGACGTCATGCCCTTGTGCACGTGCTCGTGCCCGGCGAGGTCGTTGAACTCCTCGATCCGCGCCTTCACGTCGTGCCGGGTGACCTTCTCGCGCTCGGCGATGGAGGCGAGGTCGACCTGATCGAGGACGCGCTCGTAATCGGCGATGGCGGCGTCCGGCACCTCGATCCCGAGGTCCTTCTGGGCCCGCAGTACGGCGAGCCAGAGCTGACGCTCCAGTTTCACCTTCTGCTCGGGGGACCAGAGCGTGGCGAGCTCGGCGGAGGCGTAGCGTCCGGCGAGGACGTTGGGGATACGGGGCTTTGCAGGCGCGGCAGTCACGTGTACGGAGCATACCGGCTGTCCAGCGCGGGTCCGGTTACGTCCGCCGCGTCCAGGATGCGCAGGTCGGGCGGAGCGGCACCCCCCGGCGGACCGGGGTGTGCGTGAGAGGTGCGGGGACGGGACCGAGGTGCCGTGTGGAGCGGGCACCACAGAACACGTCGTCGCTCCTGCCGTCCACCGGTGGTCCCGGCGGAGTGACGCTCAACTTCCTTCGAGGGCGAGGGAGTTGTTCATCGTCTTGGTGAAACGCCGTACATCGTCCTGGTGAATCGATTTCGCAGGGTTGGTGTCGCAGGGTTGGTGTCGGGGGGTGGATGTCGCCGGGGCGGTACTCAGGATCCCGACCGCGGGGGGCGGCTTCCGTAGCCCGCCTGCGCGTGGGGATCGGGATGGGACTGCTCGCTGCCGACCACGGCGCGCAGACCCCCGTACGTCTTTGAGGTGAACCGGTCGTGGGCGAGGGTGAGCTCCGCCGTGATCAGTTGGTTGCGCTCATCGTTGACTTCCTCGATCTCCTGCATGAGCAGGGAGTTCTTGGCGCGCAGTGCCGTGTTCGCGTTCCGCGCCTCGTCGAGGGCTCTGGCATGGCTGCCGAGTCGGATGGCTGTGATGGTGGCCCTGCGGGCCATGGCTTTCTCGCGCTGGGACAGCTCCAGCTCGCGCTTGTGCATGTCCAGCTCGAGACGTCTTCGGTGCTCCGCCAGGACGCTGAGATCATGCCGTGTGCGGGTGTCGACCTGGTTGATCGTGTGCCGGAGCAGGGCTGCGAGCACCCCGGCTACTCCCACGGTCAACAGGCCGACCCCGACTGCCGCAGACTCCCATGTATGGTGCCAGACCCCCTCGCCCACGAATGTCCAGCCGGCTGTGCAGCTGGCGGTGGACGCGAATGCCAGTCTGTACGCCACGTCTCTTTACCCCCTTGCAGTGGCCCCCCGGTTTTCGTCGGCATCGAGGTCCTTCTGGAGCTCGATCGCTTGGACGATGTTCCCGCTGAGCATTGTGCGGATTCTGAGATCAGTGATTCCCCATGCGTCCATGGCCTCCTCCGGGGTGAGTGTTACTGAGGCTACCCTCCGCATCGCAGGCTGAGGCCCGTGTTCCGGGGGAAGCATTCCGCTGTTGACCAACATCTCTCGCTGGTCGAGGCCAAGTACTGACGCCCATGTCGTCAGCTGCGAGGGGAGGGGGAGGGTCTTTCCTTCGAGCGTTCTGCTGATTGTCGTCAGGCTCACTCCGATCGAGATGGCCAGCTGAGCCCGGCCACCGGCTCGTGGGCGGACGTCGTACCCGGCCGCTGTCGCGGCATTCGTGAGGTACTCGCCAACCCTCCTTGCGAGAGCTTGTCGCTCACCGCGGGACTCGTGGGGGGACTCTTCCATGCTCCGCATGCCCGGAGAGTAGCGCGCATGTATGCAACTTGCACGCGAGTTGCATGCGTGCATCTTCGCAGGTCAATGGGCGTTTGGGCGTCGTGGCAGGCCAAGGGGGACGGCTCGCACTCCAGTTCCCAACAAAAACTCTCGTCGTCATACCGGCGAAGCAACTTGCGTACGTGTACGCAAGTTGCATATGTTGCATGACTGTGAGTTAGTCGCACGTATGCAAGTCCCTTTGAGGGGACCTCATTTGCACCGCCTCGGCATCAGCTCGACCACGCTCCGGAGCTGCGAGGCATCTGCGGGGGACGCCTCGAAACCTTCGGACACGACGACCCGGTCATCCGGCGCCCGAGGCCGGCCATGCCGGAGCGGACCGTCGCAGCACCTGCCCACCACAGTTCATCCACTCATGAACGGAGTAGGCCTTGATCGCCGAGGCTAACGCCGCAGCATCGCGGTTCGACACTAGAGAACCGGCCCTTATCGCCCGCGCGCTCGCGGGCGACCGGGACGCGTTCGGGGAGCTCTACGCTCTGCACCACCCCGCGGTGCTGGCCTACGTACAGCGCCGTGTACGCAATCGGCAGGTCGCCGAGGACATCACCGGCGAGACCTTTCTCAACGCCTGGATGAAACGCGACACTTTTACCTATCGCGGCGTCGGCTTCGTCGGGTGGCTGATCACCATCGCCCGGAACAAGGTCATCGACCATTGCAAGAGCGCGCAGCGCCGTGAGTTCGTCGTCGAGGACATGCTCGGCTTCGACGAGGACCTCACCGTCAGTACGGAGGACACCGTACTGATCGGTCTGGACGAGGAGTTGTTGCGTCAGGCGCTGGAACAGCTGCGGCCGCCACAACGCGAAGTCCTCACGCGTCGCTTCCTGATGGAGTTCTCGGTGCTGGAGACGGCACGTCACATGGAGCGGACCGAAGGCGCCGTGAAGACCCTGCAGTTCAGGGCTCTGGCCAAGCTGCGCACCGAGTATCTGGGGGTGGCGGCATGACCACGATGCCCGGGATCCGTACGGCCGTCGAAGCGGACCTCGCCGAGCAACTCGGCACGTTCGCGAGGGAGTTCGTCGCCGAACTGGAGGCGCAGGGGCGGCTGGTGGAGGTGGGCGGTGCCGGCGTCCTCGAACGGCTGCGGACGCAGGTCGAGACCTGGCAGAACTGCCCGGAGGCCTACCACGCCGCCGTCCACACCATCGTCGAGGACTGTGGCTACCCGAGCGAGGTCGCGATGAGGATCGCCACCGCGCTGAACCGCAAGGGGCTGATCCCCGGCGGCGAGGACCCCGAGCCCCAGCAGGACCGCGCCCCGGTGTCCTCGCCGAACCGCAAGGGGCTGAAGCCCGTCGGCGGGGACACGGAGCCGCAACACGACCGTGCCCCCGCGTCCTCGCCGCTCGTGCCGGCCGCACGCGGCGCGATCGTGCTGCACCTCGCGGAGCGCGGCGCCGGACGGTCCATGGCGGAGCACGGGGCGGTACCGGTGCCCAAACGCGTCGACGGCGAGGTTCCGCGGGTGCGGCCGGCCGCGGCGCGGACGCGCACCGTCGGATGGGGCAGCGCCTCCGCCCGCGCGGTCTCCGTCGCCGCGGCCCTGCAGTCCGACCACCTCGCGCGCCTGGAAGCCATGCAGATCTCGGCGGACGGCGAGCGGGTCACGGTGGCCATCAAGGCGACGTGTCTGGCGGACTGGGAGTACTGGCTCGACGCGATCGGGGCTCCTCGCAACGTCCGCACCAGGACGGCCGGGCACGCCCAGGTGGCCGCGGGGACCCTGGACGGAGTCGCCGTCCACCTCACCGCGCACGGTGTTCCCGAACTCCTCCAGGAAGCGAGCGATGCCGCCGCCGATCCCTTCTATCTCTGGGGACGGATCTACGACCTCGGCAAGGGGCAGATCGACCGCACCGACCGCATCTGGCTGTCCCTCGGCCGACGGCAGGACGAGCGCGGGATGCCCCTGCTGATCCTCCGCGGCACGGACGGTCCCCCCTATCCGTTGACGTCGATCATCATGACGCACGGCCCGCTGACGGCCACCCCCCTCCCCAGCGACGGAAGGTCCGGGGAAAGCGCGTGATCAACAGCGGGGACCACTGCTTCGACTGGCTGTATCTCACAGGTGGCGCCCCGCACCTCTGCACGAGGTGAACCAAGGCCATGCGTCCACGGAAGCCCCGGGTCCGTGTACTGCACCTGGCCCAGAACATCCCTGATCGGTAGTAGGCGTGGTTGCTCAACGTGGCTGGTTTGTCACCCTCGCGACAGCTCTCCGCAAGGGCGCCGATGGGGCACATCGGCCCTGATCCGTCCACCGATGGCGTGTCGGTGCGAAAAGGTACGCCCGCGCCTTTGTCCCGGCCACGCCCGCGGACCCGTACCAGGAAGTTCGTGCGCGGTGCTCAGGGGCGTACTTCTCAGGCCCAGGCATGAGTGCTTTGATGTTGATTCCAGTGGGGTTTCCCCGCTGGCCTGTTACTTGCCATCCGGTTCAGGGTGGCGAGACGGCTCCTCTCCATGCTCCGCAAAGCTGGAGGGGCCGTCGGCTGGGCCCGGCGCACGTGCCGGGCCCGGCCGTAGTTCCGGGGCGCGCGGGTGAGCGCATCAGCGGCACTTCCGCGCTGTCGAGCGCCCCCTGTGCGCCCTGTGGCGGCCGAGGGGCGAACCGGTAGCGTCCTTCTTCATGCGGAGCATGGGCCGCCGTGTCACTCGAGAGAGGGGCACGGCGGAAGCCGCCCGATCGGCGCTCCCCTCAGCCCTCGTGGCCGCCGCGCCGCCTCAACGGCTCACGGACATGCCCGGCGCTCATGAAGTCCCTCGGCGGATCACGGACTCAGCCGCCGTGGCCGCCCGTGACAGGACCCTCGTAGGGAAGCAGCTCCGGCCGTTTCGCCGGACGTCCGTCGCCGGACGAGCGCCCCGTCAGTCGTCGTCCGATCCACGGCAGCAGATGCTGCTGGGCGAAGCGTGCGTCGGCGGAGCGGCGGGCGGCCCAGCCGGGCGGCGCCGTGGGTGCCATCGGGGTACGCCACTCCGGGTCCTCGGCCTCGTATCCGAGGGTCTGCCACACGGCCTCCGCGACCCGGCGGTGCCCCTCGGCGGACAGGTGCAGCCGGTCCACGTCCCACACGCGCGGGTCGGCGAGCGAGGGCGCGCCGTAGAGGTCGACCACCAGCGCGTCGTGCCGCTTCGCGAGATCGTCGACGACGGTGAAGAGCTCCTCCATGCGGGGCCGGAAGCGCTCGAGGACCGGACCGTTGCGGCCCGGACTGCGCATCAGGACGAGCCGCTCGCAGGCGGGGGCGAGGCGTTCGACGGCCTCCTCCAGGAGACCGCGGACGCTCCCCATGTCGACCTTGGGCCGCAGGGTGTCGTTGAGGCCGCCCACCAACGTGATCACGTCGGGCCGCATCGCGGCGGCCACGTCCACCTGTTCGGCGACGATCTGCCCGATCAGCTTGCCGCGCACCGCGAGGTTGGCGTAACGGAAACCGGGTGTCCGGGCCGCCATCCGGCTCGCGAGGAGGTCGGCCCATCCGCGGTACGTGCCGTCGGGCAACTGGTCCGACATGCCCTCGGTGAAGGAGTCGCCGACCGCGACAAGGCTGGTGTAAGTGGCATTCATCTGCATGGCGGGAAAGATGGTATCCCGAAGACATACTCATCGGTCGGTCGGGGCGCCGCACCCGTGGTTGCGACGCCCCCGGGCGGACATCCTCGGGGTTACGCCCGGCCAACGGGGCCGCCCTGTGGGGCCCGAGCGGCGGACGTGTTCCTGAGCCGGCGGCCCGAATCCCTACGCCGGCTGCCCGAACAGTTCCCTCAGGACGTCCTCCATCGTCACCAGTCCCGTGAGGCGTCCGTCGCTGCCCATGACCGCGGCGAGGTGGGTACGGCTGCGGCGCATCGCCGTCAGGACGTCGTCCATGGGGGTGCTCTCCCGGACGCGAGCGATGAGCCGCATGTCCTCCACCCGGAACGGCACCTCGCGCGGAGTGGCGTCGAGCGCGTCCTTGACGTGCAGATATCCGACGATGCGGCGGCCCTCGTCGACGACCGGGAAGCGGGAGAAGCCCGACTCGGCCGACAGCCGCTCCAGTTCCTCCGGAGTGACGCCCACGCGCGCGTAGACGACGCGTTCGATCGGGAGTACGACGTCGTGCACCGGGCGGCGGCCCAGCTCCAGGGCGTCGTGCAGCCGTTCCTGGGCGCGGTGGTCGATGAGCCCCGCGGCACTGGAGTCCTGGACGAGACGGGCCAGTTCGTCGTCGGAGAAGGTCGCCGCGACCTCGTCCTTCGTCTCGACCCGCAACAGCCTCAGCAGCCCGTTGGCGAAGGCGTTGACCGTGAAGATCACCGGGCGCAGCGCGCGCGAGAGCGCGACCAGCGGCGGTCCGAGTACCAGAGCCGTACGCACGGGCTCGGCGAGGGAGATGTTCTTCGGCACCATCTCGCCGAGCAGCATGTGGAGGTACGTCGCCAGGGCGAGCGCGATCACGAAGGAGACCGCGTGGCCCGCGCCGGAGGGGACGCCCATGGCATGGAACACCGGCTCCAGCAGGTGCGCGATCGCGGGTTCGGCCACGATGCCGAGCACCAGGGTGCACAGCGTGATGCCCAGCTGCGCGGTCGCGAGCAGCGCCGACACGTGCTCAAGACCCCACAGCACGCTCCGCGCCCGCCGGTCGCCCTGCTCCGCGTGCGGCTCGATCTGGCTGCGGCGCACCGAGATCAGCGCGAACTCGGCGCTGACGAAGAAGGCGTTCACGACGAGCGTCAGCAGCCCGATCAGCAGTTGTACGGCGATCATCGCGCGCCCTCCTCGG
This sequence comes from Streptomyces sp. NPDC002935, assembly GCF_040611295.1. Classification (NCBI taxonomy): domain Bacteria; kingdom Bacillati; phylum Actinomycetota; class Actinomycetes; order Kitasatosporales; family Streptomycetaceae; genus Streptomyces; species Streptomyces sp. NPDC002935. Next base: position 28,093 of record NZ_JBEXNW010000013.1, read on the forward strand.
CGTCGTGCGGCGCGTGCAGCAGCACCCGTGCGGCCCGCCGGCCCGAGGCGTCCACCACGTCGAGCCGCCAGCCGGCGACCTCGACGGTGTCTCCCTCGGCGGGGATGCGGCCGAGCTCGGTCGCGACGAAACCGGCCAGTGTCTCGTACGGCCCCTCGGGCACCCGCAGTCCGACGCGGGCGAGCTGGTCGGTGCGGGCGGACCCGTCGGCCGAGTACAGCGCCCTGCCCTCGTCGTCCGTGCCGACCGGGGCGAGGTCGGGTGTCTCGTGGGGATCGTGCTCGTCGCGTACCTCGCCGACGACCTCCTCGACGATGTCCTCCAGGGTGGCGACCCCGGCCGTACCGCCGTATTCGTCGATGACCACGGCCATCGTGCGCTTGCCCGCCAGCCGGTCCAGCAGCCGGTCGACGGTCAGCGACTCCGGTACGAGCAGTGGCTCGCGCATGATCTGGGAGACGGGAGTCTGCGTCCGGCTCCCGGCTTGCACGCTCAGCACGTCCTTGATGTGCGCGACGCCGACGACGTCGTCGAGGGTTTCCTGGTAGACGGGGAAGCGGGACAGGCCGGTCGCCCGGGTCGCGTTCGCCACGTCCTCGCAGGTCGCCTGGACGTCCAGCGCGATGACCTGGACGCGGGGTGTCATCACGTTCTCCGAGGTCAGGTCGGCGAGGTTCAGGGTGCGCACGAACAGCTCGGCGGTGTCGGCCTCCAGCGCTCCCTCCTTCGCGGAGTGCCGGGCGAGCGCCACCAGCTCCTGGGGCCCGCGCGCGGAGGCCAGCTCCTCGGCGGGTTCGAGGCCGAAGCGGCGTACGACGTGGTTCGCCGTGTTGTTGAGATGCGCGATGAACGGGCGGAACGCGGCGCTGAACCAGCGCTGGGGTGTCGCCACCCGTTTGGCCACGGCCAGCGGGGAGGAGATCGCCCAGTTCTTGGGGACCAGCTCGCCGACGACCATGAGGAAGAGGGTCGAGAGCGCCGTACCGATGATCAGGGCCACCGAGTTCGACGCGGACGGCGGGACGCCGATCGACTCCAGGGGGCCGGCGATCAGCTTGGCGATCGACGCCTCGGAGAGCATGCCGACCACGAGGTTCGTCACGGTGATGCCCAGCTGGGCGCCGGACAGCTGGAAGGTGAGGTTCCGTACGGCCTTGAGGGCGCCCGAGGCCCCCCGCTCGCCGCGCTCCACGGCACGCTCCAGCTCGCTGCGCTCGACCGTGGTCAGCGAGAACTCGGCCGCCACGAAGCCGCCGCAGGCCACCGACAGCAGCACCGCCACCAGCAGGAGGAACACTTCCGTCATCGGGTCACCTCCGTCCCATGATCGGCCAGGGGCGGGGGGATCGCGCGATGTCCGCGGACGCCGTGAGGTTCACGGCCCCGGGTACTGGGAGGCTCGCCCATGGGCGGACGCTCACACCTTTCGTCGGAGGGTCGATGGTCCAACAAGGGTAAAGGATCGGCAAAGGGGCTCCTCGGTGGCCCCTGTCGGCCCGCGCCGCGGAGGTCCCAGCTCGTGCCCGCGAAGTCCCGTCCGCCTCGCGACGCCCGCCACGTCCTAGTCCGTCAGCGGCTTCACCCAGCGCCGCCAGTGCTCCTCGGGCGTGTACCCCGCGGCCCGCCAGGCATGGTGGGCGGTCTCGTTCCGCGCCAGCACCATGGCGTCCCCGCGCCGGCCTCCGAGCCGCACGAAACGTTCCTCCGCGGCGGCGAGCAGGGCCGAGCCGATGCCGAGGCGCCGTCGCCCGGGATGGACCGCCAGCCGGTACAGATGGCAGCGCCAGCCGTCGAAGCCGGCGATCACCGTGCCGACCAGCTCGCCGTCGCGCTCCGCGAGGAGCAGGGCCTCGGGGTCGCGGGCGACCAGCCTCTCCACGCCGCTCCGGTCGTCACTGATGCTCGTGCCCTCGGCGGCCACCTTCCAGAAGGCGAGCACACCATCGAGGTCCTCGGGCCGCGCGGCCCGTATCCGCAAGTCGGTCATGGTCCGATCCCATCACGAGGGCCGGGCGCCGGAACCGTATTTCCGTCATGCGGACGGTCACCGGCCGCGCAGTGCGCGGACCACGGGAGCGAAGGCCTCCAGGTTCGGCTCCAGCACGGTCAGATACGAGAATCCGTAGCGCTCCCGCTGGGCCCGCACCTGCTCGACGATCTGCTCCACGGTGCCCACCAGGACGATGGGCAGTTCCAGGACCTGCCGCTCGGTCAGACCGGGGATCCGGGGCAGCCACGGGCGGATGGCGGCTCGGCGGTCGTCGGTGACGGCGACGATCTGGATCAGCAGGTTGAGCTCGGCGGGCTCCTCGCGCTCGGCGGCCGCCTCCCGGTAGAGCGCGACGCGGCCGTCGAGTTCGGTGGCCGTGATGGGCTCCAGGGTGCCGTTCGGCCGGGTGCGCGCGCCCGTGAACGCCGCGATGTCGGCGTGCTCCGCGGCGATACGGAGCATCCGGTCGCCGTTGGCCCCGATCAGCAGCGGCACCCGCGGCGTCCGGCCGGTCCGCGGTCCGGGTGTCTGCCCGTCCGGCCGCGGCGAGGCGTGGGGGAATCCGTCCGGGCCGAGCAGCCGCTCCAACTCCTGGACCGTGCGCAGGAGATGGTCGACGCGTTCGCCCGGGGTGCCCCAGGGCAGACCCGCCGTCTCGTGCTCCGCCGGTACGTACCCGGTGCCGAGGCCGAGTTCGAGGCGGCCGTACGTCAACGCGTTCGTGGTGGCCACCTCACGGGCCAGCAGCGCGGGGTTCCAGAAGCCCGCGTTGAGCACGAACGTGCCCAGCCGCGGCCGCTCGGTCGCCTCGGCGGCGGCGACCAGCGAGGGGAACGGGGCGGGCATGCCCAGATGGTCCGCCACGGTGATCACGTCGTAGCCGAGCTCCTCGGCACGGCGGCACTTGGCACCCCACTCCGCGGCGGACGCCGGAGTGAGCAGGCTGACGCCGAAACGGAACGGGCGCGCCATGAACCATCCCTTCCCCTGGGGGACGTGCCCCGGTCCCGGCGGACCGGGGCACGTCGGTGGTCACTCGTGCGCGATGGCCGCGAGCACGTTCATGCGCGACGCGCGCAGTGCCGGAAGCAGCGCCGCGACGATACCGACGACGGCCGAACCGACCACGACCGCGACGATCGTCGTCCAGGGGATCGCGAGCGCCTTCATGCCCTGGAGCGCGAGCACCTGCTGGACGCAGACACCCCAGATGATCCCCAGCGCCAGTCCGAGAACAGCGCCGAACACGGCGATCACCACCGACTCCAGCCGGATCATCCGGCGCAACTGGCGCCGGCCCAGCCCGATGGCGCGCAGCAGTCCGATCTCGCGGGTGCGCTCCACGACCGACAGGGCAAGGGTGTTGACCACACCGAGCACCGCGATGACGATCGCGAGCCCGAGCAGCGCGTAGACGAGGTAGAGCAGCACGGCGATCTGATCGTGGACCAGCTTCTTGTAGTCGGCCTGGTCACGGACCTGTACCTGCGGATACGGGTCGAGGGTCTTCTCCAGGCGGGGGCGCAGCCGGTCCGGGGCGGTGCCCGGGGACGCGTTCACGTACAGCGCCGAGTCCTGTCCGCCGGGCACGTACTTCTCGATCGTGCCGAAGCCGATGACGAGCCCGCCCTGCATCCCGAACCCTCCGCTGCCGTCCTGGTCGGTGAGCGCGCCCACCGTCAGTTCGGACGTCCGCCCGGCGGGGAACTCGACGGGAATCGTGCTGCCGATGCGCACGTCGTGGTCCTTGGCGAACTTCGCGTCCATGGCGATGCGACCGTCGCCGAGCGCCGCCGCGGTGTCGCCCTGTGCGTAGGTGATGTGGGCGACGTCGTCGAGCCGCTGATCGTAGGCGCTCGCGGTCGTCTCGATCCGCTTGCCGTCGGGCAGCCGGACCGCGATCGGTGTGAACCGCTGACGGACGACGAGCCCGACACCCTCGGTGGCGCGCACCTTGTCCGTGACCTCCCGCGAGAACGGCACGAAGTTGTCGTTCTGGAGCACGAAATCGGCGCCGAGCGTTTTGTCGATCTGCTGGTCGAAGGACTTGCTCATGGACGCGCTGGCCACGGACATCCCTCCGACCAGGGCGAGTCCCACCATCAGCGCGGCCGCGGTGGCGCCCGTCCGCCGCGGGTTGCGCAGCGCGTTGCGCTGACTCATCCGGCCCACCGGGCCGAAGATCGCCGGGAACGCGCCCCCGAGGACGCGGATCACCGGCCGGACGAGCAGCGGCCCCGCGATCACCGTCGCGATGAGCGTCAGGACGACACCGAGTCCCAGCAGGGAAGCCGCCGACGATGTCTTCGAGGAGGCCGCGCATCCCGCGAGAGCAGCGGCCCCGGCCGCGCCGACGACCCCGCCGACCACGGCCCGTACCCGCAACGGCCTTCCCACGCCCGCGACTTCGGCGTCCGAGAGAGCCGCCATGGGGGAGACACCCGCCGCGCGCCTGGCCGGGAGATACGCCGCCACGTAGGTGACGCCGACCCCGACGACGTACGAAGCCACGGGTGTCGCCCAACCGATCACCATCTCCGTGGACTTGAGGTTCATGCCGAACGCGGTCATCAGCTTGATCAGCCCGACGGCCAGCCCGATCCCCGCCGCGAGGCCGAGGGTCGAACCGACCAGACCGAGGAGCAGCGCCTCGGTGAGCACCGACCGGCGCACCTGACGACGGTCGGCGCCGAGCGCGCGCAGCAGGCCGAGTTCCCGGGTGCGCTGGGCGATCAGCATGGAGAAGGTGTTGACGATGAGGAATATCCCGACGAGCACCGCGATCCCGGCGAAGCCGAGCATCACGTACTTGATCACGTCGAGGAATCCGCCGAGCTGGGCGGCGGCCGACTTCGCTTGCTCCTCGGCCGTCTTCACGTCGTACGTCCCGCCGCCGAGCTCGGCGGCGACGCGCTGCTTGAGCACGGCGTCGTCGACATCCGGCGCGGCGTCCACCGAGATGCTCGTGGCGACGTCGGAGCCGCCGAGCAGCTTGGTCTGCGCGGTCGGGGTGTCGAGGAAGATCAGCGCGGCACCGGGGTTGGTGGTGGTGAAGGTGGCGATCCCCACGATCCGCACCTGGAACGAGCCGGGCTGCGCCTGCACCGTCAGGGTGTCACCGATGCCGAGGTGCTTCTTGTCGGCGGTGTCGGCGTCGAGCAGTGCCTCGCCGTCGCCCTTCGGCTCGTGCCCGGAGGTCAGCTTCACCGGACTGCGCTCCGTGAGCTCCCAGTTGGTGACGATGGTGGGAGCACCTGTCGTCGGTCCGACCGACTTGTTCGCGCTGTCGACGACCGGGGCGTTCTCCACCGACGCGTCCACGTGGGTGGCGGCGACTCCGTCGACCTTGGCGATCCGCTCCGCGAGCGAGGCCGGCACGGTCTCGGTGGCGCCGGTCGGAAGCTGCGAGTTCAGGTCGTTCTTCGGCTCCACGGTCACATCGGCCGCGGTGGACGCGAAGAGCCGGTCGAACGTGCGGGTCACCGTGTCCGAGAAGATGAGACTGCCCGCGACGAAGGCCACGGACAGCACGATGGCCAGCGCCGAGAGCAGCAGCCGGCCTTTGTGCGCGAGAAAGCTTCGCAGTGTCGCCTTGAGCACGACCGCCTCAGTCCTTGTCGGGGGTTACGTCGCCGGAGCCGCTGTCGGGAGCGGCGTCGCCGGAGCCGGCGGGGGCCGTGCCGCCCGCGCCGGCGCGGGGAGCCGCGTGGTCCGTGCCGTCGGCGGCGGGAGCCGAAGCCGTGCCGCCGGGGCGGGCGATGCCGTCGGAGTCCCCGTCGGGTGCCGCGTCACCGCGCCCGCCGCGTCCGCCGTCGTAGGTCACCCGAACCGTGTCGAAACGCTTCATCCGCTCCAGCACGGCTTCCGCCGTGGGCCGCTCCATCTCGTCCACGATCTGCCCGTCGGCGAGGAAGAGCACCAGGTCGGAGTGGGCGGCCGCGCCGGGATCGTGCGTGACCATGACGACGGTCTGGCCGAGCTCGTCGACGGCCTCGCGCAGGAAGCCGAGGACTTCGAGGCCCGCGCGGGAGTCGAGGTTGCCGGTCGGCTCGTCCGCGAAGATCAGCTCGGGACGGGAGGCGAGCGCCCGCGCACAGGCGACGCGCTGCTGCTGCCCTCCGGACAGCTGGGCGGGCCGGTGCTTCAGCCGGTCGCGCAGCCCGAGCGTGTCGATGACCTGGTCCAGCCACTTCTGGTCGGGCTTCTGGCCCGCGATGTCCATGGGCAGCGTGATGTTCTCCGCCGCGTTCAGGGTGGGGATCAGGTTGAACGACTGGAACATGAAGCCGATCCGGTCCCGCCGCAGCCGGGTCAGCTCGCGGTCCTTCAGCCCGGTGATCTCGGTGTCGCCCAGCCACACCTGTCCGGCCGAGACGCTGTCGAGCCCCGCCAGGCAGTGCATGAGGGTGGACTTCCCGGAGCCCGAAGGGCCCATGACGGCGGTGAACCGGCCGCGGGCGATGTCCACGTCGACCGAGTCGAGGGCGAGCACCGCGGTCTCACCGGAACCGTAGGCCTTGGTCAGGCCGCGGGCGCGGGCGGCGATCGCGTCCCCCTCCGCGCGGCCGGGAACCTGCTCCGCAGCAGCTGTGGACAAGACCGCCTCCTCTGTGATGGGTGTCCGGACTCCTCGTCCGGCCCGAGCGTAGTGTGATCGGAGGCACACTCGGTATCCCCCCTAGGTGCCGGATGGTCTCCGCCCCAGGGTGTGCCCCTGATACCGATGTAAGGGGCACTTTCCACTGGGGCTTCTCCACCGGACTTCTCCACCCTGGGTCGGACGGCCCCCTTGCCGGTGCTAGTGATTTCGCGCTAGCTTCGAAGGATGGCGAAGACTCAGCTGAATGTCAGGGTGGACGAGGGCACAGCCCGCGCCGCCCGGGAGCGAGCCCTGGAACGGGGGATGAGCGTGAACCGCTACATCGAGGAGCTGGTCCAGCAGGACACCGGGGAGGTGGGCCACACCTTCGTGGAGGCCGCCGCCGATTTCATGAAGCAGTACGAGTCAGTCTTCGCCGAGGAGTTCGGCGCGGACCGTGAAGGCACCCGCGAAGGTCGTCGTTGATCCCTTGAGCAGTCTCAGAGTCGATCTTGCCTGGCTCCTCATGATCGCCGAACAGAAAACGCCCGGAGATCCCCAGGTCACCGACTGGGGAGCGCTCGTCGCCGCCGTCAGCCGGCACGAGGCGGAGATCTTCGGCATCCCCGTCTACGACAGCCCGCACGCCCGCGCCGCCGCGCTGCTCCAGCTCCTGCTGCACGTCCCGGCGCTCGAACGCTCCAACGCGATGTTCGCCTCGGCCGTCGCGTACGCCTACCTCGTTTCCAGCGGCCTGAAGGTCGTCACCTCGCCCGAGCAGGTGCGGGAGCTGGCCCGTCTGGTGAAGAGCGGCGAGGCCACGGTGCACGACATCACGCAGGAACTGCGCCGCTGGAGTCTGTGACGCGGTGGCCCGGTGTGCCGGTGACCCGGGCCTGTGTGCCGACCGTCCTGCCGGAGAATCCGTGTCCCGCGCCAGGGCGCGCGGCCATGCGCCCGGACGAGGCGCGTCCCGCGGCGTCCCGCGGCACGACCCACGGGCGGTCACTGGTCGAGCGGTCGGCGGGCGGTGCCCAGAACGCAGTACGAGGTGGGCAGGCGCGGCCCCTTCTCGGGCATCAGCAGCCGTCGGTACGGGCCCAGTTCGAACCCCGCCTCACGCAACGAGGCGATCGGGTCGCGGGCCACATGACAGCCGCCGCACAGCCGCGGCCACAATGTGCGGTCCAAGCCCCGCTGGACGGACTCCATCACCCGTCCGCCACCCCTGCCGTGCTCGAAGAAGCGCACCGTGCCACCGGGCCGCAGCACCCGCCGTACCTCGGCGAGCGCCCTCGGCACGTCCCGCACGCTGCACAGCACCAGCGAGAGCACGGCGGCGTCGTACGCCTCGCTCTTGACCGGCAGAGCCTCCGCGGCACCCGGCGCCACATCGACGGGCACCTCGCAGCGCAGCGCCGCCTCCACCGCCAACTGCCGGAGAAGGCGCTCGGGTTCGATGGCGACGACCTCCGAGACGGTGCCCGGATAGTGCGCGAAGTTCAGGCCGTTGCCCGCGCCGATCTCGATGACCCGCCCGGACAGCCCGGCGAGCAGCCGGTCGCGTACCCCGCCCATGCCCATCCGGGTCTCCGCTCCGACGCTGAGGCGGGCGTAGTAGCGGGCGAACACCGGATGGTGCACGGCCTCCGGAGAGACCTTGCCCGAGCCGGCCGACCGGAGCGGGTTGAACGGCATGACGGACCTCCCGAGGGGACGGTGCTTACCGAGATTGTCCCCCCGGGACGTCCGCCGCACGCGCCGCGCGTCAGGCGATGAAGCCACGCACCTGTGTGTAGACGCCGTAGTCGTTGTTCATGTCGTTGTGCGAGATGCAGCCGACACCGACATTCGTGGCACCGGACAGCAGCGCTGTGCTGTCCGGATTCAGCGCCTCGTCGCAGTTCGACCAGTAGGTGGCGTACGTCACACTGCCCGGCGTCTCGTCACCGGAGTTCAGAGACGTCAGGAACGAGCTGCCGGTGTACATCTCGGTGCAGGACGTATACAACCAAGTGCACCACGAGGCGACGGACGTCCCGTGGTTCACCCCGGCGACGGAGACGAAGTCGTCCACGTACGCCGTACCGCCGAGGTTCTTGAGGTAGTACCGCGAGCTCATCGCACCCATGGAATGGACGACCAGGTCGACCTTCGAGGCGCCCGTCTGCGCGAGCACGCTCTTGACCTCGGTGGCCAGTTGCTGCGCCGTGGTCACGTTCGACTGCGACCAGTCGTAGGACCACGCGAACAACTCGGAGGACGTGTAGCCGTCCGCCTTGAAGTCGGTGATCCAGTCGTCCCAGCTGCTCGACGAACTGCTGAGCCCGTGCACGAAGACCACGGGGTTGTGGGTGGCCGCCTGGGCGGGTGCCGCGGAGAGGGACAGCGACAGAAGAAGCGTCGCGGCCACGGCGGAGACGAACGTGGCGACGCGGCGCAGGACAGGCTGCATGATGCCTCCTGGAAGGGGTGGGGGTGGCAGGAGTGTCAGCCCGGGTCTACGCGCGCCGCATCAGTGAAATCGCCGGTCTTTACTTGCCAGTTAACTCGCCAGTAACGTCATGCGTGTGGTGACTTCGGTGAACCCCCCGCCTCTCCCGCACACTTCGCCACTTCAGCCCCCGCATCTGTCGCGGCGTCCCGACCCCGTCCAGCGCGAACACCGAGCGGCTCCGCCCGAACACGGCTGCCTGCAGGCCGAGTCGGACTCCCCACAGTCCGGACCCGGCCTCGGCACCTCGCTGTCCGAACCCGACTTCGGTCCCTCACTCTCCGAGGGCGTGCGCGTACGTGTTCTGCGGGCCGCGCACGGCGACCGGCACGCGGCCCGGGCACTCGCCTCGGTGCTGACCGAGCGTCAACTGACCGGTCTGGAACCGCTCCCGGCCCAGCCTCCCGTCCTGCTGCGGGCGGACCGGCAGGCGATCCGCGCCCTGCCGGACGACACCCGTCTCCTCCTGCTTCTGGCGGCGGCCGACCAGTACCCCGTCGACACGCACGCCTTCCCGCGTGCCGTGACGGCGGCCCGGCTCGACACCCGGCCCCTCGACGCCGCCGAAGCGGCCGGACTCGCCCACGCCACCGCCGGTGGGGTCGTCTTCCGTGACCCGTGGACGCGGATCGCGGCCTACGAGACCGCGTCCACGACGGAGCGACGCGCGGTCCACCGGCTGCTCGCCCGGGTGCTGCGCGGCGAGGGAGAGTCACCCAGGCGCTCCTGGCATCGGGGCGCCGCGGCGCTCGGCCCCAGCAGACGGCTCGCCGCGGAACTCGCGGCGGCCGCGAGCACGGCACGCCGGGTGGGCGAACACACCCTGGCGTGTGCCCTCGCCGAACGCGCCGCCGCGCTCGCGCCCGACGCGGGCGAGCGCACCCGGCTGCTCGCCCGGGCCGCCGCCGACGCCTGGCGTTCCGGCGACGGAGACCGGGCCAGACGCCTGGTCGTGTCCACCAGCGACGACGGACTGAGCGGCCTGCTCGCGCTGCGCGCGGGCAACGCGACCGACGCCTTCGACGCGCTGCTGACCGCCGCGGCCCTGCACGCGGGCCGCGCGAACGCATCGGCCGGCACGCGGGCGGACGTCCCCGACACCACGGAGCCCGGTGTCGGTGCGCGGCCCGACGGCGCCTTGGGATCCGGCGTCCGTGCACGGTCGGACGGTGCTGTGGGGTCCGGTGTTCGCGTGCGGTCGGACGGTGCTGTGGGGTCCGGCGCCCGCGCCCGGTCCGAGGGCGCCGTGGAGTCCGGTGTCCGTGCACGGTTGGACGGCGCCATGGGGTCCGGCGCCCGCGCCCGGTCTGAGGGCGCCGTGGAGTCCGGTGGGCCCGTGCTTCTGGGGAGTTCCGGTGCGGCGAGCCACCGCGACACCGCTGTGCACCTCCTCGCCCGGGCCACCGAAGCCGCCATCTACACCGGCGATCTGCGCCGCTGCCGTGAGGCGGCCGCCGTGGCCGACCGGCTGGGCATCACGCCGCCGGGCACGCTCGGCGGGCTCGCGGCCGCCGTAGAGGGCCGCTACGACGACGCGCGGGACGCCCTGAAGGCGGCCGCGGGACGCTGCGGCCCCGGCGGCGACCCCACCGCGCTGATCCACTCCACCATCGCGGCGCTGCTGCTCGGCGACCACGCCGGCGCGTCCACCGCGGCCGTCCGCGCCGTCGCCGCGGCCCGCTCAAGGGGCGAGACCGTCGCCGTGCCCCAGGCGATGGAATTCCGTGCCTACGCCGAGTTCTGGACCGGGCGGCCCCGCGCGGCCGAGGCCGCCACTCTCGACGCTCTGCGCCAGGCGTACGCCACCGGTCAGGACAACGCCGCCTGTCATCTCCAGGCCGCCCTCGCGATGTTCGCCGCCCTCACCGGCGACGAGGACATGTGCAGGCAGCGTGCCGGGGCCGCCCGCCGCTACGCCCTGGAGCGCGGACTCGGCCTGCCCGCCGCGCTGGCCCTGTTCGCGCTCGCCCTCCTCGACCTCGGCGCCGGCCGCTTCGCCGCCGCGGCTGCCCGGCTGCGCGCCCTGGCCGGGTTCGGCCCCGGCCACGGACACCGGGCCGTCCGGCACCTGGCGACCCCGCTGTACGTCGAAGCGGCCGCCCGCACCGGCGAAACCCGGGTGGCCCGCGCGGCCCACGCCGACTACGACCACTGGGCGCGGACCATACGCAGCCCCGACGAACTCGCGCTCAGCGCCCGCAGCCGTGCCCTCCTCGTGGGCGGTGCCGAGGCCGTCGAGCACTACCGCACCGCCCTCGACCTGCACGCTTCGGGCACCCGCGACTTCGAACGCGCCCGCACGGAGCTGCTGTTCGGCGGAGCGCTGCGGCGGCTGCGGCAGCGCACGCAGGCGCGGGACCGGCTGCACAGTGCCCTTGAGGCGTTCGAGCACTTCGGGACGCCGCAGTGGGCCGCCCAGGCTCGGGCCGAACTCCGTGTCCTCGGTGAGTCCGCGGTACCCGCGCGGGGCGCCGAGGATCTCGCCGCCCGGCTCACCGCACAGCAGCTGATGGTGGCCCGCATGGCCGCCGAGGGGGCGACGAACCGGGAGATCGCCGCTCGGCTCGCGCTGAGTCCGCGGACCATCGACCACCATCTGCGAGGCGTGTTCACACGATTGGGAATTCGGTCACGGATCGAGCTGGTGCGGTTGTTGGGTGACGGGTGACGGGTGACGGGTGACGGGTGACGAGCGACGGATGGCGGGGGCAGGGGACGGGTGACGGGTGACGCGTGGCGTCAGGCTTTCTGTGCCGAGGCGAAGACCTCGGCGTTCCAGCGTCCGCCCAACCGGTGGTCCAGCCAACTCGGCGCCCCCGCACGGAAGTCGGCGGGGGAGTGGGACCCTGCGCCGGCCGGTACCGCGCCCAGCAGAGGCGCCCCGGACACCGCCGGGAGATCCGCGAGATTGCACCGCATCGCCAGATCGGGCGAGTTCGGCCAGCTGCCGATCACCACACCCGCGAAGTCCAGCTCCCGGCGCCGCAGTTCACGAGCCGTCAGCTCCGTCGTGTTGAGCGTGCCCAGCCCCGCCGAGGCGACGACCAGCACGGGCGCGTCGAGCAGCCGAGCGGCGTCCGCGAGCGTCCCGTCCTCGTCGTCGAACCGGACGAGCAGACCACCCGCGCCCTCGACCAGTACCAGATCGTGCTCGGTGGCCAGCTTGGCCGCGGCCTCCGCGACCGCCACCGGACCCACCGGCGCGAGGCCGGCCCGCCGGGCGGCCGTCGCGGGCGCCAACGGCTCCGGGTAGCGGCCCAGTTCGAGCGTCGTGACGGCACCCGCGAGCCGGGCCACCTCATCGGCGTCGCCGCGCTCGTCCGGACCTACACCCGTCTGCGCCGGCTTCAGGACGGCCACGGACCGCCCCGCCGCGAGAGCCGTGGCGGCGACGGCGGCCGTGACGACCGTCTTGCCGACCTCCGTGCCCGTCCCCGTGATCACCAGTACCGACATCTCAGCCCTCCCGCGCCGCCGCGCACACCGCGCGCGTGATCCGTGCCAGGTCCGCGTCGCCCGTGACGTACGGCGGCATCGTGTAGACGAGGTCGCGGAACGGCCGCAGCCACACGCCCTCGCGCACCGCGGCCGCCGTCGCGGCCTTCATGTCCACCTCGTGGTCGAGCTGGACGACTCCGATCGCGCCGAGCACCCGTACGTCCCGGACGCCCGGCAGGGACGCCGCCTCCGCGAGGCCCTCCCGCAGACCCGTCTCGATCCGCTTCACCTCGGTGCGCCAGTCCTGGCCGAGGAGCAGGTCGATGGACGCGCACGCCACCGCCGCGGCGAGCGGATTGCCCATGAAGGTCGGGCCGTGCGCGAGCACCGGGACGTCGCCGCGCGAGATGCCGTCGGCCACCCGTGCGGTGCACAGTGTCGCCGCCATCGTCAGATACCCGCCGGTCAGCGCCTTGCCGACGCACATCACGTCCGGAGTGACGCCCGCGTGGTCCGCCGCGAACAGCTCACCCGTACGGCCGAAGCCGGTCGCGATCTCGTCGAAGACCAGCAGCACGTCGTGCGCGTCGCACGCCTCGCGCAGCACCCGCAGATACGCGGGGGAGTGGAAACGCATCCCGCCCGCGCCCTGCACCACCGGCTCCACGATGACGGCGGCGAGCTCGTCGGCGTGGAGCGCGATCAGCTCACGCAGCCCCTCGGCGTACGACTCCTCGTACGCGGCCGGCGGCGCCTCGGCGAACACCTGGCGCTGGAGCACGCCCTGCCACAGCTCGTGCATCCCGCCCTCGGGGTCGCACACCGACATGGGCTGCCAGGTGTCCCCGTGATAGCCGCCGCGCCAGGTCATCAGCCGCTGCTTGCCCGGGCGGCCGAGCGAGCGCCAGTGCTGGAGGCACATCTTGACGGCCACCTCGACGGAGACCGAGCCGGAGTCGGCGAGGAAGACGTGCTCCAGCCCCTCCGGCGAGATGTCGACCAGTCGCTTCGCCAGCCGTACGGCGGGCTCGTGGGTGAGCCCGCCGAACATCACGTGGCTCATGCGCTCCAACTGGCCGCGTGCCGCGTCGTTCAGGACCGGGTGGTTGTAGCCGTGGATCGCCGACCACCAGGACGACATGCCGTCGATCAGCTCGCCCGTGGCGCCGGCCAGGCGCAGCCGGACCCCGCTCGCCGACTCCACGACCAGCGGCTCCTGGCGGCCGGGCATGGGCCCGTACGGATGCCAGACGTGCCGCCGGTCGAGGTCGAGCAGCTCCCGCACGGACAGGTCGGGCACGGACAGGTCGGGCACGGACAGGTCAGGCGCGGACAGGTCAGGCACCGACGGGTCAGGCATTGGGCGCGAGATCCGTTCCGGCACCGCGGCGGCGCACGGAGACGAGGTCCGTTCGGGCGTCGGCGGGCGCCTCGGCCGGAACCGCGGCGGCGGAACCGCACACCCCGGCGCCCTCCTGGGACCCACATCCGGCCTCCGCGTGCGATCCGCACCCGGAGCCGCCGTGCGATCCGCACCCGGCCTCCGTGTGCGACCCGCAGCCACCGGCCGCCGACGCGCGGTGCTCCGGCAGCGTCACCTCGCCCGCGTTCTCCACCTCGAAGCCGGCGTCCGCGATCATCTCCAGGTCGGCCTTGCCCGCCTGGCCCTCGCTGGTGAGGTAGTCACCGAGGAAGATCGAGTTGGCGAGGTTCAGGGCGAGCGGCTGGAGGGTGCGCAGATGGACCTCGCGGCCGCCGGCGATGCGGACCTCGACGTCCGGGCAGACGAACCTGACCATGGCGAGGATGCGCAGACAGCGCTGCGGGGTGAGGTTCCACTCCTTGGCGAGCGGGGTTCCCTCGAACGGGATCAGGAAATTCACCGGAACGGAGTCGGGGTCGAGCTCGCGCAGGGCGTACACGACATCGACGAGGTCCTCGTCCGACTCGCCCATGCCCGCGATCAGACCCGAGCAGGCGGACAGCCCCGCCGCGTGCGCCTTCTGGACCGTGTCCACCCGGTCGGCGTACGTGTGGGTGGTCGTGATCTCCCCGTACGTCCCCTCGGACGTGTTCAGGTTGTGGTTGTAGGCGTCCGCGCCCGCCTCGCGCAGACGCTCGGCCTGGCCGTCGGAGAGCAGGCCGAGGCACGCGCAGACCTCGACGTTCTCGTTCTGGTCCTTGATCGCCTTGATGGTGTCGGAGACCCGGTCCACGTCACGGTCCGTCGGGCCGCGCCCACTGGCCACCAGACAGACCCGCTTGGCGCCCCCGGCGAGCCCGGCGGCCGCAGCCCGGGAGGCCTCGTCGGGCTTGAGCCAGCTGTACTTGAGGATGCCGGCCGTGGAGCCGAGGCGCTGCGAGCAGTACGAGCAGTCCTCCGGGCACAGACCCGACTTCAGGTTGACGAGATAGTTCAGTTTCACCCGTCGGCCGAACCAGTGCCGGCGTACCTTGCCGGCCGCGGCCACCACATCGAGCATGTCGTCGTCGGAGGTGGCCAGTACGGCCAGCGCCTCGTCGCGGCTCGGCAGCTCGCGCCGAAGCCCCTTTTCCACCAGCGTGTTCAGCAGGTCCATGAGGTCCGATCCTGGACCATGCGACCGCTCTCGGCCAAGGAGAGTTTGCACAACAGAGATGGTTCGACGTGTGGGTATTGCCACATCCTGGGCCGCCGGAGCGACCGCTAGGGTCTGTGCACTGCCTACAAAACACCCACCACCGCACTTGCCGCGAGCCCCGGAGGACACATGGCGTTCGGCTGGATCGACGAGCAGGCCGAGGCGCGCCGCCGGGCCGGACTCGTGCGTACATTGCGCCCGCGTCCCGCCGACTCGCCGCTCCTCGATCTCGCGAGCAACGACTATCTCGGGCTCTCCCGCCATCCGGAGGTCACCGAGGGCGCGGCCCAGGCCGCGCGCCGGTGGGGCGGCGGCGCGACGGGCTCCCGGCTCGTCACCGGCACCACCGAACTGCACAGCGAACTGGAACGCGAGCTGGCCGACTTCTGCGGCTTCGAATCGGCGCTCGTCCTGTCCTCGGGCTACGCGGCCAACCTCGCCGCCGTCACCGCGCTCGCGCCGCACGGCTCGCTCGTCGTCTCGGACGCGGGCAACCACGCCTCGCTGATCGACGGCTGCCGGCTGGCCCGCGGCACCACACAGGTCGTGGGACACGCGGACCCCGACGGTGTGCGCAAGGCGCTCAGTACCCACGAGGGACCCGCCGTGACCGTCTCCGACACGGTCTTCTCGGTGGACGGCGACGCGGCACCCCTCTCCGAACTCGCCCTCGCCTGCCGGGAGTACGGCGCCGGACTGATCCTCGACGACGCGCACGGACTCGGTGTCCTGGGCGACGGCGGCAGGGGCGCCCCGTACGCGGCGGGGCTCGCGGGAGACCCGGACGTCGTCGTGACCGTCACGCTCTCCAAGTCGCTCGGCAGCCAGGGCGGCGCCGTCCTCGGCCCGGCGGCGGTCATCGACCATCTGATCAACGCGGCGCGCACCTTCATCTTCGACACCGGCCTGGCGCCGGCGGCCACGGGCGCGGCCCTGTCGGCGCTGCGGTTGCTGCGCCGCGAACCGCAGCGGGCGGCGCGGGCCAGGGCGGTGGCCACGGCACTGCACACCCGTCTGACGGCGGAGGGTCTCGCCGCCGTACGGCCGGACGCCGCTGTCGTCTCCGTGCGGGCACCGTCCCCCGAACGAGCGGTGCGATGGGCGGCCGACTGCCGCGAGGCGGGCCTCGTCGTCGGCTGTTTCCGTCCCCCGTCGGTGCCCGACGGCATTTCGCGGCTGCGGCTGACGGCCCGCGCGGACCTCACCGACGAGCAGATCGAGCACGCGGTGGACGTGATCAGCCGGAACCGGTGAACCGGTCAACCGTGGTGCGATGAACCGGTGGAGCGGTGGAGCGGTGGAGCGGTGGAGCTGCGGAGCCGTGATGCGGTGGTGCGATGAACCGGTGGAGCTTTGAACCGTGAACCGTGCGGGGTCAGCGCAGTCCGGTGATGAACCCCTCCCAGACGCCGGGAGCGAACAGCAGGGCGGGGCCCGCCGGGTTCTTGGAATCGCGCACCGCGACCATTCCGGACCAGGGGCCGGAGCTCGGGCGTGCCGTCTCGACGCAGTTGTTCATTCCCGTGCTGCGGCTGCTGCGCAGCCATCGCACGTCGTGCAGTGAAGTGCTGGAGGGTACGTACCGAGGCATTGCAGACATGAAGGTTGCCTCCTTACGCGCCGTCACCTATCCCGGCGATGTAGTCCAACGAGTCCTCGGGCGAAAGGGCGTGGAACTGAAGGGCGTTGAAGGCCTCGGTGTAGGCCTGGAGGTCTTCTTTCCGTTCGAGGTAGAGGCTACTCGTCAAGTGGTCGAGAACAACCACATCCAGATCAGTTGTGTTCGGAAATGAGAAAATAACGAAAGGCCCGGTGACTCCGATGTGAGCCCCGGCGGCGAACGGCAGCACCTGGAGCCGCACTTGAGGCAGGGTGGCGGACTCCCGCAGCCGGCGCAGTTGGCGTGCCATGACCTCCGGGCCGCCGACCTCCCGTCGTAGCACCGCTTCGTCCAGAACCGCGGACAGTCTCAGCGGCGGGTTCGAACGCAGCACGTCCTGCCGGGCCAGGCGCACCTCGACCAGGGCGTCGAGCTTGCTCTCCTCCAGTCCGCCCACGGCGGCCCGCGTCACCGCGCGGGCGTACTCCGGCGTCTGCAGCAGTCCGGGTACGACGGAGGTCTCCAACGTGCGCATGCCGCTGGCCCCCGACTCCAGACTGATGAAGTCGCGGTACGCGGGCGGGAGCACCCCGCGGTACGCGTGCCACCAGTGGTGACGGCCGTTGCCCTCGGACCCCGCCAACACGACGAGGAGTTCCCGCAGTTCCGGATCCTCGACGTCGTACGCGTCCAACAGGCGTTCCACATCGGCCGGTTTCACCCCGCTGGTGCCGGTTTCGATGCGGCTCACCTTCGACTGGTGCCAGCCGAGCAGGCGGGCCGCCTCGCCGCTCGTGAGGCCCGAACCGGCGCGCAGCGCGCGTAGTTCGGCACCCAGCTTGCGGCGGCGCACCGCGGGACCGTGCTGCATGGCCGTTCTCCTTACTCCTTCCAAGTCGCCCTAATACGCTCTGCCGACGCAGAGTTCACCGCATCGAGCGACAGATATATGCATTACTCGGTGGATCGCACCCGTGACGGGCCCGGTAATGGCAGTCTGGCGCAAGCACCAGTCCGGGACCGTACTCGAACCGTCCGCTCGGTGTCGGGATCCGGTCCCGTGGGAAAGGGACGACGTCGCCATGGCAGATCACCAGGAAGCATCCGTCACGCTGCCGAGCGATCCCGTCTCGGTTTCCGTGGCCCGTAAATTCGTCGCCGAAGTGCTGGCCGAATGGGGCCTGCCGTGCGACTCCGAAGTCGCCGAAACCGTACGCCTGATCGTGTCCGAACTGGCCACCAACGCCGTACAGCACACGTTCGGGCAGTCACCCACGTTCACGGTCGGCGTGCGCCTCGACCGGGAAGAGCACCTGCGCATCGGAGTCACCGACAGCCATCCGCGCTTTCCGAAGCGGCTGCCCGCGGCCGTCCAGCAGGACAACGGTCGCGGCATGGTGATCATCCGCTGGCTGACCGCCGAATGCGGTGGCAGGCTCAGCGTCCGGCCGACCCGGGAGGGCGGCAAGACCGTCTCCATCGAACTCCCGTGGACGGTACCGGTCCAGCCGGTCGCGGCCGCGGGACCCCAGGAGCCGTAGGACACGTCCGGGCACGTCCTTCGGACAGCCCGTTCGGACAGGACCTAGCCATCCGCCCGGTTTCCGGTTCGGTGCCCTGCGGCTCGCCCGAACGCTCCGCGCAGCAGGGCACGGAACGCGTCGGCCGCGGGTGCCGTCACGTCCGTCCGGTGGACGACCGAGATCGTACGGCGCAGATCTCCCGGTTCCAGCAACCGTGTTCCCACCGGTGTCGCCGCTGTCGCCGCCACCATCTCCGGCACGACCGCGATCCCGAGCCCGGCGCTGACCAGCGCGCACACCAGGGCGTACCCCGGAGTCTCGACGAGCACCGCCGGTGTGGCCCCCGCACGGGCGAGCGCCGCCTCCACAGCCTGCCGGGGAGGGTGGTCCGGGGCCATGCTGATCAGCGGCTGCCCGGCGAGCTCGGCGAGCGGCAGCCGCGCCGAACCGCCCGCGAGGAGGTGGCCGGGAGCGGTCACCAGCACCAGCTCCTCGACCAGCACCGGCTCGACGGCCACGGAGGACGGCAGCGGGACCGGTGCGGCGGGCTGGTAGGCATGCGTGAGTGCCAGGTCCACATCGCCGGCCGCGACCGCCGCGATCCCGTGCGGAGGTTCGTAGTCGGCGACCGCGAGTTCCACGTCCGGGTGGGCCCGGCGGAAGGCGCTGAGAACGGGCGGCAGCAGATGGATGCCGGCCGTCTGGAAGGTGCCGAGCCGCAGTGTGCCGCCCGAAAGTCCCGTCAGACGGGCCAGTTCGTGCCGGGCCAGCTCCATCTCGTCGAGGACCCGGCGGGCCCGCGCCACCAGCAGCTCACCCGCACCGGTGAGCCGTGTCCCGCGATGGGAGCGCACCAGCAGCGTCGCCCCCGCCTCCCGTTCCAGCTTCGCCACCTGCTGGGACAGCGCCGGCGGGGTGTACCCGAGGCGCTCGGCGGCCCGGGTGATCGACCCCGCCTCGGCGACCGCCACCAGAGCCGCGAGCCGCGTCGGGTCGTACATCGCGCCTCTCCCCGGTCCGCTGGTACACCACGTGGTCTAAACGATTGCTTAAGCCCGGCCCAGGATATTCGACATACCTGCTGAAGGCCTTGGCCGGGCAACCTGGTGGCATGGACGCACAGCTCATCGCCTTCACGGGCGTCGCCGCGGGCATGGTCGCCATGCCGGGCGCCGACTTCACCGTCGTCGTACGCAACGCCCTCGTCTCACGCCGGGCCGGAGTCGCGTGCGCCCTGGGCATCACGGGCGGGCTGCTGCTGCACACCGCGCTGGCCGTCGCCGGGGTCGCCGCGGTCCTCACCGCCGTGCCGGCGCTGTTCCGGACGCTCCAGCTGCTCGGCGGTGCCTATGTGCTGTACCTGGGCCTGCGCACGCTGCACTCGCTGGGGCGTCCGCGCGCGATGGCGGCCGACGGGGTGGGCTCGGGCCCGCGGGAGACGGCGGCGGAGGAAGCGGGCCGGCGCTCGCGTGGGGCGGAGGAGGCGGGCCGTGGTGCGCGTGGGGCGGTGGCGGGGGAGGCGGGCCGTGGTGCGCGTCGGGCGGTGGCGTACGAGGCGGGCGCGGGGGCGCGTCCGCTGCGGCAGGGCTTCGTCACCAACGCGCTCAATGCGAAGGCGCCCATCACGTTTCTCAGCCTGCTGCCGCAGTTCGTGCCGGCGGGCAGCCCCGCGATGCCGCGGACGCTCCTGCTGGCGCTGATCGTGGTCGTTCTGGCCCTGCTGTGGTTCCCGGCGGTCGCGCTCCTGGTGGACCGGCTCGGACGGTGGCTGCGCGGGCCGCGGGCCGCACGCGCCGTGGAGGCGGTCACAGGCGGCGCGCTCACCGTCCTGGGCCTCGTCCTGGTGCTGGAGCCTCTGAGGACCTGAGACGGACGCCTCGTCGCGCCACGGCACAGGCGTGCCCCTGGGGCGGCGGCGTGTGCCGCCGCCCCAGGGACGGGGTCAGCTGACCCTGCCGTACCAGACGCTTCTCGTCCAGATCTTCTGGAGCTTCACCACTTCCCCGGTCTTCGGGGAGTGCCAGATCTTTCCCTTCCCGGCGTAGATGCCGACGTGGTACACGTTCCGGCCCGAGTGGAAGAACACGAGGTCACCGGCCTTGCGGTGCGAGGCCGAGACATGGTGCGTCTTGTTGTACTGTGCCGCGGCCGTACGAGGCAGCTTCTTGCCCGCCTTCTTGTACGAGTAGAGCGTGAGCCCGGAGCAGTCGAAGCGGTGCGGTCCTGTGGCGCCCCACTTGTACGGGGAGCCGTGCTTCGACGCCGCGACCTGAAGTGCCTTCGTCGCGGGCGTGGCCGCCTGGGCGTCGGGTGCGACGCCTGGGACCACGAGGCTGCCGCCCACGGCGGCGATGGTGAGCGCCGAGGCCGTACCGGCCCGGGTCCACAGCGACGGGACACGATTGAGCGCAGTCATGCGCAACCCTTCGTCAGCCGCCTGTGAAGGATGACCTGTCGGATTCGGGCTGGCGAAGTTGCCCGGCCGCAGCTGCGGCTTCACCCCAAGGACCGCCCGGATTGCTCCGGCGACCCGTCGTGCTGGGTCCTCCACTCCTGCCGATGCACATCTGTCGACCGGTCATCCGGGCGGCGGCAGGACTCGGCGTCCGCCCGGACCGCCCCGCCGCTGTGGCGGGGGCTTGTCGTCGGAAGGGATCTTCACTCATGAGTGTCGGAAAATCCGAGCGGAACCGGTGTTTTGTGGGCTTACTCACCACTCACCCGTTCGGGTGGACACCCCTCTGTTCGAGGGGGTGTTGGGGACACCTACGAGGCCCGCACCTGCATCGGAAGGCTTCATCCCGCCTTTCAGCCCGGCGTGTTGCGCAACTTGGAGGGGTCGCAGAAAGGATCGTTCGCTACGCCATCGGGGGGTACACCATCCGGTCCGTTTGAGTCGTGGGCCGGACGTCGCGGAGATGCGGCGCGTACCGGCCCCGGGTGGGGGTGCGTCAACTGCCGGACTCGGGCGGCACGGTGACCCTGGCCGCCCGCCGCTCTCCGTCGAGAACCCGCAGCGCCTGAGCCAGGGTCGGGGCGTGCACCTCGCTCTCGCCCCGCTGGTGCATCAGCGCGAGGGCGTCCCGCAGGGCCGTCGCCTTGCCGACCAGTGCCTGAGCCGCCCTCAGGCCGCGATAGGTGTCCCCTGGGCGGGCCGGATTGATCCGGCCGACCAGGTCGACCACGTCGAGGTAGCGGTCGATCAGCTCGGCCTCGGCTCGGGTCAGCGCGGGCAGCGGGGGAAGATCCGGGATCATCGGCCGGTCACCTCGCGCCGGGCGCTTCGCGCGAGGCCCTGCGGCTCGGGACGATCCGGTCGATCAGCCCGTAGGCCAGCGCCGCCGGCGCGTCGAGGATCTTGTCCCGCTCGATGTCCGCCGCGACCCGCTCCCGGCTCTGCCCCGTGTGCCGAACGAGCATCTCCTCCAGGACCTCGCGGGTACGCACCAACTCCTCGGCCTGGATGACCAGATCGCTCGCCTGCCCCTGGATCGGCTCCGGGACCGACGGCTGGTGGATGAGGACGCGGGCCCCCGGCAGGGCGAGCCGCTTGCCCGGAGCTCCGCCGGCCAGCAGGACGGCCGCCGCCGACGCCGCCTGGCCGAGGCAGATCGTCTCGACGTCGCAGGTGACGAACTGCATCGTGTCGTAGATCGCGGTCATCGCGCCGAAGGAGCCGCCCGGGGAGTTGATGTAGAGCGAGATGTCCTGCTCGGGCGCCTGGTGTTCGAGGTACATGAACTGCGCCGTCACGTCGTTGGCCGAGGTGTCGTCGATCGGCGTCCCGAGGAACACGATCCGCTCGCTCAGCAGCTTCGAATACGGATCCAGCGTGCGGTGCCCGGCGCTGGTGCGCTCGGTGAACTCGGGCAGGACGTGGCGGGCGGACGGGCTGTCCATGGTGCGCGCCTCCTCTGGTCGACGTATGTAAAAAATGTACAGGACGTACGTCTCTGGGGGAGGGGGCCATGCTGAGAGCGAAAACGGCGGCGTCCCTGGACCGGGAGGCGGTCGGAGACTCCGTGCGCCGTCGGCCGGCGGGATCTTGCACCGCCCGGAGTGTCGGAGGCCCGGTCTAAGCTGGACGTCATGGCCTACGAGATTCCGGTGACGCAAGCCAGGGCTGAGCTCGCCGAACTGATCAACCGCGTCGTGTACGGCGGTGAGCGCGTCGTCGTGACGCGCCACGGGAAGCCCCTCGTCGCCCTGGTCTCCGCCGCCGACCTGGAGCGCCTCGAAAAACTTCAGGAGCCCGCCGACGAGCAGGTGATCAGCTCCCTGTCCAGCGTCCGCGACGTGGCGTCCGCGCCCCGCGAACGCCAGCGGTTCGGCATCGCCGCGGAGCACCGGGGGCCGAGCGCCTCGTAGTCGCTGACCCTCCCCTGCCGACCTGCCGACCTGCCGACCTGCCGACCTGCCGACGGACCGGCTGACCGCCGCCGGACGGTGGGACGGCTGCGACCAGGACCATGGCCGCCCACGGCGCGGTATGGCTACCGCAACCGCTCGGTATGCCGTATACGGTCCGGTCCCTGACGGCGTCGCGGCTTCCCGGTGTGTCGGCGTGGCCCGGCGAGATGAAACCGGGGAAGCGGGGCGGCCCCGCGCTCGTGACGGAGCCCGGCCGCCCGGCCCTGGAGGGAGCACAGGCTGGTTAACGTCCTCGAAACTCCGGCCAACTAGCGTGCCCATCCACGCCACCAGGGGTTTTGGTGGCTGCGGCCACCGGGCCCCGCACGGTCCGGAGCGAGGATGTGAGGTGGGACGCCGTGCAACTGACCCCGCACGAGCAGGAGAGGCTGCTGATCCATGTGGCCGCCGATGTCGCCGAGAAGCGCCGGGCCCGCGGACTGAAACTGAACCACCCCGAGGCCGTCGCCCTGATCACGTCGCACATCCTCGAAGGCGCCCGTGACGGCCGTACCGTCGCCGAGCTGATGTCCTCCGGGCGCAAGATCCTCACCCGGGACGACGTCATGACGGGCATCCCCGAGATGATCCACGACGTCCAGGTCGAGGCGACCTTCCCGGACGGCACCAAGCTGGTCACCGTCCACGACCCGATCGTCTGACGGGGGAGCGAGCGCCGTGATTCCCGGAGAGATCCTCTTCGCCGACGAGCCCGTCGTCTTCAACGAGGGCCGTGCGGTCACCCGACTGACCGTCCTCAACGCCGCCGACCGCCCCGTCCAGGTCGGCTCCCACTACCACTTCGCCGAGGCCAACCCCGGTCTGGAGTTCGATCGCGATGCCGCGCGCGGCAAGCGGCTCAACGTCGCCGCCGGCACCGCCGTGCGCTTCGAACCCGGGATCCCCGTCGACGTCGAACTCGTCCCGCTCGCCGGCGCCCGCGTGGTGCCCGGACTCCGCGGTGAGACCGGAGGTGCCCTCGATGCCTGAGATCTCGCGTGCCGCGTACGCCGATCTGTTCGGCCCCACCACCGGCGACCGTATCCGCCTCGCGGACACCGACCTGCTGATCGAGATCGAGGAGGACCGTTCCGGCGGGCCCGGACTCGCCGGTGACGAGGCGGTGTTCGGCGGTGGCAAGGTCATCCGGGAATCCATGGGCCAGGCGCGCGCTACGCGCGCAGACGGCACCCCGGACACGGTCATCACCGGTGTCGTGATCGTCGACCACTGGGGGATCGTCAAGGCAGACGTCGGCATGCGCGACGGCCGGATCTCCGGCATCGGCAAGGCCGGCAACCCGGACACCATGGACGGTGTCCATCCCGACCTGGTGATCGGTCCCGAGACCGAGATCATCGCGGGCAACGGGCGGATCCTGACCGCGGGCGCCATCGACGCCCACGTCCATCTGATCTGCCCGCAGATCGCCGACGAGGCGCTCGCCTCCGGCATCACGACACTCGTCGGCGGCGGCACGGGCCCCGCCGAGGGCTCCAAGGCGACCACTGTCACGCCGGGTCCCTGGCATCTGGCCCGGATGCTGGAGGCGATGGAGGGGTACCCGCTCAACTTCGGTCTGCTCGGCAAGGGCAACACCGTCTCGCACGACGCGATGCTGTCGCAGATCCGGGGCGGCGCGCTCGGCCTGAAGATCCATGAGGACTGGGGTTCGACGCCCGCCGCGATCGACGCCGCGCTCACCGTCGCCGACCGCACCGGCGTCCAGGTCGCCATCCACACCGACACCCTCAACGAGGCCGGGTTCGTCGCCGACACCCTCGCCGCGATCGCCGGACGCGGCATCCACGCGTACCACACGGAGGGTGCGGGCGGCGGGCACGCGCCGGACATCATGACCGTGGTCTCCGAGCCGCACGTGCTGCCCAGCTCCACCAACCCGACCCGGCCCTACACCGTCAACACCGCCGAGGAACACCTCGACATGCTGATGGTCTGCCACCACCTGAACCCGGCGGTGCCCGAGGACCTGGCCTTCGCCGAGTCCCGTATCCGGCCCTCGACCATCGGGGCCGAGGACATACTCCACGACCTCGGCGCCATCTCGATCATCTCCTCGGACTCCCAGGCCATGGGCCGCGTCGGCGAGGTCATCATGCGGACCTGGCAGACGGCCCACGTGATGAAACGGCGCCGGGGCGCGCTGCCGGGTGACGGCCGCGCGGACAACCATCGCGTACGTCGCTATGTCGCCAAATACACGATCAACCCTGCGCTCGCACAGGGCCTCGCCCGCGAGATCGGTTCCGTGGAGAGCGGCAAGCTCGCCGACCTGGTGCTGTGGCAGCCCGCGTTCTTCGGGGTCAAACCGCACCTCGTGATCAAGGGCGGCCAGATCGCCTACGCGCAGATGGGCGACGCCAACGCGTCCATCCCGACCCCGCAACCGGTCCTGCCCCGGCCGATGTTCGGGGCGATCGGGCGGGCCCCGGCCGCGAACTCGTTCAACTTCGTGGCACCGCTCGCCATCGAGGACGGGCTGCCGGAGAGGCTCTCCCTCGGCAAGCGGTTCGTGGCCATCGAGTCGACGCGGGCGGTGACCAAGGCCGACATGCGGGAGAACGACGCTCGGCCGGAGGTACGGATCGACCCCGACAGTTTCGCCGTGCACATCGACGGGGAGCTCGTCGAGGCGACTCCGGCCGCCGAACTGCCCATGGCCCAGCGTTACTTCCTCTTCTGATGTCCCGGGCAGCGCTTCTCGTCCTGGCCGACGGCCGCTTTCCCGCCGGAGGGCACGCGCACTCCGGCGGGGCCGAGGCGGCCGTCAAGGCCGGGCGGATCACCGGAGCGGCGACCCTGGAGGACTTCTGCCGGGGCCGTCTGCACACGACCGGACTCGTCGCGGCCGCACTGGCCGCGGCGGGCGCGCTCGGGTTCGATCCGGTGGCCCTGGACGCGGCCGCCGACGCGCGCACACCCTCGCTCGCGCTGAGGGTCACCGCGCGCCGGCTGGGGCGGCAGCTCATGCGGGCGGCCAGGGCGACCTGGCCCTCCGCCGAACTCGACGCGCTGGCACGGGAGTTCCCCAAGGGAGCTCATCAGCCGGTCGTACTGGGCGTGGCCGCGCGGGCTGCCGGACTGGGGCCCGAGGACGCCGCGTACTGCTCCGCGTACGAGTGTGTCGGCGGGCCGGCGTCGGCGACCGTGCGGTTGCTCAGTCTTGATCCGTTCGACGCGACAGCCGCGCTGGCCCGGCTCGCGCCGGAGCTGGACGTCGTCGCTCACGCGGCGGCGAGTGCGGCGCGGCGGGTCCTCGACGACGGGGTCGAGGCGCTGCCCGCGGCGTCGGCGCCGCTGCTGGAGATCAGCGCGGAGGCGCATGCGGCCTGGCCGGTACGTCTCTTCGCGTCGTAGCCGGCGCGGGCTTTCAGATCACCGTGAGCCTGCGGGCCTTCAGATCGCCGGGAACCTCGGACCTCTCGGACTCTGGGAGACCACGGGACTCCACAGCGCAGGGAATCTGCAGGACTTCACAGCGCAAGAAGTCCACGGGCCTTCGCGGCGCGGAGGTCCCGCAGGACTTCGCGTTCCAGGGGAGTCGACGGGTCTTCGCTTCGCGAGCGTCCACGGGTCTTCGCGTCGCAGGGAGTCCATGGGCCTTCGCGTCGCGGAGATTCCGCGGGGCTCCGCGTCACAGCGAACCCGCGGGGCAGCCGCCGTCGCACTCGGCCACCCCTTTACCCCCACCCTTCCCGGAGGTGTCGGTCCCACTCGATCCGTCAGGGGACTCATAACCTCCGGGGCAGCCGTCCCCGCAACCCCGCCACCGGCCCCGAAAGGCCTGGTCCGCCCACCACGGACAGGCCGTCTCGTGCCGGCGCGGACCGAACGAAGTTGGAGCCGTACCGTGCATCTCGACCACACTCACGAGGGACCGTCCGCGATCAGCGCCGATGCCCACCGGCCCGACGGCTCGCGCCGTGCCCTGCGGATAGGGCTCGGTGGCCCCGTCGGTTCCGGGAAGACAGCCACCGTCGCCGCGCTCTGCCGGGCGCTGCGCGACGAGCTGTCCCTCGCCGTCGTCACCAACGACATCTACACCCGCGAGGACGCCGAGTTCCTGCTGCGGGAAGCGGTGCTGCCGCCCGAGCGGATCACCGCCGTCGAGACGGGCGCCTGTCCGCACACCGCGATCCGCGACGACATCTCCGCGAACCTCGAAGCGGTCGAGGACCTGGAGGACGAGATCGGGCCGCTGGATCTGATCCTCGTCGAATCCGGCGGCGACAACCTCACGGCGACCTTCTCCAAGGGGCTGGTCGACGCGCAGATCTTCGTGATCGACGTCGCGGGCGGGGACGACATCCCGCGCAAGGGCGGGCCCGGTGTCACGACGGCCGACCTGCTCGTCGTGAACAAGACCGACCTGGCGCCGTACGTCGGGTCCGATCTGGGCCGGATGGCGGCCGACGCCAAGACGCAGCGGGCCGAACTTCCCGTGGTCTTCCAGTCGTTGCGCACCGAGGGCGGGGTCACGGCGGTCGCCGGCTGGGTGCGGGAACGACTCGCGGCGTGGACGGCATGACGACGGCGGGACTGCGCGCCACCGCGCGGATCGAGGCCCGGGACGACGGCCGCGGCGGGACCTCGCTGCCGGTACTGGACGGGGAGGGGCCGCTCGCCCTGCGCCGGATCCGGGGCAGCGGGTCCGAGGCGCGCGTGATGCTGGTCGGGGCGATGAGCGGACCGCTCGGCGGCGACCACCTCACCGTCGAGGCGCGTATCGGTGCGGGCGCGCGACTGCGGGTCGGCTCGGCCGCAGCCACCATCGCCCTGCCCGGACAGGCCAAGGGCGAGGCCCGCTACGACGTGATCCTGGATGTCGCCGACGGTGGTGAACTGTCGTGGCTGCCGGAACAGTTGATCTCCGCCGGCGGAAGCGACCTGTCCGTCTCCTCGCGTGTCGACCTCCGGGGCGGCGCCCGGCTCGTGTTCCGGGAGGAGCAGGTTCTCGGGCGCGTGGGTGAGGAACCCGGACGGCTCACCAGTCGTCTCACCGTGCGGCTCGACGGACGGGCCCTGCTCGACCAGGAGTTGGCGTGCGGTCCCGGTGCGCCCGGCGGCTGGGACGGGCCCGCTGTCCTCGCGGGACATCGGGCACTGGGACAACTCGTCGTCGTACGACCGGAGTTCGAGCAGGAGGTGCCGTCGGCGCGACTGCTGGGCGAATACGCGGCGCTCAGCCCGCTCGCCGGGCCCGCCGTGCTCGTGACGGCGCTCGCGCCCGACGCGCTGCTCCTGCGGCGGGTGCTCGACGAGGCGCTGCGCGAGCTCACTTGACCCAGATGATGTGACGTCAACTGCCCTTGATCGAAGGCCGATTCACAACAGATTCACCGCTCAACGGAACAACCCGTACCGTCTATCGGATTAGTAAAGAACACCGGTCACATCTGTTCTCAGGGACCTCACAGCGGCAAGGATCCCCCGTATCAATCGCAACGATGTACGGGGAGGTCCCAACTTGAGGTCCAAGAGACCTACGAGACGGGTGGCAGCGCTCGGTTCGGCCGGAGCGCTCGTCACGGCGACCCTGATAGCCGGAGCCGTCGCGGCCCCGTCGGCCACCGCCGACTCGCGGCACGGTCAGAGCCGCGAGCAGCGCGGAGCGGCCATCGCCGCCGAGCGGGCCGCCAAGGCCGGGATCGACTGGCAGGACTGCCCGGCGGACTGGGGCTTCGAGAAGCCGATCCAGTGCGGCTGGGTCAGCGTGCCGCTGGACTACGCCCACCCGAACGGCAAGCAGATCAAGCTGGCCGTGGACCGCATCGGGAACACCGGCACCAAGGAGGAGCGCCAGGGCGCGCTCGTCTACAACCCGGGCGGCCCCGGTGGTTCGGGCATGCGCTTCCCGCGCCGTGTCACCACCAAGAACCCGCTGTGGGCGAACACCGCCAAGGCGTACGACTTCGTGGGCTTCGACCCGCGCGGTGTCGGCCACTCGGCGCCCATCTCCTGCATCGACCCGCAGGAGTTCGTCAAGGCGCCCAAGGCGGACCCGGTCCCGGACTCCGAGGCCGAAAAGCGTGCCCAGCGCAAGCTGGCCGCCGAGTACGCGGACGGCTGTGCCGAGCGCAGCGGCAAGGCCGTGCTGGCGCAGATGACCACGCCCAACACGGCGCGCGACCTGGACGTCATCCGGGCCGCGCTCGGTGAGAAGAAGCTCAACTACCTGGGCGTCTCGTACGGCACGTACCTCGGCGCCGTCTACGGCACGCTCTTCCCGGGGCACGTCCGCCGCATGGTCGTCGACAGCGTCGTCAACCCGTCGCGCGAGAACATCTGGTACCAGGCGAACCTGGAGCAGGACATCGCCTTCGAGGGCCGCTGGAAGAACTGGGAGGACTGGGTCGCCAAGAACGACGCCACCTTCCACCTCGGCGACACCCGCGCCAAGGTGCAGGACCAGTGGCTGAAGCTGCGCGCCACCGCGAAGAAGAGCCCGCTGGGCGGCGTCGTCGGCCCCGCCGAGCTGATCTCCTTCTTCCAGAGCGCCCCGTACTACGACTCCTCGTGGGTACCGGTCGCCTCGGTGTTCAGCAAGTACGTCGCCGGTGACACCCAGGCGCTCGTCGACGCCGCGGCCCCCGACCTGACCGACACGGCCGGCAACATCTCCTCGGAGAACGGCAACGCCGTGTACACGGCCGTCGAGTGCACCGACGCCCAGTGGCCCACCAGCTGGAGGAAGTGGGACCGGGACAACACGCGGCTCCACGCGCAGTATCCCTTCATGACCTGGGCGAACGCGTGGATGAACCTGCCGTGCGCCACCTGGCCGGTCAAGCAGCAGACCCCGGTGAACGTGAAGACCGGCAAGGGTCTGCCGGCCGTTCTCATCGTGCAGTCCACGAACGACGCCGCCACGCCGTACGCCGGAGCCGTCGAGCTGCACAAGCGGTTCAAGGGCTCCCGCCTGATCACCGAGCAGGGCGCGGGCTCGCACGGTGTGACCGGTCTGGTGAACCCGTGCATCAACGGGCGGGTGGACTCCTACCTGCTCACCGGCAGGACGGACGCCGCCGACGTGACGTGCACCCCGCACGCCACTCCGCAGCCGTAGTCCCTGTCGCATGAGGGGGCGGCCGGTCCGACCGGCCGCCCCCTCACTCGTCCCTGTCGCGGGCCCTGCCCGGTGCTCGGCTCAACTCAGCGGCATCCGGGGGAACTTGCGGCCCGCCTCCGCCTTCTCCGCGGCCTCCTCCGCCTTGACGACGGCCGCGTACCGGTCGACGTACTCCTGCTCGGAGAGGCTCAGGATCGCGTACATGATCTCGTCGGTGATGGCGCGCAGGATGGCCTTCTCGCTCTCCATCCCGGCATAGCGCGAGAAGTCGAGAGGCTTGCCGAAGCGGATCACCACGGGGTGGATCCGGGGGAGCTTCCTGCCCGGCGGCTGGGCCTCGAAGGTGCCGATCATCGCGCAGGGGATGACCGGGGCCTGGGCCCGCAGGGCCATGACCGCGACGCCCACCTTGCCCTTGTAGAGCCGTCCGTCGTGGGAGCGGGTGCCCTCGGGATAGATGCCGAGCAGCTCGTCCTTGCGCAGCACGCCGAGCCCCTCGCGGATCGCGGCCTGCCCCGCCTCCTTGCCGGAACGATCCACCGGGATCTGTCCGACGCTGCGGAAGAAGGCAGCCGTCAGCCGCCCCTTGATGCCGGGCCCCGTGAAGTACTCGGCCTTCGCGAGGAAGGTGATCCGGCGCTTCAGGATCGCCGGCATCAGGAAGTGGTCCGCGAAGGACAGGTGGTTGCCGGCCACGATGGCCGGGCCCGACGACGGTATGTGCTCAAGGCCCTCGATCCGAGGCCGGAAGACCAGTCTCAACAGTGGACCCAGAAGCACATATTTGAGCACGTAATAAAACACTGGGGCGCTCCTCATTTCCCCCGGGGAGCGATCAGTGTAGGCGCGGCCGTCGCCGGGCGTAACCAGTGCGGTGTCACTCTCTGTGGCCTCTTGGCCGGTATCAGACCCCTTGCGTCAGCACTTTCTCAAGAGCACCGAGAGCCGACAGGAGTTCCTCGGCCGTGATGGTGAGCGGCGGCGCCAGACGGATGGTCGAGCCGTGCGTGTCCTTGACCAGAATCCCCTCGTCCATCAGGCCCTGGCTGATCTCGCGGCCCGTGCCGATGGAGGGGTCGATGTCGACGCCCGCCCACAGCCCGCGCGCGCGAAAGCCCTCGACACCCCGGCCCACCAGGGCCGTCAGCCCGTCCCGCAGCAGGACACCCAGCTCGGCCGCCCTGCGCTGGTACTCGCCGGTCTCCAGCAGCCCGACGACCGCCGAGCCGACCGCCGCGGCCAGCGGATTGCCGCCGAAGGTGGAGCCGTGTTCACCCGGGCGCAGCACCTCCATCACGTCCCGGCGTCCGACGACCGCGGAGACCGGCACGATGCCGCCGCCGAGCGCCTTGCCGAGCAGCAGCAGGTCGGGGACGACCGACTCGTGTTCCACCGCCAGAGTGGTGCCGGTACGCCCGAGGCCGGACTGGATCTCGTCCGCGACGAACAGACAGCCGGTGCGGCGGGTGAGCTCGCGGACGCCGGCGAGATAGCCGTCGTCCGGGATGACCACGCCCGCCTCGCCCTGGATGGGTTCGAGCAGCACCGCGGCCGTCGTCTCGTCGATCGCCGCTTCGAGCGCGGCCAGGTCGTTGTACGGCACGACCCGGAAGCCGGGCGTGAAGGGGCCGAAGCCGGTGCGGGCCGTCTCGTCGGTGGAGAAGCTGACGATCGTGGTGGTCCGGCCGTGGAAGTTGTCCGCCGCCACCACGATGGTGGCCCGGTCGGGCTCGACGCCCTTCACCTCGTACGCCCATTTGCGGGCCACCTTGATGGCGCTCTCCACCGCCTCCGCGCCCGTGTTCATCGGCAGGACCATGTCCAGGCCCGTCAGCTCGGCCAGGGACTCGGCGAATCCGGCCAGCCTGTCGTTGTGGAAGGCCCGCGAGGTGAGGGTGAGCCGGTCGAGCTGGCGGTGCGCCGCCTCGATCAGCACCGGGTTGCGGTGGCCGAAGTTGAGGGCAGAGTAGCCCGCCAGCATGTCGAGATAGCGGCGGCCCTCTACGTCCTCGACCCAGCTGCCCTCGGCGTGGGCGACGACCACGGGCAGCGGGTGGTAGTTGTGCGCCAGGACGGGAGCCTCGGCCCGGATCAGTTCTTCGGAGCTGCGCGAACCGGCGACGGCGGACGCAGTCGTACGGGCGGGAGCGGTCATGAACGGATCTCCTGAGTGCAGCACTTGATGCCGCCGCCGGCCTTCTGGAACTCCGAGAGGTCGACGGGGACGGGGACGTAGCCGTGGCGGACGAGCTGGTCGGCGAGGGCCTCGGCGCGCGGCGCGATGAAGACGTGGCGGCCGTCGGAGACGGAGTTGAGGCCGAAGGCGAAGGCGTCATCGCGGGTCGCCAGCACGGCGTCCGGGAACAGGCGGGTCAGCACCTCGCGGCTGCCCGGCGAGAACGCCTCCGGGTAGTACGCGATGTTGTCGTCGTCGAGGACGAAGAGCGCGGTGTCCAGGTGGTAGAAGAGCGGATCGACCAGCTGAAGGCTGATCACCGGGACGCCGAAGAACTCCTGGACCTCGCGATGGGCCTCGGGCGTCGTGCGGAATCCGGTACCCGCGAGGACGTACCGGCCCGTCGGGACGAGATCGCCCTCGCCCTCGCACACCGACTCGGGGCGGTAGACGTCGAAACCGGCCGCCTTGAACCAGGTCTCGTACGCGGTGGACTCGGGGCGGCGTTCGGGCGCGTGGAAGGACGAGCCGAAGACACGGCCCTCCAGGACGAGCGCGCAGTTCGCGGCGAAGACCATGTCGGGAAGGCCGGGGACCGGTTCGACGGAGTCGACGGTGTGGCCGTGCGCGCGATAGGCGCTGATCAGCGCCTGCCACTGATCGCGCGCGAGATCGACGTCCACGGGGGTGTCGGGACGCATCCAGGGGTTGATCGCGTACTGCACGGCGAAGTGTCTGGGTTCGCAGACGAGAAAGCGCCGAGGGCGCGGCACACGGCTGTCGGGCACAGAGAGGTTCCTCCGCTTCCTGCGGTGTCGGCTGATGGGATGCCTCCACGGTAAGAAGCGGGGGATACGGACGACAAGCGACGAGAGCTGCGCGTATACGCAGTACTGCTGCGTGATCGGCAGGTTCAGCGCACGTTTCCTGCGTCGTCCGGAGCTGCGTGCGTCGCCCCGGCCTCCGGAGCCTCGGGCAGCAGATGGGACAGCACCATGTAGCTGATCGTCTTCCGGATGAACGGTTCCACCCGGATGCGCTCCAGCACCTCCTCGAAGTGCTCCACATCGACGGCCCGTACATGCAGCAGCGCGTCCGCGCCCCCGGTCACCGTCATCGCCGCCGTGATCTCCGGATGGTTGCGCATCACCTCCGCGAGCCGCCGGGGCGGCGCCGCGCCCTCGCAGTACACCTCGACGTACGCCTCCGTGCGCCAGCCGAGCGCCGCGGGCTTCACCGTGGCCGTGAACCCGGTGATCACACCCGTCTCGCGCAGCCGGTCGACGCGGCGCTTGACCGCCGTCGCGGACAGCCCGATCGCCGCACCGATCTCCGCGAAGCTCGTCCTGGCATTGGCCATCAGAGCCGTGGTGATCTTCCGGTCGAGCTCGTCGAACATCGCGGGCTTGCTGTTCATGGCGGCACTGTATCCAGCGACGGCCTCCACCCGGCCGGAGACGACGCCGGGGACAACGTCCACCTCCCGCACATGTCCAGCCGTGCGAATCGCTCTTACACTCCACTCTCATGCTGCGCGCGCTCGCCGTCGACGACGAACAACCGTCCCTCGAAGAACTCCTGTATCTGCTGAACGCCGATCCCCGGGTCGGCAGCGCCGAGGGAGCGAGCGACGCGACCGAGGCGCTGCGCCGGATCAACCGGGCCCTGCAGTCCGGACCCGGCGGGCCCGAGGCGATCGACGTCGTCTTCCTCGACATCCACATGCCCGGCCTGGACGGGCTCGACCTGGCCCGGCTGCTCGGCGGGTTCGCCCAGCCGCCGCTCGTCGTGTTCGTGACCGCCCACGAGGGCTTCGCCGTACAGGCCTTCGACCTCAAGGCCGTCGACTACGTCCTGAAACCCGTACGCCGAGAACGGCTCGCCGAGGCGGTCCGGCGGGCCGTCCAACTGCGCGACACCGCACCCCTGATCCCCGTCCACGAGCCCGACCCCGACCACATATCCGTCGAACTCGGCGGAGTGACCCGCTTCGTGGCCGTCGAGGAGATCACCCACGTCGAGGCCCACGGCGACTACGCCCGGCTGCACACCGCGCAGGGCACCCACCTGGTGCGGATCCCGCTCTCCACCCTCGAAGAGCGCTGGCGCTCGCGCGGCTTCGTCCGTATCCACCGGCGCCACCTCGTCGCGTTGCGCCACATCGGCGAACTCCGCCTGGACGCGGGCACGGTGAGCGTCCTCGTCGACTCCGTCGAACTCCAGGTAAGCCGCCGTCACGCCCGCCAACTGCGCGATCTGCTGCTGCGCCGGACCACGAGCTGAGGAGGACGGCGTGCCCCAGGACCCCACCGAACGCCGCGTGGTCGTCACCGGAGTGCCCCGGCGCACCCGCCGGACGTCCGGCTACTACCGGCCGCGCACCGAGATCGACGAACAGACCACCCTCGGCCACACCTACGTCCGCTCCCTGATGCGCAGTCAACTTCGGGTGGCGCTCGTCGTGTTCGCCGTCCTGGTGCTGCTCGTCGGACCGCTGCCGCTGGTCTTCGCCGCGATGCCGGACGGCGCGACCCTGGAATGGGCCGTCCTCGGCTTCTGTGTGTACCCGCCGCTCGTGCTGCTCGCCCGCTGGTACGTACGCCGGGCGGAGCGCAACGAGAAGGACTTCGTGCGCCTGGTCGAGGACCGCTGAACCGTGAACGAGAACTACTCCGTTCCCGCCGTCGCCCTGGTCGTCGTGGCGACCGTCCTGGTCGGCGCGTTCGGGCTGCGTATCTCCCGGACCACCTCCGACTTCTACGTCGCCTCGCGCACCGTCGGCCCCCGGCTCAACGCGGCCGCGATCAGCGGCGAGTACCTCTCCGCCGCCTCCTTTCTCGGCATCGCGGGCCTGGTCCTCGTCCAGGGACCCGACATGCTCTGGTACCCCGTCGGCTACACCGCGGGCTATCTCGTCCTGCTCCTCTTCGTCGCGGCACCGCTGCGCCGCTCCGGCGCCTACACCCTGCCCGACTTCGCGGAGGCGCGACTCGGCTCCCAGGCCGTGCGGCGGCTCGCCGGGGCGTTCGTCGTCGGCGTCGGCTGGCTCTATCTGCTGCCCCAACTTCAGGGTGCGGGACTGACGTTGGCGGTACTGACCGACGCACCCGACTGGTTCGGCGGGGTCCTCGTCGCCGTCGTCGTGGTGGCCACGGTCGCCGCGGGCGGCATGCGCAGCATCACCTTCGTACAGGCCTTCCAGTACTGGCTCAAGCTCACCGCCCTGCTGGTCCCCGCGCTCTTCCTGGTCCTCGCCTGGCAGTCCCACGGCGCCCCCCGCGACGCCTTCGACGAACCCCCGACCTTCCGCGAACAGCGCCTCGTCCAGATCGACGCCACACTCGACCTGAAGCTGTCCCGGCCGCTGACCGTCACCGCGACGGGCACCGTCGACGGCCGCCGGTACGAGGACACGCGCGTCCGACTCCCGCAGGGCGCCCACCACATCGAGAGCGGCACCCGGCTGACCTTCGACCGGGGCGACCCGGTCCCGGCGGCCGACCGCGGCAGCAACAGCCCCATGTCGACCTCGCTGGCCGCCGGACGGGAGGAACGCCCGCTGTACGCGACCTACGGGCTGATCCTCGCCACTTTCCTCGGCACGATGGGGCTGCCCCACGTGGTCGTCCGCTTCTACACCAGCCCGCACGGCGTCGCCGCCCGCCGCACCACCGTCGCCGTCCTCGGCCTGATCGGCGCGTTCTACCTCCTGCCGCCCGTCTACGGAGCGCTGGGCCGGCTGTACGCCCCCGAACTCAGCCTCACCGGCGACGCGGACGCCGCCGTCCTCCTGCTGCCCGACCGGATGATCGGCGGAGTCGGCGCCGACCTCCTCGGGGCGCTCGTCGCGGGCGGCGCCTTCGCCGCGTTCCTGTCGACCGCGTCCGGTCTGACCATGGCGGTCGCGGGTGTGCTCACCCAGGACGTGCTGCCCTCCCGCGGCGTACGGCACTTCCGGCTCGGCACCGTGCTGGCGATGGCGGTGCCGCTCGGCGCCAGCGTGCTGGTGGGCGGGCTGCCCGTCGCCGACGCGGTGGGACTCGCGTTCGCCGTGTCCGCCTCCTCCTTCTGCCCGCTGCTGGTGCTGGGCATCTGGTGGCGGCGGCTCACCCCGCCGGGGGCGGCGGCCGGGATGCTCGTCGGCGGCGGCGCGGCCCTCGTAGCCGTCGCCGCGACCATGGCCGGCTATCCGGGCATGGGGTCGCTGCACGCGCTGCTCGCCTGGCCGGCACTGTGGTCGGTGCCGCTCGGCTTCGTGACGATGGTGCTGGTGTCCCTGGCCACCGCGACCCGCGTACCGGCCGGGACGGCGGCGATCCTCGCCCGCTTCCACCTCCCGGAGGAACTCACGGACGGCCAGGTCCGCGCGGCGGTCAGCGGGACGGCGAGCGCGGCGGCGGGCGCGAAGGAGTCCGGGGTATGAGGGATTCCGCCGACGGAGCGCGAGGCGAGGAGTGTTCGCCGGGGTGGGGCTGGGGCGGCGGCTTCCGAGGGAGCCGCGCGCGTGCGGCTGTACGGGCGGGGTGGTGACAGGGGTGCGTGGTGAGGGGTGTGCGCCGGGCGTGGGCCAGGGTCGAGGGCAGGGGTGGCGGTTGCCGGGGACGGGCAGGGGTGGCGGTCGCCGGGGCGGCTCCGCGGGCGCGCTTTTGCGGTGGGGTGGTGACCGGGGTGCCTGGTGATGGGTTGTTGCCGGAGGCGCGGCAGGGGTGGCGGTTGCCGGGGCGGGTGTTCGGGGGCGGCCTCGTGGGCGGGGCGGTGACCGGGTGAGTGGCTTTCTCGCCGGGCTCTGTGTCGCCGTACTCCCCTTGCTGGCGGCCGGCTTCTGGCTCGGCAGGCGCACCGCACGGCCCGAGAGCCTCGGCGGACTCGGCACCCCGGTCGAGCACGCCACCTTCCAGACCCTGCACACCGCCTCGCTGGCCGCGCCCCCGCTGCGCGCGGGACTCACCGAGGAGACGGCCCGCCGCTCCGCCCGGCGGCTGCGCACCCTGCTCGGCACCGACGCGCTGTGCCTCACCGACCAGGACACGGTCCTCGCCTGGGACGGCGTCGGCGCCCACCACCGTACCGAGATCATGGAACGGCTCGGCGGCCCGCTGGAAACCGGCCGTGGCGAGGCTTTCCAGCTGACCTGCGACGAGCCCGACTGCCCCCTGCGCTGGGCCGTCGTCGCCCCGCTCACCGTCGACGAACGCGTGCACGGAGCGCTCGTCGCCTGCGCACCCCGCGAGTCGGCGGTCCTCGTACGCGCCGCGGGCGAGGTCGCGCGCTGGGTCTCCGTCCAACTGGAGCTCGCCGACCTCGACCAGTCCCGGACACGGCTGATCGAGGCCGAGATCAAGGCACTGCGCGCCCAGATATCCCCGCACTTCATCTTCAACTCGCTCGCCGTGATCGCCTCGTTCGTCCGCACCGACCCGGAGCGGGCCCGCGAACTCCTTCTGGAGTTCGCCGACTTCACCCGCTACTCGTTCCGCAGGCACGGCGACTTCACCACGCTCGCCGACGAACTCCACGCCATCGACCACTACTTGGCGCTCGTCCGGGCCCGCTTCGGGGAGCGGCTGTCCGTCACCCTGCAGATCGCGCCCGAGGTCCTGCCGGTCGCGCTGCCCTTCCTCTGCCTTCAGCCCCTGGTGGAGAACGCCGTCAAACACGGCCTCGAGGGCAAGACCGACAAGAGCCACATCAGCATCACCGCGCAGGACGCGGGCGCCGAGGCGCTGGTCGTCATCGAGGACAACGGCACCGGCATGGACCCCGAGCGGTTGCGCCGCATCCTGTCCGGTGAGGTGAGCCCCTCCGGGGGGATCGGGCTCTCCAATGTCGACGAGCGGCTGCGCCAGGTGTACGGCGACGATCACGGCCTCGTCATCGAGACCGCGATGGGGGCGGGAATGAAGATCACCGCCCGGCTCCCCAAGTACCAGCCGGGCGTGCACTCGGCGGCACGGCGACCCCGGCAATGACCGGCGGAGGCCGGCCGGCCGGGGCCCGGCGAGAAGAGTGAGCGAAACGGCGGGCCGGGATCAGGTGCCGCGTGACACCACCATCCCCAGCGTGATCAGGCCGAGCACGACCCAGCCGAACCACAGCCAGCCGTTACTGCCCAGTGCCACCGTGTAGGCCGTCACCACGACGAGCCCGCCCACGGTGAGGACCCCCATCGCCTTCGTCGTACCCGGCATCCCAGCACCCTCCTCCAGGCGGGTCCGCGACGCGGGCCGTGGCCTTTGGGGCCATTTTCACCCGGAGGGAGGCGGTTCGCCAGGGCCGCGCGGACTACCGCGCTCCCCGCGGCGGGCGTCGCCCCTTCTCGATGAAGCAGACCACCAGGTAGTACGGCTCGGCCCACACACCCGTACTGCGCACCCCATGACTCCAGTGGGTGGCGGAGTCGAAGTCGTACAGGTCCGGTGGCGCGTCGACCGCGCACTGGTCGTTCGCCTGTTCCAACGGGTCCGTCCCGGGCCGGTAGACGGTGAGGTGAGTGATCTCGACGACCTCTCCGACCG
Organism: Streptomyces sp. NPDC002935; assembly: GCF_040611295.1. Classification (NCBI taxonomy): domain Bacteria; kingdom Bacillati; phylum Actinomycetota; class Actinomycetes; order Kitasatosporales; family Streptomycetaceae; genus Streptomyces; species Streptomyces sp. NPDC002935. The sequence continues at coordinate 66,529 of NZ_JBEXNW010000013.1, forward strand.
GCTTCTTGTCGCAGGCGACCAGCTCGAAGTGCGTACTGACCCGGGCCTCGCCGCTCACATGGCCCAGACAGTCGCCCCGCTGCATCTGGGTCGCGTCCGTGAAGGTCATCCCGTACAGGCGGAGATCCCCGAGCGGCCCGAACACCGGGCCGTGCCGGCCCGCGAGCAGGCACGCGACGGTACCGCCCGTGGTGTCGAAGCCCTCTCGGGTGGGCACGACGGCCATGCTCCTGACGTTCCAGGCGAGCTTGTCGGCGGTGTCCTCGGTCTTCTCCTCGCACCGGCGCGAGCCGTCGCGGCGGGCCGCCTCGAACGAGGGTGCCTTGTACACCGCCATGACCTGCGCGTCGGGGCTCTCGTCGTGACAGCTGGGATCCAGCCGCAGCCGTGGCACGGTGGCGGTCTTCCACAGGGACGGCTCACCGTAGACGCAGTCGCCCCGGTGCAGCGGTTCGACGAGCCCGACCGTGGCGCCGTACGGCAGCCGGGCCGCCCGGTGCGCCCCCGCGTACCAGACCACCCCGGCCATCAGGCCGAGCGCGAGCAGCACCGCGGCCACGGCTTGCAGGGCGCGGGGCCGCTTCCGCCGTCGCCGCCCCGACGGCCCGGGGACCGGGGAGGGCGGTGCTCCGTGCCAGGGCGGTCCGAAGCCCTGCCCGTGTTCCGGCCGCGGTCCACCCGGCGCCGAACGGTCGAACTCCTGTCGCGGCAGCGGGGTGTACGAGCCGTCGGCACGGCCGGTCGGCGCGTACGGACCCGGTCCCCGGCCCGCTGCCCCCACCGCCCCCGCCCCCGCCGTTCCTGCGGTCCCGGCCGGCCCCGCCGCGCGCGGGCCCGCGGCGGGGGAGGCAGGCGAGTGGCCACCGGGTAGCGCCGCGCCCTGGTCCTGGGCCGGGCCGTACCCGGTGGCGGGCTCCGCCTGCGGATGGGCGCCCGGCAGGGCCCGGCTCCGGTCTCCCGCCGGTCCGAACACGCCCGGAGGACCGTCGGACGTGACGAGACCCGCCCAGGGGGGCTGCGAGCCCAGGTCGAGACGGGTCGGCGGATGGGGCTGGGGTGTGAGGATCCGGGCCAGCGCCGCCGCCGTGTCCTCGGCGGAGAGCCGCAGGGCGGGATCCTTGACCAGCAGCGCCTCGACGACCGGCCGCAGCGCCCCGGCCCGTCGTGGCGGCGGGGCCTCCTCCAGGACCACGGCCGTGATCGCCGCGAGATCGGTGTCCCGGTCGAACGGTCCGTGGCCCTCCACCCCGAAGTACAGGGTGCAGCCCAGTGAGAACAGGTCGGCGGCCGCCGTCGGCGGACCGCCCGTCGCCCGCTCCGGGGCCAGATAGCCGGCCGTGCCCACCAGTACGGACGTCTGGGTCCAGCGGGTCTCCAGGGAGTCGGGCTGGACCGAGATCCCGTAGTCGGTGAGCAGAATGCGGGCGCCCGGGCTCCCCGTGCGGTCCGGGGCCAGCAGGATGTTCGCGGGCTTCACGTCCCGGTGCATGATGCCGCGCTCGTGCCCGGCGGTCAGGGCGTCGAGGACCGCGATGCCGATACGGGCGCACGCGTCGGGGGCGAGCGGACCGCGCCGGGTGAGCCAGTCGCGCAGATCCTCCGCACCGGCCACGTACTCCATCACGATCCACGGCAGGCCCTCGTGCTCCAGGACGTCGTGGACCGTCACGACGTGCGGATGCCCTCGCAGCACCGCCGCGTGCCGGGCCTCGGCGCGGGCCCGCGCCGTCCGGGACTCGTACTCCGCACCGCTCTCCGGGATGTCGCGGAACCTGATCTCCTTGAGCGCGACCTCGCAGTCGAGCCGCTGGTCGTGCGCGAGCCACACGTGTCCCATCCCGCCCGACCCGACCTGGTCCACGAGGAGATAACGCCCGGCGATGATCCGGCCCACCCCCGACTGCGGTGCCCCCGGCGCCATCAGGCCGCCCCCTCCGCGGAGGAGGACGGGCCGACGGAGTCACCGACGCTCCCGGAGGCGGCCGAGCCGGATTCACCGGCACTGGTTTCGCCGGTGGGTCCGGTGCTGGTTGTGCCGGTGGTGGTTTCGCCGGTGGGTCCGGTAGTGGTGGCGCCCGTGCTGGTTTCGCCGGTGGGTCCGGTGCTGGTTGTGCCGGTGGTGGTTTCGCCGGTGGGTCCGGTAGTGGTGGCACCCGTGCTGGTTTCGCCGGTGGGTCCCGTGGTGGTTGTGCCGGTGGTGGTCTCACCGGTGGGTCCCGTGGTGGTTGCGCCCGTGCTGGTCTCACCCGTGGGTCCCGTGGGTCCCGTGGGTCCCGTGGTCGTTTCGCCCGTGCTGGTCCCACCGGTGGGTCCGGTAGTGGTTGTGCCCCTCGTCGTCTCGCCGCTGTCGGCGCCCGCGCTGGATTCACCGGGTCCCGCGCTGGATTCACCAGGTCCCGGGCTGGACCGGTCCGGGCTCGGCGTCCGCCCGCCGGTGTCCGGGGGAGCGCTCGATGTCTCGCCGGCGCCCGGATCGGACACGAACAGCGTGACCGGCGCGCCCCACTCCAGGGGACTGCCCTCGACGGGCTGGGAGGAGGTGACCCGGGCGTCGTCCGAGGGCAGCGAGCCGCCGCCGATCGCGAGGGCCAGCCCCACGTCCGTCAGCCGTCCGCTCGCCTCGGCGAACGTCAGGCCCGTGACCTGCGGAACGGTCGTCTCCGCGTGCGGGTCGAAGGGTGTGTCGTCCTCGCCCTCCGTGCCGAGCGGGCGCGTGATCCCCCGGTCGGGGTTCTCGACGTCCACGAGCCGGAGCCGGTCGATCCGCGCCTTCCCCGGTGGCGGTTCGACGACGACGATCCGGTCCTGCCGATATCCGGACCATTTCCTGTTGCCGTTCTGGAACCGCACCGAGGTCTTTTGGGTGGTCACCTTGGACGGACGCAGGGGATTACCGCAGGAGCACTTCACCGCGGGCAGCCCCTGACGGTCGACCAGAACGGCGATTCCGGCCTGGAGCAAGGCGTCGAAGGGGACGGCCTTGCCGTGTTTGTACTCGTGATTCGTCACGAGGGTGTCGTGGCGCAGGACAACGGGTGTGAGTCGATCGATATATCCGGAGATCTGGTCCGGCCGGATATTCAGGATGCGCGCCCATTCCCGCGCCTTGGCGGAGTTCTTGGGGGCCGTGAGGAATTTCTTGAGCTTCGCGACGGCACAGGTGCCGGGCTGCGCCGAGCCTCCGAAGTCGGGGGTGGGTTCACCGGACTCGTGCGGTCCGGGCGTGGCGTGGTTCCCGCCCTGCCCACCGGCACCGTCGTGTCCGCCGGGTGTCCCGCCGGGAGTGCCGCCGTACAGCCCGGGGCTGTTGCTGGCCTGCACTCCGCCGATCGGCCGGGCCTGCGGTGTGTCGGTGGTGTCCCGCCCGAGGGTGCCGTCCTCCTTGAAGAAGGGATTGGCCTGGGAAACCCCCGCGGCCACGGCACGTATGGCGAACAATTGATCGGATTTGCTGCACCCGCTGATTACCAGGACGGAAACCAGCAGTAAAGCCATCCTGCGGGCTGCCGATAATCCGGCCCTTCGCATGGACGCGCGAAATGTCATGACCGCTCCCCCTCGCGGTTTCCCCCTGGACCCCGCGAACCGAAGACCGGGCGCGGAGCTTCGCGTCCATGCTACTGAATGGAAATGCCTTTCACGCAAGCGCGAATGACGCGGTTAATTCAGCGACCGCGTGCGTTGAGTGAGGCCAGATAGGCGTTGTAGGCCTCGAGTTCCTTGTCGCCGTCGCGGTCCGCGGCCCGGTCCTGGCGCTTGGCCTGCCGCTGCTCGGAGCCGTACCACTGGAAGAGCAGCGCGAGCAGGACGAGGACGGAGGGGATCTCACTGAACGCCCAGGCGATGCCGCCCGCGGCGGTCTGGTCGGCGAGCGCGTCGATGCCGAGGGAGGCCGACGGATTCTTGTACGACTCGACCATCGGCTGCGAGGCCATCATCAGCGCGATGCCGAAGAACGCGTGGAACGGCATGCCCGCGAACAGCTCCAGCATCCGCATCAGATAGCCGGGGCGGTGCGGGCCCGGGTCCACGCCCATGATCGGCCAGAAGAAGACCAGTCCGACGGCGAGGAAGTGGCACATCATCACGACATGGCCCGTCGTGGAGCCCATCAGGAAGTCGAAGATGGGGGAGAAGTACAGCGCGTACAGGCTCGCGATGAACATCGGGATGGTGAACGCCGGGTGCGTGACGACGCGCATGTACCGGCTGTGCAGGAACATCAGCAGCAGTTCGCGCGGCCCCTTGTCGCCCCGCTTCGCCGCGACCGGCAGCGCGCGCAGCGCCAGCGTGATCGGTGCCCCGAGCAGGATCAGGATCGGCGACAGCATGCTGATGACCATGTGCTGCACCATGTGGACGCTGAACATGACCATGCCGTAGTCGTTCAGCCGGGTGCAGGTGACGAGCAGTACGGTCAGCACGCCGATGAAGAACGAGGCCGTCCGGCCCCACGACCACGCGTCGCCGCGCCGTGCGAGCCGCACGACACCCCAGCCGTACAGCCCGAGGCCGAGCAGGCAGGCGATGAGGAAGAACGGGTCCGGGGACCACACGAGCCCCCGCCCCAGCGTGAACGGCGGCAGATCCATGGTCATGCCGTGCCCGCTGTGATCCATCCGCCGGCTCCTGTTTCTGGGGATACCTCCCAGGCCCTTTTAAGGCACTGGGGGAGGTTGTGCGCTGTCTGTCCGCACCAGAGTAGAACCGCCCCCGGCCGCCGCTGCGACCGGGGGCGGTTCCAGCTCCGTACGTCTCAGAGCACGCACTCCGCCTCGGCGTACCGCTCGTCCGGAACCGTCTTCAGGGTCTCGACCGCCTCCGCGAGCGACACCATCACGATGTCGGTCCCGCGCAGCGCGGTCATCTTCCCGAACTCGCCCCGGTGCACGGCCTCCACGGCGTGCCACCCGAAGCGGGTCGCGAGCACACGGTCGTACGCCGTCGGTGTACCGCCGCGCTGCACGTGCCCGAGGATGACCGGCCGGGCCTCCTTGCCGAGCCGCTCTTCCAGCTCGATGGAGAGCTGCCGGGCGATGCCCGCGAAGCGCTCGTGGCCGTAGATGTCCTTGCCGCCCTCGTCGTACTCCATCGAGCCCGTGCGGGGCTTCGCGCCCTCGGCGGCGACGACGATGGCGAACCGCTTGCCGGCCTCGAACCGCTCGCCGACCTTCGCGGCCAGCTCCTCGATGTCGAAGGGCCGCTCCGGTACGACGATGGCGTGGGCGCCCGCGGCCATGCCGGAGTGCAGCGCGATCCAGCCGGTGTGGCGGCCCATGACCTCCACGATCAGCACACGCTGGTGGGACTCGGCGGTGGTCTTCAGCCGGTCGAGGGCCTCGGTCGCGACACCGACGGCGGTGTCGAAGCCGAAGGTGACGTCCGTGACCGCGATGTCGTTGTCGATGGTCTTCGGCACGCCGACGATCGGCAGGCCGCCGTCCGACAGCAGACGGGCCGCCTTGAGCGTGCCCTCGCCGCCGATCGGGATGATCGCGTCGAGCCCGAGGTCCGCCACGTGGCCCTTCGCCCGCTCCACGCCGTCACGCAGATGCGCGGGCTGGACCCGGGAGGAGCCGAGCATGGTGCCGCCGCGAGCCAGGATTCCGCTCACCGCGTCGAGGTCGAGCTTGAGGTAGTCGCACTCCAGGAGACCCTTCCAGCCGTCCCGGAAGCCGATGACCTCGTCGCCGTGGTCGACGACGGCACGGTGTACGACCGACCGGATGACGGCGTTCAGGCCGGGGCAGTCGCCGCCGGACGTGAGGACACCAATGCGCATAGCCCGAAATACCTTCTCAACGTGGGCCGGGGACCGGACCACGTTGTCCGGCGAGGATCCCCGCCACCCTACCGGCGGGAGGGGGCCGGGCCGTACCGTGCGTCCGCCTGCTGGACGCACCCGCTCACCTGTGCGGATGCGGTTTCAGACGGGCTCCGGAGAGGGCCGTGCGGAACCCTTCCTCCCGGCGGAAACGGTCCTTCCCGGGAAACGCGAAGAGGAACCGTTCCTCCTTGAGAAACGGTTCCTCTGGCCCGCCGAGCGGGCCGGACCTACGCGGGCTGCTGGGCGGACGCGATGCGCTCGGTGCGCAGCGCCTCGTACCAGCGGTCGTCGATCGGCGGCAGCGCGTTCACGTCGAGGGCCAGCTTCAGCAGCAGGTCCGCGATCTGCGGATTGCGGGCGAGTACGGGCCCGTGCATGTACGTACCGAACACGGTGTCGTTGTACGCGCCCTCGGTGCCGTCGCCCGTGCCGTTGCCCTTGCCGAGCCGCACGTTCGCGAACGGGCGGGCGGTGGGCCCGAGATGGGTGACGCCCTGGTGGTTCTCGAACCCGGTCAGCTGGGGCAGGCCGAGCCGCGGGTCGATGTCCGCGAGGACGTCGCCGACGCACCGCTCGCCCTCGCCACGCGTGGAGACCACGTCGAGCAGGCCGAGGCCCGGCTCGCGCTGGCCGAGGTCGTTGATGAACTCGTGCCCGAGGATCTGGTAGCCGGCGCAGACGGAGAAGACGATCGCGCCGTTGCCGACCGCGCGGTGCAGACCGCCGTCGCGGCGCAGCCGCTCCGCGGCGAGCCGCTGCGGCCGGTCCTCGCCGCCCCCGATGAGGTAGATGTCGCCGGAGGTGGGGATCGGCTGGTCGCTGCGCACGTCCACGCGGGCCACGTCGAGACCGCGCTGACGGGCCCGGCGCTCCACGACGAGGGCGTTGCCCTGGTCGCCGTAGGTGCTCAGCAGGTCCGGATAGATCCACACCAGACGCAGGCTGTTGTCACTCATTCTCTTCGTCCTCCGTGGCTCAGTTGCCGACACGACGCCTCAAGTCCTGGAATGCGGTGTAGTTCGCGATGACCTCGATGCGTCCGGGCGGCGCCAGCTGCACGGCCTGGTCGAGGTTCTCGCAGACCTGGAACTGCTGGTTGGCGACTTCGAGGCGCACGGCGAGGTCCAGCTTGCGGTCGCCGAGAACGAAGATCGGGTGCCCGGTCAGGCGGGTGTAGTCGACGTCCCACAGCCAGGAGGTGTCGGTGCCGTCGGCGCCGCGCGCGTTCACCGACAGGATGACCGGGGTCGGCGGCGGGTCGATCAGGGAGAAGGTCTCCAGCCAGCCCGCGGGGTTCTTGGCGAGCAGCAGACGCAGGTCGCGCTGCATGAACTGCACCACGTCGTAGCGTCCGGCCACCGCCTGCACCTTGTACATGCGCTCCAGGGCGACCTGCGGCGGCACCCCGAAGACGGCGGCCACGGCGGCCGACGAGGCGGCGTTGGCCTTGTTGGCGCGGCCCGGCAGCTGGAGGTGGATCGGCCAGGCGGAACCGTGCGGGTCGAGGACGTGGTCCCCGGAAAGGGCCCAGGTCGGCGTCGGACGGCGGAAGCCGCAGTCGCCGCAGAACCAGTCGTCGCCGGGGCGCTGCATCACACCGCCGCAGGACGGGCAGGACCAGGCGTCGTCCTTCCACATCTGACCGGCCGCCACCCACATGACGTTCGGCGAGGAGGACGCGGCCCAGACCACCAGCGGGTCGTCCGCGTTGGCGACCACGACGGCCTTGGAACCGGCCAGCCCCTCACGCCAGTGCTCGGCCATCATCCGAGTCTCGGCGGCCCGGTCGAGCTGGTCGCGCGAGAGGTTCAGCAGCGCGATGCACTTCGGGTCGGTGTCACGTGCCACACCGGAGAGGTACTTCTCGTCGACCTCGATGACCGCGAACTTGGCGTCCGAACCCCCGGCGAGCGCCGAGGTGATGCCCGCGGGCATGTTGGCGCCGAGCGCGTTGGACACGACCGGGCCCGCGGCGCCGAGCGCTTCCGCGATCAGCCGGGTGGTCGTGGTCTTGCCGTTGGTCGCCGACACCAGGATCACGTCCAGGTGTGTGGCCAGCCTCGCCAGCAGGTCGGGGTCGAGCTTGAGCGCCACCCGGCCGCCGATCACCGATCCGCTGCCGCGTCCGGCGGCTCGCGAGACGGCAGCCGCCGCCTTGCCCGCCGTCACGGCCAGCTTGGCCCGCGGCGACAGCGGGTCCGAGTTGCCTGACATCGATTCTCGATCCTCCTTGCGTACGCGCCGCGCCTCTGCCCCCGGCACCGTGTGAGGCCTCAGCCTATCGAGATCCACTCACGTGCCCGAATCGCGGCACCACCTCGGTGCCCGCGCGACATGCGCGCGCCTCCCAGGACCGTACCCTTGCCGCCATGCGACACGGTTCCATCCCGGGCACCCACGGGCGCGTCCGGCCCCTCACCCTGCTCGGCGACCCCGTCCTGCGCACGGCCTGCGAGGACGTCACCGACTTCGGCCCCCAACTCGCGGAGCTCGTCGAGGACATGTTCGCGACCATGTACGCGGCCGAGGGCGTCGGCCTCGCCGCCAACCAGGTCGGCGTCGGGCTCAGGGTCTTCGTGTACGACTGCCCGGACGACGACGATGTCCGTCATGTCGGACATGTGGTGAATCCGCGTCTCGTCGAGGTGGACGGTGTGGTCCTGCGCGGACCGGAAGGCTGTCTCTCGCTGCCCGGTCTGGAGGCCGGCACCGAGCGGTACGACCACGCGGTCGTCGAAGGGCGCACGGTGACCGGTGAGCCGGTGACCGTGCACGGGACCGGCTGGTTCGCCCGGTGCCTCCAGCACGAGTGCGATCACCTCGAAGGCGGGGTGTACGTGGACCGGCTCGCCGGGTGGCGCAGGCGACGGCTTCTGCGGCAGGTGGCGCGGGCTTCCTGGAGTGGCTGAGCGAGTCGTGCGCCGCGGGCCGTGTCCGGCCGGCGGCGTCGCGACCCGCGCCCCTGACGGGTCGTCCACGTGATCCTTGATCAGAAACTCAGGTGACAAAGCGGGGTAGGAAACCGCGGTCACGCGAAGGGCCGGAAGCCTGATCAGAAGCCCGGTCCGCCGACGCGGTCGCCCGCCGCCGCGAGGCGGCCCCACAGCAGGTCGGCCAGGCTTCGCACCAACTCGGCGCGCGTGCACGGCCGTTCGCCGAGCCACCAGTCCCCGGCGGCGTGCATCATGCCGACGATCCCGTGGCCCCAAACCCGCGCGAGCTGCTGGCTGCCCGGTCCGAGATCCACCCGCTCCTCGATGACCTCGGCCAGTTCCTCGCCCATACGGCGCAGCACCGGCGCGGAGTACTTGCCCACGTCGAAGCCGGCGTCGCCCGGCTGGCCGCCCTCCGCCGGATGCATCAGGAACCGGTAGACCTGCGGTCGCGCCTCGATGGCGGCCAAGTACGTATCGAGCGTCGCCTCGACGCGCTCACGCCGCTCGGCCGGAGCGTCCAGTGCCGCCCGCAGCGCTTCGAGGAGTGCGTCGGTGTGCCGCTTGGCCAGTGCGGCGTAGAGGCCGCCCTTGTCGCCGAAGTGACGGTAGAGAATCGGCTTCGTGATGCCGGCCTCGGCGGCGATGGCGTTCATGGAGGCCCCGGGGCCGTCGCGGAGCACCACTCTGTCGGCGGCCTCCAGCAGTTCGCGCCGGCGGCGGTCGGCGGACCTCTGCTGATCGGTCCGCTGTGTGGTGTCCATGTGCTCTCCCCACCCGTGGTGATTCGGTGACGCCTGCGCAAACTAACACTGATCGCCGTATGGGTATCGAACGGGCTGCCGAGCGGAGCTCGGGAGTTGACTTTCTCTACTAGCCAGTAACAGACTCCAGTTACCGCAAGTAACAGTTTAGTGCAGCCCTGGAGGGGATATGGCCGAGTTCACCATGGAGCTCAACGACGAACAGAAGGAGGTCCGGGACTGGCTGCACGGCTTCGCCGCCGACGTCATCCGCCCCGCGGCCGCCGAATGGGACGAGCGCGAAGAGACTCCCTGGCCGGTCATCCAGGAAGCCGCGAAGGTCGGCATCTACTCCCTGGACTTCTACGCTCAGCAGTACTTCGACCCCACCGGCCTCGGTATACCGATGGCCATGGAGGAGCTGTTCTGGGGCGACGCGGGCATCGCCCTCTCCATCGTCGGCACCGGCCTCGCCGCCGTGGGCGTCCTCGCCAACGGCACCGACGAGCAGATCGGCACCTGGATCCCCCAGATGTACGGCGATGCCAACGATGTCAAGGTCGCTGCCTTCTGCTCCTCCGAGCCCGACGCCGGCTCCGACGTCGCGTCCATGCGCACGCGTGCCGTCTACGACGAGGCCAAGGACGAATGGGTCCTGAACGGCACGAAGACCTGGGCGACCAACGGCGGTATCGCCAATGTCCACGTCGTCGTCGCGGTCGTCGACGCCGACCTCGGCTCCAAGGGCCACGCCTCCTTCATCGTGCCGCCGAACACGCCCGGCCTGTCGCAGGGCCAGAAGTTCAAGAAGCACGGCATCCGCGCCTCGCACACCGCCGAGGTCGTCCTGGAGAACGTCCGCATCCCCGGCTCCTGCCTGCTCGGCGGCAAGGAGAAGCTCGACGAGCGCCTCGCCCGCGCCCGTGAGCGCGTCAGGGCGGGTGGCGGCGAGCGGGTGAAGAACGCCGCGATGGCCACCTTCGAGGCGTCCCGTCCGGCCGTCGGCGCCATGGCGGTGGGCACCGCACGGGCGGCGTACGAGGTCGCCCTCGACTACGCGAAGACGCGTGAGCAGTTCGGCCGCCCGATCATCGACAACCAGGGTGTCGCCTTCCAGCTCGTCGACATGGCCACCTCGATCGACGCGGCGCGGCTGCTGGTGTGGCGGGCGTCATGGATGGCGGTCAACGGCAAGCCGTTCACGTCCGCCGAGGGTTCGATGTCGAAGCTGTTCGCCAGCGAGACGGCGAAGAAGGTCACCGGTCAGGCGATCCAGATCCTGGGTGGCAACGGCTACACGCGGGAGTACCCGGTGGAGCGGATGCACCGGGACGCGGCCATCTACACGATCTTCGAAGGCACCAGCGAGATCCAGCGGCTGGTGATCGCCCGGACCCTGTCAGGAATGCCGATCCGCTGAGGCTTCCGCACGGCCGGGGCCTCGCGGCCCCTCGCGAGGTTCCCCGCGCCCCTGACGGGGGCACTGCGGGCCACCGGTGTCCCGAGCGCCGCGTGGAGTCCGCGCGCGGTTCGAAGGCGAGCACGAGCACGTCCGGCTCGCCTTCGAGTACGACGGTCACCCGAGGGCCTGGAACATCGCGTCGGACGGCTCGCACCGCTCGGACGGCTCGCACCCGCTCGGACAGGGGCGCCGGGGCCGGGCATGGCACCCTGGTCGGAGGGCCTCGGAGTCAGCCGGACCGAAGGAGCGCGCGATGACGCGGACGGCCAGGGAACTGCTGGAGAGCACGACCGGGAAACTCGCCCCGGACCCCCATGCGAATCGGCTGCTGCCCCTGATCGCCCGGGGCGCCGCCCAGCGCACCACCCTCGCGGCCCTGGCCCTCGAACAGCGTCATGTGATCGCCGCGGACCACCGCGCGTTCCTGCATCTGGCCGAACGGTCGGCGGCCGGCACCGGAACGTCCGCCGCGGACCCGGCGAGCGCCGCCTTCTTCGCGATGCTGGCGGAGGGCGAGGCACTGGCCGGGGACCGGCTCGCCGCGTTCGCCGCCGCCGTGGGAGCCGACGAGGCACAGGCGTCCGTGTACGAACCGCTCGCCGACTGCCAGGCCTATCCCGCGTACGTCGCCTGGCTCGCCCTGAACGGAGAGCCCACCGACGTGGTCCTCGCGCTCAGCGCCAACATCGCGGAGTGGGGCGGCTATTGCGCCACCATCGCCGAGGCACTGCGCCGCCAGTACGGCTTCGACGACGAGGCCTGCGGTTTCTTCGACTTCTTCGCCGGGCCGGCGCCCGAACTGGAGAGCAGGGCGCTGGCGGCCGTGCAGGCCGGGCTCGACGCCGGACGGGTCTCGCAGGACGACGTCCACCGCCACGGGCGGCTGCTCCAGGCCTATGAGACGAAGTTCTGGCACGCCCTGTGGGAACTGGACCAGCGGGTCGCCTGAGGCCGGGCCCGGCGGGTCGCCCGGCCCGGGGCCCGTGGGGCACCTGACCCGGGACCCGGAGGCGCCCGCCGCCCGCTCAGCGATCCGCTCGCCGCCCGCTCAGCGATCCGCTCGTCGTCCGGCCCGTCCGTCGTCCGGCCCGTCCGTCGTGCGGTACGGGCCGGCGTCCGGCGCGGTGTCGTCGCTCAGCGACCGGTCGGCCCGCTGCTGTGCGCGATGCAGGCGACGTCGATCCGGTCGGCCAGCTTGGCGAGTTCGATCGTGAGCGCGGCCACCGTGTCCTCGTCGAGACCGTCCTGACCGGCTTCCACCAGATGCAGCCACCGGCCGCCCACCGTACGCAGCAGCTTGCTGACGTCGGCGGCCGCCACCTGCAACGTGCCGCGGTCGTCGACGATCAGAGGGAGGGTCACTTCGCGGTTCACAGGGGGGATCGTAACTGCGGAACGCTCACGCTCCGTGCCATACGGTGGTGATGTTGCAGAACTCGCGGATTCCGTGCCCCGACAGTTCCCGCCCGTAGCCCGACCGCTTCTCCCCTCCGAAGGGGAACGCCGGGTGCGAGGCCGTCATCCCGTTGATGAACACCCCGCCCGCGTCCAGATCACGGACGAACCGCTCCACCTCGGCCTCGTCGCGCGTCCAGACGTTCGAGCTCAGCCCGAACGGGGTGTCGTTGGCCATGGCCACCGCCTCCTCCAGGTCGGCCGCCCGGTACAGCGTGGCGACGGGCCCGAAGGTCTCCTCCAGGTGGATGCGCATCGCGGGGGTGATGTCGGCGAGCACCGTCGGCGCGTAGTACCAGCCGTTCCCGAAGCCGTCGGGGCGTTCGCCGCCGCAGAGCACCGTCGCGCCGTTCTCCACCGCGTCGTCGACGAGTTCCTCCAGGTCGGTGCGGCCCTGTTCGGTGGAGAGCGGGCCGATGTCGGTGTCCTCCTCCAGCGGATCGCCGATCTTCAGCGCCTTCATGCCGGCTGTGAAGCGTTCGGTGAAGGCGTCGAACACGTCCGTGTGCACGATGAACCGCTTCGCCGCGATGCACGACTGGCCGTTGTTCTGCACACGTGCCGTCACGGCGATCCGCGCGGCGCGGTCGACGTCGGCGGACGGCATCACGACGTACGGGTCGCTGCCGCCCAGCTCCAGCACCGTTTTCTTCACCTCGTCCCCGGCGACCGAGGCGACCGCCCGCCCGGCCGGTTCACTGCCGGTGAGGGTGGCCGCCTTGACTCGGGGGTCGCGCAGGACGCCCTCGACCGCTCCCGAGCCGATCAGCAGCGTCTGGAAGCAGCCCTCGGGGAAGCCCGCCCGGCGGAACAGGTCCTCCAGGTACAGGGCGGTCTGCGGCACGTTCGACGCGTGCTTGAGCAAGCCCACGTTGCCCGCCATCAGCGCGGGCGCGGCGAACCGGACCACCTGCCAGAGCGGGAAGTTCCAGGGCATCACGGCGAGCACGGGGCCGATCGGCCGGTAGCGCACGAGCACCCGGGAGGCGCCGGAGTCCTTGACGTCGGAGGCGGCGGGCTCCTCGTCGGCGAGCAGTTCCTCGGCGTGGTCGGCGTACCAGTGCATCGCCTTCGCGCACTTGGCGGCCTCCGCGCGGGCCTGCTTGACGGGCTTGCCCATCTCGGTGGTCATCACCCGGCCGATGTCCTGCTGGTCCGCCTCCAGAAGATCGGCGGCCCGGTGCATCAGCCGCGCGCGTTCGGCGAAGGACGTGGAGCGATGGGTGCGGAACGCGGCCTCGGCGGCCGCGAGCCTGCGCTCGATCTCCTCGGCGCCGAGCGCGTCGTACGTCTTGAGTGTCTCGCCGTTCGCCGGGTTCACCGTCGCGATGGGCATGCCGACCTCCTGAAAGCGGGCTGTTCCTCGACCCTCCCGCGCGGTGCGGCGCTGCGCAACGCGGAGGGCCCGGGGTGAGGCGGCGCACCTGGCCGAACGCCGGCTCTCAGTGCGAGTGCTCCGCCAGCCGGTCGAGAAACTCGGCCTGCGCCTTCACGATCAGAGTCCGGGCCCGGTCCGGGGTCATCCACTCCACCCGGTCCAGCTCGGGGAACTCCTGCCGCTGTCCCGACTTCGGCGGCCACTCCATCGTGAAGGTGCCGGGGTCCACGGTCGCCGGATCGAGGTCCGCCTCGATCGCCCAGACCGTGACGACCTTGCCGTTCTTCTGGGTGACCTCGCCGAGCGCGAGCGCCTCCCCGTCCGGCGGCGGCAGCCCGAGCTCCTCCCGGAACTCGCGGCGGGCCGCGTCCCAGGCCGTCTCGTCGGGCTCGTACTCGCCCTTCGGAACGCTCCAGGCCCCGGCGTCCCGCCGGGCGAAGAAGGGACCGCCCATATGGCCGAGCAATACCTCCATGCCGCTGTCGGTGTGCCGGAACAACAGCAGTCCCGCACTCCTCCTGCCGTGCTTGCCGGGCTGATCTCCGCTCATCGGGTCACCTCCGGGTGTGCGGCGAGCAGGGTGTCGACCGTGTCGGCCTCGGCCGGTGGTTTGTCCTCGCGATAGCGCACGACCCGGGCGAAGCGGAGGGTGACGCCGGCCGGGTAGCGGGTGGACCGCTGCAGACCGTCGTACGCGATCTCGACGACGAGTTCGGGCCGTACGGTCACCACGTGGCCGTCGTCCTCGACGGCCAGCTCCCGGAGCCGCTCGGTCTGCCAGGTGAGCATCGCGTCGGTCATGCCCTTGAACGTCTTGCCGAGCATGGCGAAGGAGCCGTCGCCGGTGCGGGCGCCCAGATGCAGGTTGGAGAGTTTGCCCGTACGCCGCCCGTGACCCCATTCGGCCGCCAGGACCACCAGATCCAGCGTGTGTACGGGTTTGACCTTGAGCCAGGACGCACCGCGCCGGCCCGCGCTGTACGGGGCGTCGAGGGCCTTCACCACGACGCCCTCGTGACCCCGGGCCAGGGTGTCGGCGAGGAACTTCTCGGCCTCGGCGGCATCGTCGGGCCCCGACACCAGCGTCCGGCGGACCCGCATCGGTTCGGGCACCAGCCGCGCCAGCTCCGCGTGCCGCTCGGTGAACGGCAGGTCCAGCAGCTCCCGCCCGTCGACGGAGAGGGCGTCGAAGAAGACGGGGGAGACCGGCACGGTCTCCGCGGCCGTCGCCACGTCCACGCGGGAACCCACCCGCCCGGCCGTCTCCTGGAAGGAACGCGGCCGCCCCTGTGCGTCCATCGCGATCACCTCGCCGTCCAGGATGAACCGCTCGCCCCGCAACTCCAGTGCGGCGGCGGTCAGTTCGGGCAGCCGGTCGGTGATGTCGTCGAGGGTGCGGGTGTAGACGCGGACGTCCTCGCCGTCGCGGTGCAGCTGTACCCGGATGCCGTCGAGCTTCTCCTCGACCGCGCAGGCGCCGAGCTTGCCGACCGCCTCGGACACGGAGGCCGCGGTGTGCGCCAGCATCGGAAGCACCGGACGGCCGACGGTGAGCCGGAAGCCGTCCAGGGCCCCCGGGCCGTCCGCGAGCAGAGCCCGCGCCACCGCCTGCAGCGAACCGGCGAGCATCACCGCTCGCCGTACGTCCCCCGCGGGCGCGCCGGTCGCCTCGGCGAGTCCCTCGACGGCGACCGCGTCCAGAGCGCCCTGGCGCACCTCACCGGTGAGCAGTCCGAACAGGAAACGCTGCTCGTCCTCGGTGGCCGCGTCCATCAACTCGCCCACCAGACGCGCGCGTTCGGCCTGCGAGCCGGTGCCGGAGACCTGGCCGAGCGCGGTGAGTCGGGCGTCCACCTCGCGCACGGTCAGGGTGGGTTCGGCGGCGGGCGCGACTCGCTTGCTCAGCACCTTCCAGCCGATGCCGAGCCGGCCCTGCGGCAGCCGCCCCGCCAGATACGGGATCACGATCGGCACGTCGTCCGCCCCGGCGTCCCGGAACAGCTCCGCGAGCAGAGCGGTCTTCCGGGACCGCGCGGAAGTGGCGGCGACCTCCTGGGACACATGGGCGAGCCGGCTCAGCAGCATGCAGCCATGGTGCAACGCGCACGCCGGGTTCACACCCGAACGGGAGCCACACCCGTACGGGAGCCGGCGCGCGGTCGTAGGCGCCCCGGGGCCACCGGGGACGGGACAGCCCTTAGCCCCGCCCCCGTGCGACTGCCGCGTCCAGGTCGGTGAAGAGGAGTTCGCCGTTGAGGGTGGCCGCCGCGCGGTATCCGCCGCTCGCCGCGTTCACGACCTGCTCCGCGAAACCGACGGCGTTGCCCGCCGCCCAGACGCCGGGCACGCTCGTCAGCCCCGTCGGGTCGACCACCGGGTACGTACCGAACGGCGTCTCCCGCAGCTCCGCGCCCAGCCCGTCGAGCAGACCGGTCCGCGGCACGGGGCGCGGCGCCACGAACAGCACGGAGCGGTCGTGCGTGCTCCCGTCCGTGAGACGCACTCCGGTGAGCCGGTCGCCGTCGACCACCAGCTCGGCGACCTCGCCCGGCACCACGGCGACCCCGGCGGCGGCGAGCCGGCGCAGGTCCTCGTCGGTGAGCTCGTCCTCGCCGACCGTGTGCAGGAACAGCGTGACGTCCTTCGACCACTGGCCCACCATCAGCGCCTGGTGCACGCTCATCGGCGTACCGGCCAGCACGCCGAAGGCCTCGTCGCGGACCTCCCAGCCGTGGCAGTACGGGCAGTGCAGCACATCGCGCCCGAAGCGCTCGGCGACGCCCGGCACCGAGGGCATCTCGTCGACCAGGCCCGTGGTGACGATCAGACGGCGCGCGTGGACGGTCCTCCCGTCCCCGACGATGACGTCGAACTCCCCGGTGCCGTCCCGGACCACGTCCACCACCCGGTCCCGGACGATCTCCACCCCGTATCCCTCGACCTCACGGCGGCCGGCGGCGAGGAACTCGGCGGGCGGCATCCCGTCCCGGGTCAGATAGCCCTGCAGGTGCGCGGCGGGCGCGTTGCGCGGCTCGCCCGCGTCGACGACGAGCGTGCGGCGCCGCGCCCGGCCGAGGACCAGCGCCGCGGAGAGCCCCGCCGTGCCGCCGCCGACGACGACCACTTCGTATGTCTCGGTCATGGTGACCACCTCCACGGAGACGGTCGCCCCGACCCGGCCGGTTTGACAAATGGCTTTGCCGATTCTGCAATGAGGGGATGAGCGACGCGGCCCGTGCGGGCGTGAGTGACGGAGTCGGGCAGAGAGCGACCGGCGACGCGGGGACGGACGAGGTTCTCGCCGAGGTGGGTCCGCGGCTGCGGCGGATCAGGAAGGAGCGCGGCGCGACCCTGGCCGGACTGTCCGAGGCGACCGGCATCTCGGTGAGCACGCTGTCGCGGCTGGAGTCGGGGCTGCGCAAACCCAGCCTGGAGCTGCTGCTGCCCATCGCGCGGGCCCATCAGGTCCCGTTGGACGAACTGGTCGGAGCCCCGCCGGTGGGCGACCCCCGGGTGCGCGCCGAGCCGATCGTGCGGGGCGGCCGGACGCACTGGCCGCTGACCCGTCAGCCCGGCGGACTCCAGGCCTACAAGGTGCTCGAACCCCAGCGGACGATGGCACCCGATCCGCGGACGCACGAGGGCTACGAGTGGCTGTACGTGCTGTCCGGGCGGCTGCGGCTGGTGCTCGGCGAGCACGACGTCGTGCTGGGGGCGGGGGAGGCGGCGGAGTTCGACACCCGGGTCCCGCACTGGTTCGGGTCGACGGGGGAGGGGCCCGTGGAGTTCCTGAGCCTGTTCGGGCCGCAGGGGGAGCGGATGCACGTACGGGCGCGGCCCAAGGTGCGGGGCAAGGAGCTGTGAGCACCGGCCGCGGGGCGGCTCGCACCGGGCGTGGCGAAGACGACGCCGCAGACTGTTCCCAGGTGGGCAAGCGACCGCTTAGTATGCGATCGACCCCGGTCAGACGACGCAGTCCCCTGGAGGCCCCGCATGCAGGCATGGCAAGTGCACCAGAACGGCGAGCCCGCAGAGGCGATGCGCCTCCAGGAGGTGGATCGGCCGACACCCGGTGACGGCCAGGTCCTGCTCAAGGTGCGCGCCGCGAACATCAACTTCCCGGACGCGCTGATGTGCCGCGGCCACTACCAGGTCAGGCCGCCGCTGCCGTTCACGCCCGGGGTGGAGATCTGCGGCGAGACCGAGGACGGACGCCGGGTGATCGCCAATCCCGCGCTGCCGCACGGCGGATTCGCCGAGTACGCCGTCGCGGACGCCGCCGCGCTGCTGCCGGCGCCCGACGCCCTCGACGACGCCGAGGCCGCCGCCCTGCACATCGGCTACCAGACCGGCTGGTTCGGCCTGCACCGCCGGGCCCGTCTGGAGGCCGGCGAGACCCTGCTCGTCCACGCGGCCGCCGGCGGGGTCGGCAGCGCGGCCGTGCAGCTCGGAAAGGCGGCCGGCGCGACCGTCATCGGTGTCGTGGGCGGCGCCGACAAGGTCGCCGTGGCCCGCGAGCTGGGCTGCGACGTCGTCATCGACCGGAAGACCGAGAACGTCATCGGCGCCGTCAAGGAAGCGACCGGCGGACGCGGCGCGGACGTCATCTACGACCCCGTCGGCGGCGAGGCCTACACCCAGTCCACGAAGGTCGTCGCCTTCGAGGGCCGGATCGTGGTCGTCGGCTTCGCGAGCGGCTCGATCCCGAGCCCCGCGCTGAACCACGCCCTCGTCAAGAACTACGCGATCCTCGGCCTGCACTGGGGCCTGTACAACACCAAGAACCCGAAGCTGGTCCTGCACTGCCACGAGCAGCTCACCGAGCTGGCCGCACGGGGCGCGATCAAGCCGCTGGTGAGCGAGCGGGTGCCGCTGAGCGGGGCCGCCGCCGCCGTGCAGCGGGTCGCCGACGGACTCACCACCGGCCGGATCGCCGTGGTGCCCGCACTCGAGAACGGAGCCGCCGCATGACCGACGCAGCCGAACTGCGCCGCCGCACCCAGGAGTTGCTGGCCGCGCACCCTCCCCTGGAAACCGATCGCGTGGACTTCCTGAAGGCACGCTTCGACGCCGGACTGGCCTGGGTGCACTACCCCGAGGGCCTCGGCGGCCTCGGCGCCCCGCGCAGCCTCCAGGCCGTCGTGGACGCCGAGCTGGCGGCCGCGGGCGCGCCCGACAACGACCCGCGGCGGATCGGCATCGGCCTCGGCATGGCCGCCCCGACCATCCTCGGCTTCGGTACGGAGGAGCAGAAACGGCGCTTCCTGCGGCCCCTGTGGGTCGGCGAGGAGGTGTGGTGCCAGCTCTTCAGCGAGCCCGGAGCGGGCTCGGACCTCGCCGCACTCGGCACCCGCGCCGTCCGCGCCGACGGTGACGAGGCCGGGAGCGGGGGAGAGTGGGTGATCAACGGACAGAAGGTGTGGACCTCCAGCGCCCACGTCGCCCGCTGGGCCATCCTCATCGCCCGCACCGACCCCAACGTGCCCAAGCACCGCGGCATCACGTACTTCATCTGCGACATGACCGACCCGGGTGTCGAGGTACGGCCGCTGCGCCAGATCACCGGCGAGGCCGAGTTCAACGAGGTCTTCCTCACCGACGTCCGCATCCCCGACGAGCACCGCCTCGGCGAGGTCGGCGACGGCTGGCGGGTCGCCCAGACCACGCTGATGAACGAGCGCGTGTCCATCGGAGGCATGCGCATCCCGCGTGAGGGCGGCATGATCGGCCCCGTCTCCAAGACCTGGCGCGAACGGCCCGAACTGCGCACCCACGACACCCACCAGCGGCTGCTGAGGCTGTGGGTCGAGGCGGAGGTCGCCCGGCTCTCCGGCGAGCGGCTGCGCCAGCAGCTCGTGGCGGGCCAGCCGGGCCACGAGGGCTCCGGCATGAAGCTCGGCTTCGCCCGGCTGAACCAGGAGATCAGCGGACTGGAGGTCGAACTCCTCGGCGAGGAAGGCCTGTTGTACGACGACTGGACGATGCGCCGACCGGAAATGGTCGACTTCACCGGCCGGGACGCCGGCTACCGCTACCTGCGCTCCAAGGGCAACAGCATCGAGGGCGGGACCAGCGAGGTCCTGCTCAACATCGTCGCCGAACGCGTCCTCGGCCTGCCGTCCGAGCCGCGCACCGACAAGGACGTCGCATGGAAGGACCTCGCCCGATGAGCCAGGTGAGCACCGAGCCCGATCTGCTCTACACGGAGGAGGAAGAGGCGCTGCGCGCCGCCGTCCGCGACCTCCTCGCCGACCGCTGCGCCGCGGCGGACGTCATCACCCGCAGCGAGTCCGGCACTCCGCACGACCCCGAGCTGTGGAAGGCCCTCTCGGACGGCATGGGCCTCGCGGGCCTCCTGGTGCCCGAGGAGGAGGGCGGCCAGGGTGCCACGCACCGCGAAGCCGCCGTGGTCCTGGAGGAGTTGGGCCGCGCGGTCGCGCCCGTGCCCTATCTGACGAGCGCCGTGGTCGCGACCGAGGCGCTGCTGGCCTGCGAGGGACCGGTCGCGGCCGAACTGCTCGCCGCGCTCGCCTCCGGCCGTACGGTGGGTGCCCTCGCCGTCCCGCTGAACGTCGGACCGGGCGCCGCCTACCAGGCCGTACGGCTGGAGAACGGCTCCCTGCACGGCGAGTTGACGGGCATCGCGGACGCGGCGGCCGCCGACGTACTGCTCGTTCCGGCCGAGGACGGCGGGCTCTACGCCGTCGACACGGACGCCGTCACCGTCGTCCCGCAGGTCTGTCTCGACCAGACCCGTCCACTCGCCCGGATCACCTTCGACGGAGCGCCCGCACGGCCGCTCACCCCGGACGCGCCCGCGGCCGTACGGCGTGCCCTGCGGGCCGGTGCCGGACTGCTGGCCTCCGAGCAGCTCGGGCTGGCCGACTGGTCGCTGACGGAGACGGTCCGCTACCTCAAGGAGCGCAAGCAGTTCAACCGGCCGGTCGGCGGATTCCAGGCGCTCAAGCACCGGCTGGCCCAGGTGTGGCTGGAGGTCGTCAACACGCGCGCCGCCGCGCGGAACGCCGCCGACGCGCTGGCCACCGGCAGCCCGGACAGCGACGTGGCGGTCGCCGTCGCCCAGGCGTACGCGGCACCCGTCGCCGTGCACGCCGCCGAGGAGGCGCTCCAACTGCACGGCGGCATCGGCATGACGTGGGAGCACCCGGTGCACCTCTGTCTGAAGCGCGCCAAGGCCGACTCGATCGCGTACGGCACGGCGGGCGCGCATCGCGCGGCCCTGGCCGAACTGGTCGATCTCCAGGCGCCCTGACACGGTCCCGAGAAAAGCCCGCCCCGACCGGGGCGGGCTTTTCCGTGCGCCCGCGACCTGCGGGGCAACGCCGGACCGGGCCCGGACGCGGTGAAGTGAACGCGCAGCGTCGGTCCGGCCAACTCCCTTCAGGGCAGGGTTTCTTGGGCTCTGCCGAACCGCATACTCCCTGAGGTCCCGTACGGCACACCTCAAGGGAGGCAGAGCATGGCCCTTACCACCCGTCGCAGAGCCCTCACCACCCTCGGCGCCGCTCTCGCGGGCTCGATCGCCCTGCCCGCGTCGCGGGCCCTGGCAGGCGACGCGAAGCCCCGGACGCGCCCCCTGTGGCGCGCCCACGCGCACAACGACTACGAGCACCCGCGCCCCCTCTTCGACGCGCTCGACCACCGCTTCGGCAGCGTCGAGGCCGACATCTACCTCGTCGGCGACCAACTCCTCGTCGCCCACGACCCGGTGGACCTCGATCCCACCCGCACCCTCGAATCCCTCTACCTCGAACCGCTGGCCGCCCGGGTCAGGGCCAACCACGGTTCGGTGTACCGGGGTCACCACAGGCCGCTGCAACTCCTCATCGACATCAAGACCGAGGGCTCCTCCACGTACCTCGAACTCGACCGCCATCTGCGCCGCTACCGGCACCTGTTCACGACCTACGCGCACGGCAAGGTGCACCCCGGCCCGGTCACGGCCGTGATCTCCGGGGACCGCGCCGCACGGGCACCCATGGAGGCGCAGACCGTACGGCGCGCCTTCTACGACGGCCGGCTCGCCGACCTCGGCAGCGCCGCCCCCGCCTCCTTCATCCCGCTGATCAGCGACAACTGGACCCTCAACTTCAGCTGGCTGGGAGAGGGCCCGTTCCCGGGCGCCGAGCGCGAGAAACTGCGGGGCATCATGGCGACCGCGCACGCGCGCCGGCAGCAGGTCCGCTTCTGGGCCACACCCGATCTGGCGGGTCCGACACGCGAGGCGCTCTGGCGCGAACTGCTCGCCGCGGACGTCGACTACCTCAACACCGATGACCTGGGCGGTCTCGAAGAGTTCCTGGACGCCCACGACCGGCGGTAGAAGACCACTCGTTCGGAGGACACGTCAGCCGCCCGGACGAAGCCTCCGCTACGCCACACTTACGGCCGAACGCCGCGAAGTGGACGTGGCGGAGGAGGTTGACGATGGCCATTTCCATCTCTGTGGTGCTGCTGCTCCTGGTGCTGGCGGTGATTTTCCTCCGCAACGGAGGGCTGAAGATCTCCCACGCGCTGGTCTGCGCGCTGCTCGGGTTCCTGCTGGCCAGCACGAGCATGGCGCCCACCATCCACAGCGGTCTCACCGCGACGGCGGACATCGTGGGCAGCCTGACGCCATGACGTGCCGCCGCGTCACGGGCGCGCGAACACCCCGATGCCGTTCGCGACGGGACGCTCGGCGCCGCCGCTCGGGTGGTTGAGGACACTCACGGTGTCCGCCCCCGCCTGCCGGGCGACCATCGTGGTGGATCCGCCGCCGTCCAGGCTGAAGGCGTCCTGCGAGCCCAACTGCCGCATCGCCGCCGTCACTTCGGCGATGGTGAGTCCGCTACGGAACTCCGGGGCGCCGTCCAGGGCGAGGAGCTGCATCCGGCGCCCGTGGTCGGAGAAGCCCACCGCGGTCCGTACGGCGGAGGTCCTGTCGTCCAGACCCGGCAGCGGCACGCCGTCGGTCATCATCGGGTAGCCCCCGACGGCGAAGCGGTACGGCACCCGGGAGGACTCCGCCACCAGTCGGTGCCGCACCCCGACCCATTCGCCCACGGACAGCTTCCGCAGCCGCTGGGCGCCCGTCTCGCGGCCGACCAGCACGGTGGTGCCCGGTGCGATGGCTCCGCTGCCCGGAGTGTCGGCGGCGGACACGACCCGCCCGCGGCGGACCGTCACCTCGTAGGTGTCGGTGCTGCACGGCGCGGCCCGGTCGGTGTCCGTGCCGCAGGTCGCGCGCACCCGCGAGACGCTGCCCCAGTCCGCGGTGAACGCGCCGACGGAGCCGACCGGGAGCGCGTACTGGTTGAACCCGCCGAGCGGCCAGGTGCCGTCGGAACTGCGGACCGAGCCGTCGAGGGCCACGCTGTCCAGCCGGGCCCGGCGATCGACGCCCACACCGAACACGTCCTCGGTGGTCGTGCCGGGCGGCAGCGCCGGTCCGAAACGCTGGCCGTCGGGGACCGCCGCCTTGAGCCCGCGGCCGCTCGCGATCGCCGGACCCACGGTCGCGCCGGTCGCCTCGACGCCAGGATGCTGGGTTTCCGTGATGTTGAAGAAGTCGCCGTTCACTCCGGCGACCGCGCCCCGGGAGTCTGCCAGCTGGGAGACGGGCGCCCGGGACGCCACGACTCCGGGGTACAAGAGGTCGACTCGCACATGGGGATTGCGCAGATCGACGCTCAGTACGTGTGCGTGCGCCACCCCCTTGGCGGCCGGGATGTCCACCTGCGTGTACTCGACGCCGGGCGCGATGTCCTCCGCGCCCTCCGCGCCGCTGGCCGGTGCCGCCCCGATCAGGGCGACACCGGCCAGCGCTCCGCATGCCGTGAAGACCGTCAGTGCTGATCTGAAACGTCCGCCGCGACGCGTCACAATGCCCCCTGATGTCTCGT
This sequence comes from Streptomyces sp. NPDC002935, assembly GCF_040611295.1. Lineage (NCBI taxonomy): Bacteria > Bacillati > Actinomycetota > Actinomycetes > Kitasatosporales > Streptomycetaceae > Streptomyces > Streptomyces sp. NPDC002935. The sequence goes on from NZ_JBEXNW010000013.1 coordinate 90,232, forward strand.
CAACTTTCCCAGGACTCAGGGAAATTGCACCAGAGGTGGGTGCCCGGTCCGGTGGCTAGGCGCCGACGACGCGGGAACGGATCAGAAAACGCACTCCTTCGGGTGCTTCGAGGGAGAAGCCGCTGCCCCGGCCCGGCACGACGTCCACGATCAGGCGCGTGTGGTTCCACAGTTCGTACTGGCTCTTCGAGATCCAGAAGGTGATCGGCTCGTCGACGCCCTCGACCTCCAGTTCGGCCAGCAGGACGTCGGAGCCGCCGGTGCGGAACTCGCCCTCCGGGTAGCACATGGGCGCGCTGCCGTCGCAGCAGCCGCCCGACTGGTGGAACATCAGCGGTCCGTGCTGGGTGCGCAGTCGCCGCAGCAGCTCGGCGGCCGCGGGGGTCAGTTCCACGCGCGGGACGACGTCCATCTCTCTCCTTGTGTGGGGATCCGGGTCTTCAGGCCGGGCGGCGCAGTACGCTTTACATCTGCCTTCGGCAGCGGTCAGGGCTTGGCCGTCATGAGACTCCTTGGAGTCGAGTGAGAAGCCCCCTCGTTTACGAGGGGGAGGAGTCACCGGCTCTTCCCCTCGGGTCTCACCCGTGTCGCGGATTAGCCGACCATCCCGGACGTTGCGAGAGGGTTGCACGCCCCGGACGCACAAGAGACCGGCCCCCGGTGACGCCCGCGTGATGCGGGTCGTCACCGAGGACCGGCCTCGGGAGCGCTCGTGCCGGCCGACGAGGTGTCAGCCGTGGGCGCGGACGCGGTGGGTCAGCAGATGCGCGGCAGTTGCTCTCCGAGCGGCATGTCCACCACGCGGGTGCCGCCCAGACCGGTGGCCGCGACCACCATGCCGGGGTGGTCGGGGACGCACCGGCCGATCGCCACGGACTCCTTGCCCAGCGGGTGGGCGCGCATCGCCGCGAGCACGGCGTCGGCGTGCTCCGCCGCCACGAACGCCACCAGCTTGCCCTCGTTGGCCACGTACAGCGGGTCGAGGCCGAGGAAGGCGCAGGCGTTGGCGACCGTTTCCGGGATGGGCAGGGACCGCTCGTCGAGCGTGATGCCGACTCGCGCGGCCGTGGCGATCTCGTTCAGCGAGGTGGCCAGACCGCCACGGGTCGGATCGCGCAGCACATGCAGGTCCGGGCAGACGGCCAGCATGTCCGCGACCAGTCCGGCGAGCGACGCGGTGTCGCTCTGGATCTCGATGCCGAACTCCAGCCCCTCCCGCACGCTCATGATCGCCACCCCGTGCACGCCGATCGGCCCGCTGACCAGCACCACGTCACCGGGTGCCGCGCGCTGCGGGCGGATGTCGACGCCGTCCGGGATCAGGCCGATCCCGGCGGTGTTGATGAAGATGCCGTCGCCGTGGCCGGCGTCGACGACCTTGGTGTCGCCGGTCGCGACGACCACCCCGGCGGTCCGGGCCGCCTCGCCCAGCGCCTCTGCCACGCGCCCCACGACGGAGAGCTCGACGCCCTCCTCGAGGATGAACCCGCAGGAGAGGTAGGCCGGTACGGCCCCCGCCATGGCCAGGTCGTTGACCGTGCCGTTGACGGCGAGGTCCCCGATGCTGCCGCCGGGAAAGAACAGCGGGCGGACGACGAAGGAGTCGGTGGAGAAGGCGAGCCGGGCGCCGCCCAGCAGCAGATGCGCGGAGTCGCCGAGCTCGGCGAGCACGTCGTTGCCGAAGGCGGGAGCGAACAGATGCTCCACCAGTTCGGCGGAGAGCGTGCCGCCACCGCCGTGCCCCATCACGATCCTGTCGTGGTCGCGCAGCGGCGCGGGGCAGGTCCAGGAGGAGAAGTCGACGGGAGCCGAAGCGGTGTCAGCCAACGGAGCTCGCCTCCTTGTCCGGGGTATCCAGCCGCCGGTAGAGGTAGTAGGCGGCGCACGCTCCCTCGCTGGAGACCATGGTCGCGCCCAACGGATTGCGCGGGGTGCACTCCTTGCCGAACGCGGCGCACTCGTGCGGCTTGATGAGCCCCTGGAGCACCTCGCCGCTGCGGCAGACGGTCGACTCCTGGGTGTCGATGCCGGTCACCGCGAAGCGGTGCTCGGCGTCGTACTCGCGGTACTTGGGCGACAGCCGCCAGCCGCTCTGCGGAATCATGCCGATCCCGCGCCAGGCCCGGTCGGTCACCTCGAAGACATCGGACAGCATGGCCCGGGCCGCCGGACTTCCCTCGGGCTGCACGGCCCGCGGATAGGCGTTCTCCACGGTGTGCTGCCCCGCCTCCAGCTGCCGTACCGCGCGGCGGATGCCCTCCAGGATGTCGAGGGGCTCGAAACCGGTCACCACGATCGGCACCCGGTGCCGCTCGGCGAGTTCGGGATACTCGCCCATGCCCATCACCGTGCAGACGTGCCCGGCGGCGAGGAACGCCTGCACCCGGCAGTCCGGCGAGTTCATGATCGCGTCGATGGCCGGGGGCACCTTGACGTGCGAGACCAGCAGGCTGAAGTTGGGGATGTCCAGCTTCTTGGCCTGATAGACGGTCATCGCGTTGGGCGGCGCCGTGGTCTCGAAGCCGATGCCGAAGAAGACGACCTGCCGGTCGGGGTTCTCCTGCGCGATCTTCAGCGCGTCCAGCGGCGAGTACACGACGCGTACGTCCGCGCCCTCGCTCTTGACCTTGAACAGGTCGCGTCCGCTGCCGGGCACGCGCAGCATGTCGCCGAAGGAGCAGAAGATCACGTCCGGGCGGGAGGCGATCTCCAGTGCCTTGTCGATGATCTCCAGCGGGGTCACACAGACCGGACAGCCCGGCCCGTGGATCAGCTGGATCTCCTCGGGCAGGAGCTGGTCGATGCCGTGGCGGATGATCGAGTGCGTCTGACCGCCGCACACCTCCATGATCGACCAGGGCCGGGTGGTGGTCGCCCTGATGTCGTCGAAGAGCCGCTTGGCAAGGACGGGGTCGCTGAACTCGTCCAGGTACTTCATGACCGGGCCTCCTTCTCGAAGCCGTCCACGGGCGGGCGTCCGGTTCCGGCGGGGCGCTCGGCACCCGCGTCCCGGGCGGCCTTGCCCCAGGCGTCGCCGAACTCCTCCTCCAGCACTCCGAGGTTCTCGAAGAGCTCCAGGGTCTGCTTCGCCGACTCCTCGTCCAGCCGCTGCAACGCGAATCCCACATGGACGATGGCGTAGTCACCGACCTTCATGTCCGGCACGTACTCCAGACACACGTTCTTGACGACACCGCCGAAGTCCACCTTGGCCATCCGCGTCGCGTCGCGTTCCTCGATCTCCAGCACTCGGCCGGGTACGGCCAGACACATGACTCGCTCCTGACTCGTTCCTGCGCTCCCGGCGCGCTAGTCCAGCGCCCGGGCGGCGACGATCAGCTGCCCGAGGGCCAGACCGCCGTCATTGGGGGGAACCCGGTGGTGCCTCAGTACGGTGAAGCCGTCCCGTTCCAGGACGGCGCCGCAGCCCTCGGTGAGCAGGGCGTTGCAGAACACCCCGCCGCTGAGGGCGACCGTGCGGATGCCGGTCCGGGCTCGTGCCACCGTGCACACCTCCTGGACCAGGTCGACCACGGCCCGATGGAACCGACGGGCCACCGCACCGGCTGTGACGCCGGCCCGGACGTCCGCGACGGCGGCGGCCAGGACCGGCGCCGGATCGGCGATCAGCGGCGTCTCGGGGTCCTGACGGACCGCTCTCAGCATGAACCGGTACGCGTCGTTCCGCTCGTCGTCGGCGAGGGGCCCCGTCAGGTCCGCCAGTGCCGCGGTCTCCAGCTCCATCGCCGCCTGCGCCTCGTACTCCACCCGGTGGCAGACCCCCGCGAGGGAGGACACCGCGTCGAAAAGGCGTCCCATGCTGGACGTGGGCACGCAGTTGAGTCCCCGCTCCAACTGCCGTTCGAGTAGCCGCCGTTCCTCCGGTGTGGCGGCCGCGACGCACGGCAGCTCGTCCCGCCAGGGCAGTCCCGCCGCCCGCAGATGGGACATCGCCATCCGGTACGGATTGCGTACGGCCGCGTCGCCGCCCGGCAGCGGCGCATAGCCCAGATGGGCGAACCGCCGGTATCCGTCGTAGTCGGCGAGCAGCACCTCACCGCCCCACACGGCACCGTCGTCGCCGTAACCGGTCCCGTCGAAGGCGACCCCGATCACCGGGGCCGAACCGTCGAGACCGTGCTCGGCCATGGCTGAGGCGACATGGGCGTGGTGGTGCTGCACCTGGCGCAGCGGCAGACCGCGGGCCTCGGCGGCGCGCCGCGCCCACTGGGTGGCGCGATAGCCGGGATGCCGGTCGGCGATCAGCAGGCGCGGCGCGACGGCGGTGAGGTCCGTCAGATGGCCGGTGGCCCGCTCGAAGGCGGTCAGGGTGGCCAGGTCGTCCATGTCCCCGACGTGCGCGGACAACCAGGCGTACCGGCCGTCCCCGGTGCAGAAGGTGTTCTTCAGATCGCCGCCGACGGCCAGCGCCGGCACCACCGGTACCGGCAGCGCGATCGGGAAGGGGGCGTAGCCGCGCGAACGGCGCACCGGAAGCTCGGCCCCCGCGCAGACCCGTACCACCGAGTCGTCGCAGGGCACATGGATGGGCCGGTCGTGGGCGAGCCAGGCATCGGCCAGCCCCGCCAGCCGGGTCAGCGCCTCGGCGTCGTCGGTGACGATGGGCTCGCCCGAGCGGTTTCCGCTGGTCATGACGAGGACGGCCGGGCCCGGCGGATCACCGGGCAGCCCCAGAAGCAGCCTGTGCACCGGGGTGTACGGGAGCATGAAGCCGAGGTCGGGGCTGCCGGGCGCGACCCCCGCCGCGATCTCGTCGCCCGCCCCCGCCCGCCGCCGCAGCAGGACCACCGGTTTGCGCGGCCCGAGCAGCAACTCCCGCTCCACCGGGCCGACGTGGGCCAGTCGCCGTACGGTCTCCAGGGAGCCGGCCAGCACCGCGAAGGGTTTGCCGCCCCGGTTCTTGCGTTTGCGCAGGGTGCGGACGGCCGCGGGATCGCCCGCGTCGCACGCCAGGTGGTAGCCGCCGATCCCCTTGACCGCCACCACGGCACCCTCGGCCAGCAGCCGACGGGCCTCGGCGAGCGCCTGCCCGTCGCGCAGCTCGCCGGGATCATCGGGCCCGGTGCGCAGTGTGAGCCGGGGACCGCAGGCGGGGCAGGCGATGGGCTGGGCGTGGAAGCGCCGGTCGGCGGGGTCGGTGTACTCCCGGGCGCAGTCCGCGCACATGGGGAAGCCCGCCATGGTGGTGCGGTCACGGTCGTACGGCAACGAGGTCACGATGGTGAACCGCGGGCCGCAGTGCGTGCAGGTGATGAACGGGTGCCGGTATCGCCGGTCCGCGGGGTCCGCCAGCTCGCTCAGGCAGGCGTCGCAGGTGGCGGTGTCCGGGGAGACCAGCGTGCGGCCCGGTCCGCCGGAGGAGGGCCGGATGGTGAACACCGAGCCGTCGTTCTCCGGGGGCACGGCACGGTGCTCGACCGACTCGACGACCGCGAGCGGCGGGGGCCGTGTCCCGATCCGGGCGCAGAACGCGGCCACGTCGGCGGCCGGGCCCTCCACCTCGGCCTCGACGCCCCGCGCGTTGTTGGTGACCCAGCCGGTCAGCCCGAGTTCCTCAGCGAGCGTGTACACGAAGGGCCGGAAGCCCACTCCCTGGACGACGCCCGTGACGGTGATGTGTCTGCGCTCGCGCCCCGGGGTCCGTTTCACCGCCCGTGCCCCTGCGCCCGCGCCGGGCTCCGGCCGGCCCCGGTTTCCCGCTCGTGCGGGTGCCCGTCGGCGTGCGGGTGGCCGTCGCCGTTGGGCTGCCCGTCGTCGTGCGGGTGCCGGTCCGCGTGCGGGTGGCCGGTGCCGTTCTCGTGGCTGTGCAGGTACCGCTCGTGCTGCCGCGCCAGCACGGGCACGTGCGTCTCGTCGCCGGCCGCGCAGCGCAGCACGTGGGCCAGCAGCGCGTCGACCCCCTGGCCGGTGCGGGCCGAGGTCTCCAGGACCGGCACACCGGGATTGACCTGCTGAACACCCCGCAGGAAGGCGTCCCGGTCGAAGCCGACGGCGTCCGCGATGTCCGTCTTGGTGATCACGACCAGATGGGCGAGACCGAAGGCCGCCGGATACTTGACCGGCTTGTCCTCGCCCTCGGTCACCGACGCGAGCGCGATGCGCAGGGTCTCTCCGAGGTCGTAGGAGGCGGGGCAGACGAGGTTGCCGACGTTCTCGACGAACAGGAGCCGGGTGCCCTCGGGCAGCCAGCCTTCGAGCCGCCGCTGGAGCATGCCCGCCTCCAGATGGCAGAGACCGTCGGTGAGGATCTGTTGCACCGGTGCGCCGGAGCGGGCCAGCCGTGTCGCGTCGTTCTCGGTCGCCAGGTCGGCGGTGACGGCGGCGGCCGGGGTCCCGCCCGCTACGGCGCGCGCGAGGAGTTGTTCGAGCAGGGCCGTCTTTCCGCTGCCCGGGCTGGACAGCAGATTCACCGCCACCGCGCCGCGGTCACCCAGATAGCCCCGCAGGGCCAGCGCGTTCTCGTCGTTCTTGGCGAGCACGGCCTGATGCAGGTCAACGGTGCGGCACATGGCTCGCCTCCTCGTCGTGTGTCGGCAGCCCGGCCGGCGTGGCCCTCGGCCCGTCGTCCGCGCCCTTCCCGTCCGGGGGCCCGTCGGCCAGCGTCACCCTGACGATCTCCAGCTCCCGGCCGCGGAGCAGGGTCAGCGTGGCCCCGCACACGGCGCACCACAGCACCGGAGGCATCCCGGTCGGGGCCTCGCGGCCGCAGCCGTCGCAGTGCGCCCGTGCTTCGACAGTCTCGATCACCAGATGTGCCCCCGCCAGCGCGGTGCCCTCCGTCGCCAGGCCGAACGAGAAGTCCAGCGCCTCGGGCACCACCCCCGCGAGTTCGCCGATCCGCAGGGTCAGCGAGGCGACCCCGCGGCCCTGTTCCCGCACGGCCTCCTCGACCTGTTCGACGACCGCCACCGCGATGGACAGCTCATGCACGGCCCTCACCTCCCGCGGCCGAGCCATCGTCGGGCCGTACGGCGCTCGGGTGTGTGCCTCGCGCATGGCTGGTTACTCTGAGAAGACGATGACTGGGCACGAGGTCGAGCGACGCGCACTGCTCACCCCGGTGCTGCTCCTGCTGCTCGCCGAACGCCAAGGGCACGGCTATGAGCTGGTGCAGCGCCTGGGCGCCTTCGGCTGCGCCGACGCCGATCAGGCGCATGTGTACCGGCTGCTGCGGGGCATGGAGAGCAGCGGTGAGGTCACCTCGCACTGGCACGCCTCGGAGAGCGGTCCCGCGCGCCGCGTCTACGCGATCACCCAGCAGGGCGCCATGAACCTCGCTCTGTGGTTCGTGCGTCTGGGCGAACTCCACAGCACCCTGCATCTCTTCCTCGAACGGTATGTGCAGCTCGAGGACGTCGGTGGCCGCGCGGGGCGCGGGGGCGAGGGCCCGGGCGCCGGCGCGCGTGCACCGGATCATGCGCGGACGCCTGATCACATCCGCCGCATGCGCAAGTAGCGGCGGATGTCCGACAGGTTCCTGGCGACTCCGTAGGCCACCACCAGGCCCGCGGCCAGGCCCACCCATTGCCATTCCATCCTTGCCTCCATCGTGGTCAGCCCCTCTGGGGTACAGAGGGAGCTCGGCGTACCAGGTCGAGCACCAGGTCGGCGGCCGCCTCCACGGCCTCGGCCACCGTGGGCGTCAGGCCCATGCCCTCGCTCGTGTCACGGGGTTCGCAGCCGATGACGTACACCTCCTCGGGGAGGGTGCCGCCCGCGCCGGCGTGCAGATCGTGCAGCAGGGCCAGCACGGTGGCGGGGTCCATGGCGTGTGTGTCCAGCGGGCCCGGTTCGGGCCGTGCCGTGGGGGGTTCGGGGCCGACGTCGATCGTGTAGAGCGTCCCCGGCGGGCCCTCGCGGCTGACGGTGTCCACCAGCACGAGGGTCTGATAGCCCTCCAGCAGCCGGTAGGCGAGGTGCACTCCGCGGATGCCGGCGTCCATCAGCTCGACGCCGGGCGGCAGTTCGGGCGTGCGGGCGACGAGCCGCCGTACGGTCTCCACCCCGAACCCGTCGTCCTGGAGGAACACGTTGCCGACTCCGGCGACCAGGACACGGCGTGCTTCCTCCCGCTCGGCCGTACCGGACCCATCGGTGCGATCAGCTCCGGTCGTCATGTCGCCTCCTCCCTCAGCGGGGCCACCTCGTCGGGCTTGAAGTAGAGGAAGCGCCCCTGGGCACGGCGTACGTCGGTCCCGGGATCGTCGTCCACGACGACGGCGAGGTGTGTCTCGCCGTCGAGGTCGCCGACCACGGCCTCGACCGTGGCGTGCCGGCCGAAGAGGAAGGCGTCCTGGGCGTCGGAGCGGCGGGCGCCGGGGGTGAGCCGAACCCTGCTGCCGGCCCGTACGGTCTCACCGTCGATGACGACGACGGCCGGCACCTCGGTGGCCCCGGCGTCCTGCGCAGGGTCCCACCAGGGGTGCCCGGGGCCCTCGGGCAGGCTCAGCCCGGTAGCGGGAGCAGGGGGCAGCGCCTCACCCGGAAGGTCCTCGACCCGAAGGTCGTCGCCGGTGATCTCGCGCAGCCCCCGGATCGCCCCGTGCAGCCGTTCGCGGACCGCTTCCGGCATGTCGTCGACCAGTTCGATGACGTCGGCGGCGCGGGCGTCCGTGCCGCGGGCCTCCCGCTTCTCCCGCTCGGTGAGCGCGGCCGTGCGCAGCGAGAGGATCTCGTCGATCTCGGTGGCGTCGTAGAGGGGCCCCGGGCTCTCCTCGGCGACGGCGGGATGGTCCTCCAGGATGATCGGCGAGGACAGGATGACGTCGTCCGTGCCGGGCGGTCCCGCGAGCACGGGCCAGGTGTGGTCGTTCTGACAGCTCGCGGCGGCCGGCCGGGCCCACTCGGGCGGGTCGGTCAGCGACAGGAACCGTCCCCCGGGCACGCCGAGCAGCAGATGGGTGCCGATCAGGCTGTGGGCGAGCGCGGTCTCCCGGTCGGTACCGGCGCTCTCCGGGGCGACGGTGGTGTTGTGCACGCTCACCGTGAGCCGCAGCACCCGGTAGGGACCCGGCAACTCCTCGATACTTGGCCGCAGTTCACCCGTCAGCCGCTGCCTGTGCCGCACGAGGCGACCGAGCGTCCGGCCCTCGGCGTCGGTCACCGGTTCGTACTCGACGGCCGCCGGAAGGTCGAACCGTACGGCGTGGACCGCCGCCTGATCGCCCATCAGTTCGGCGAGCGACTCGTGGATCAGGACGCGTTCCTCGTGGCCCTCGTCCCACGGCACCAACACCCGGTCGGGAAGGTCGAGTTCGGGAACCTCGGTGTAGCCGCCGTCGGCGTCGAGCCGTTCGACCGTGCGACGTCGTACGTGCAGGAAGCGCAGTTCGGCGTGGAGCCGGTCGCCGTTGCGGGGCTCCAGCAGACATTCGGTGCGCTGGACGGCGTGCTCTCCGGTCGTCGCGGTCCAGGCGGGCGGCACCAGGACGCCGAACTGCCAGCGCAGTTGGTTCTTCGCGGCCGACGCGCGGTAGGGGTAGAGGACGTATCCCTCGAACAGGACGGCGTCCGCCACCGTGCGCGCCTGCGCGAAGCCGTTCTCCAGGGGATTGCTCATGTCAGTCGGCCCCCTTCGCGTCTGCGGTGGCGAGGAGTTCCTCGAACACCCGCTCCCAGGACGGCAGGGCGCGGGAGGAGCGGTAGCGGCGCAGCGCGTCCAGCACGTCCAGCCGCACGCGCAGCCAGCCCGAGTTGGGGAAGTACTGCTCGATCATGTTCCGCCACACGTCCACCGGCATCCGGTACGACGTCTCCTTGTGCCAGGGCACCGGCTCGGCCCGGAAACCGTCCCGGCCGGTGAACACCGTGCCGGAGAAGAGCAGGAGCAGCGGCACCTCACCGCGGGACAGCGCCCGGAAGTACGACGCGGACGCGACCTCCGTGTCGTACGTGCAGGGGACCGGGAGATCGACCTCCGTCGAACCGGTGAACCCCGGGACCGTGACGGAGGCGTGGGCGAACTGGAGCGGCTTGAGCGTGCTGCTCCAGCGGCTCGGCTCGCCGAACAGGTCACCCAGCATGCCGACCTCCTCCGGCTCGTACGTTCGACCGGCGGGCTCGATACGGATCTGGCAGCGCAGCGCGACGGCGTGCACCGGCTGGTGATCGGCCTCCTCGATGCGCAGCCCGAACAACAGCGTGGGCCCGGCTCCGTACGGCTCGGGACGCACACCGGTGCAGCTGAACTGGAGATCGGTCACGGGGCGCCCCCGGAGTGCGTGTCCGGGCCCGCGGATTCCGCCGGAGCGGCGGGGAGACGGGATTCCGCCGATGCGGGGGAGGACCCGGGCCGTGCCGCTGCGACGGTGGGCCCGGGTTCCGCCTCCAGCGGCCGGGCGGCCGCCGTGATCCGCTCGAAGAACTCCGCGATGTCCGCGCGTGCCTCGGCACCGCCGTCGAAGCCCTTCCAGTGCAGCCGCATCCGGCCGACCAACTCGTAGCAGACGTCGACCGGGACGAGCGTGCAGGTGACCGAGTCGCCCCGTCCGCGGTGCAGCAGCAGCGCCTCCACATCGGGTTCCAGCAGCTCCGCGAGCCGACTGCGTCCGAGGACCGCGTCCCAGGTCTGCGGATCGAGTTCGCTTTCGGTGGCGCCCGCCGGGCTCGGGTAGAAGGCCGCGAGCCGGTCGAGGTCGGAGTTACGGAAGAAGAACGCGAGAGCGACGGGGATCTGCAGCCGGTTCCAGTCCGCCTCGTCCAGGTCGAACCCCGGATCGGTGAGATACCGGCCCGGGACCGCCCGGAAGCGGCCCTGTCCGGCACCCGGCCGGGTGAAGAGCAGATGGCAGGGCGGGCAGGCGCATTTCAGGGACCGCCGGACGGTGTCGACGAGATGCCGGTGCTCGGCGGGCAGCGGCTCCCCGCACAGGTCGCAACGTTCGCCCGCGGGAGGCGGCCGCCGGGTGAACTGCTTGAGGACGTCGGTGGTCATGGCCCCGCCCCCAGCAGCTCGCCGGGCAGCGCCACCCGCACCGATCCGTCCTCCTCCAGCAGCGGTACGGGCTCCAGGTGGGCCCTCTCGCCCCGGCCCGCCCGGTGCACGTCGAACGCGGCGGCGCAGCCCGCGCACCGCAGCAGTTCGCCGTCCAGGACCGCGGGAGCGAGGCTCGATCCGCAGACCGGGCAGCGGTCGCGGTACGCGTACAGCTGTCCCGGCAGGCGCACGATCAGCAGGGTGCGGCCGGCGACCTCGGTGACGCCGGTGGCCCGGTCGCCCAGGGGCAGCGCGCGGGGGCCGAGCGTGTACCAGCGCGCCGGGTCGCCCGGCCGCTCGGACGCGGGCGGCACGGCCGGCACGGCCGCTTCGCCCGGAGCGTCGTCGGGGCGGTGCGGCAGGATCTGGAGCAGGGCCGGCTGCGGGTTCTCCTCGGCCATTCCCTCGACCTCGATGTGCGCGACCTCGGGGGCGATCCGGGCGACCGCCTCCTCGATCGTCCAGCGCACGGTCTGGGTGGAGGAGGGACAGCCGTCGCAGCTGCCGCGCAGCCTGAGCCGCAGTGTCGGGCCGTCGGCCGCCTCCATGTCGAGCCCGGCCACCTCGACGTCGCCCGCGTGCGAGCCGAGGTAGGGACGGACCTTGTCGAGGGCCCGGCCCACCCGGGTCGCGGTGTCCTCGGGATGCAGATCGTGCAGGATCAGCAGATCGCTGACGAGTTCGTCGGCGGTGAGGACGGCGAGCGGATCCGTGCCGTCCGGCGCGGAGCGCAGCAGGCGTACGGTCCGGGCCAGGCCCTCGCCGTAGAACTCCATGAGGCAGCGCACGAGTTCGTCCGCGGTGTCGCGCGCCTCCGGTCCCGCCTGCTGCGCCAGCTCGTCGAGCAGCGCGCCTATCCGCTCACCCGTCTCCTGTCCGGCCATCGGCAAACCCCTCTTCTGAGGAAGGTCAGATCCTGGGCAAGGTCAGATCGATCCCGGCGAGGTCAGACCGCCAGTCCGCTCAGCCCCGTCGGCATGTGCGTCTGCTGGACGGTCTTCCCGCCGCCGACGTACATGTGCACCCCGCACGGCAGGCACGGGTCGAAGCTGCGGACGGCCCGCATGATGTCGATGCCCTTGAAGTTCTCGGGCGGGTTCTCCTCGAAGATGGGGGTGTTCTGCACCGCGTCCTCGTACGGGCCCGGTGTGCCGTAGCTGTCGCGCACGCTGCCGTTCCAGGGCGTCGGCGGATACGGGTGGTAGTTGGCGATCTTGCCGTCCCTGATCACCATGTGGTGGGACAGCACGCCCCGGACCGCCTCGGTGAAGCCGCAGCCGATCGACTCGTCCGGCACGTCGAACTTCTCCCAGGTCTGGGTGCGTCCGGCGCGCACCTCCTCCATCGCCCGCTCGGCGAAGTGGAGGGCGGCCGCGGCGGCGTAAGCCTGGAAGTAGGTGCGGGCCCGGTTGCGTTCGAGGGCGTTGCTCCACTGCGGGATCTTCCACTCCAGCGCCATCTCCGGCTTGGTCATCGTGCGCGGCAGGTTGATCTGCACACTGTGCCCCGTGGCCTTGATGTAGCCGATGTCGACGAGTCCGGACAGCGCCGTGGACCACAGGCGGGCGATCGGGCCGCCGCCGGTGTCCAGGGCCAGATGGTCGGTGCCGTCGAACCAGCGCGGCGACATGACCCAGCTGTACTTGTCCTCGAAGTCCCGCTTCTGCGGGGCCGGGATGGTGTGCTGGTTCCACGGGTGCCGCTCGTCGACGGGGTTGCCGAGCGGGTCCCGCTCGACGAACTTCTCCATGCCCGACCAGTCCTCGTAGTACGAGCTGCCGAGCAGGATGCGGATGCCCAGGTTGATGTCGACGAGGCTGTTGGTGATCAGCTTGCCGTCCACGATGACACCCGGGGTGACGAACATCCGCCGGCCCCAGTTCTCCATGTTGGCGTACTGGAAGTCGCAGTACTCCGGGTCGTTCAGCGCGCCCCAGCACCCCAGCAGCACCCGGCGCCTGCCCACTTCCTCGTACCCGGGCAGTGCCTCGTAGAAGAAGTCGAAGAGGTCGTCGTGGAGCGGGACGACCCGCTTCATGAACTCCACGTAGCGGGTGAGCCGGGTCAGGTAGTCGGTGAAGAGCTGGATGGTCGCGACCGTGCCGACGCCGCCCGGGTAGAGCGTGGAGGGGTGCACATGGCGGCCCTCCATCAGACAGAACATCTCCCGTGTGTAGCGGCTCACTTGGAGCGCCTCACGGTAGAACTCGCCCTCCAGCGGGTTGAGCGAGCGCATGATGTCGGCGATGGTGCGGTAGCCGTGGTCGGCCGCGTGCGGGGCCTCGGTGCGCTCGGCGAGTTCGAGCACGCCGGGGTTGGTCTCCCGGACCATCCGCTCGCAGTAGTCCACGCCGACCAGGTTCTCCTGGAAGATGTTGTGGTCGAACATGTACTCCGCGGCCTCGCCGAGGTTGATGATCCACTCGCCGAGGTGCGGGGGTGCCACGCCGTACGCCATGTTCTGGGCGTAGACCGAGCAGGTGGCGTGGTTGTCGCCGCAGATGCCGCAGATCCGGCTGGTGATGAAGTGCGCGTCACGCGGGTCCTTGCCGCGCATGAACACGCTGTACCCGCGGAAGACGGACGAGGTGCTGTAGCACTCCGCGACCCGCTTCGCCTTGAAGTCGATCTTGGTGTGGATGCCGAGACTGCCCACGATGCGGGTGATCGGGTCCCACGACATCTCCGTGAGGCCGTCACCGGCCGGCTTGTTCGTCGCCGTCGCCATGGTGCCGCGCCACCTTCCTGTCGAGTGTCCTGCTCAGCGGGTGGGTAACCGTGGTCACCACGGGGCCTTGTAGCCGGTCGTGAGCTCCTCGCCCTTGCCGCGCCACTTCGGTTCCTTGTCGACGGTCTTCGCGGTGATGTTCCGCAGCCGCCGTATGACCGAGCCGTAGATGCCGCTCGCCGTCGCGGACACATGGCCGCCCGGCGGCTCGTCCATGAACGGCATGAACTTGTCGGGGAAGCCCGGCATGGTGCAGGCGATGCAGATGCCGCCGACGTTCGGGCAGCCGCCCACGCCGTTGATCCAGCCGCGCTTGGGCACGTTGCACTTGACCACCGGGCCCCAGCAGCCGAGCTTGACCAGACACTCCGGCGATCCGTACTCGGTCGCGAACTGCCCCTGCTCGTAGTAGCCGGCACGGTCACAGCCCTCGTGCACCGTGGCGCCGAACAGCCAGGTCGGCCGCAGTTCCTCGTCCAGCGGGATCATGGGCGCCGCGCCCGCCGCCTGGTACAGCAGGTAGAGCAGGGTCTCGGAGGCGTTGTCCGGGTGCACGGGACAGCCCGGGATGCAGACGATCGGGATGCCCGCCTTGGACTTCCACTCCCAGCCCAGGTAGTCGGGCACCCCCATCGCGCCCGTCGGGTTGCCGGCCATCGCGTGGATACCGCCGTACGTCGCACAGGTGCCGATCGCGACGACGGCGAGCGCCTTGGGGGTGAGCCGGTCCAGCCACTCACTGGTGGTGATCGGCTGACCCGTCTCCGGATCGTCCCCGAAGCCGCACCAGTAGCCCTCCGGCTTGACCCGCTCGTTCGGAATGGACCCCTCGACGACCAGCACGAAGGGCTCCAGCTCGCCCCGGTCGGCCTTGAAGAACCATTCGACGAAATTGTCCGCGCCCTGCACGGGCCCGCACTCGAAGTCGATCAGGGGCCAGTGGACCGCCACCTTGGGCAGTCCTGGCAGGGCACCGAGTGCCAGCTCCTCGATGCTCGGCTGGGTCGCGGCGGTCAGCGACACCGAGTCCCCGTCGCAGCTCAGCCCCGCGTTGATCCAGAGAATGTGGACGGTCGGGTCCTCCTGCGCGTCGTCCTGCGCGGCGGGGTCGGCCGTCGTCGCGGTCGGGGCGTCCATGAGCCCTCCTGGGAATCAGCTCATTCAGGTCATAACTGTGCAAACAGCCTTTCCCATGGTGACCGCCCAGGAGCACCGGCGGTAAGTGCGAACGGGCCCTATCGCCCGCGCGCACTGTCACCGCGGGCCCGCGACGGGAAAGGATCTTGCCAGGGCGTCGGTCGCACGGTAGACCCTGACCCTGGGCCTCGATCGGATGGCACAAGGGGGTGTGCGCGATACCGCACACAGGGCGTGGACGGGGTTGCCGATGAACCAGTGGGTCGGAATCGTCGCACTGCGCGACGCGCCGAGTGCCGTGGCCATGCCGCTGCACCGCATGGCCGCCGCCATCGCCACGGCGCATCGCATACGGAGCTACGTACTGAGCGGCGGACGCGAGGTGCGGTACGCGGATGTACGCGAGGCATTGCGTGCCATCGGCCGCCGGTACGCCTCCGCGGACGCACTGGGCCGCTCCGCCGCGGCGTTCACGGCGGCCAGGTTCTTCGCCGACCACACCGACGCGTGGCGTGAACTCCCCTGGTGGCTGCAGCACGATCTGGGCGAGGAACTCGACCGCCGTCGCACCGGTCGGCGGTCCACCGCCCCGGCTCGGCCCGCGTCACGCCGGCAGCCCGATTCCTCCCCGATCCCGTCGCCTGCCTCACGGTCGCCGCTGCCGCGCAAGGTCGCGCGCACGCACACGTCCCACCTCGCCACGACCCGCACGGCCGACCGCGAGCTGGATGCCCTCGACATCGTCCGGCCGCCCCTCGCTGATCCGGGGGAGGCCTTCGACGCCATCGAGCTGCCCGCGGCGCTCACGGACTGGTTGGAGACGGCCGGCTGCTCGCCGGCGGACGACCCTGTGCGCGCTCGGTGGATCCGTATCGCCACGCTGCACACCAGCTTCGTGTACGAGCGGACCACCGGTCCCGTGAGCCTGGTGGGGCCCCATCTGCTCCCCATGCTCGGCTCCCTGGGAGCGACCTGGCTCGACCTGCTCGTCCTGGACACCTTCGTCGCCGATCCCACGATCGCCGACGAGGGGGAGCAGTCGGCCCGGCTCGCCCGGACCGGGCCGAGCACCCTCGCGAGCCTCGGCCGGTGGGCGGCCCGCACCGGATTCGTACGGCGTGGACGGGGTGAGCAGCTCACGGACACGGCCGGTGTCTTCGAGATGGTGGCACTTCAGCTCATCGGGGCCCTCGTCCTGACCGGAGCGCAGAAACCGCTGCTCACGCTCGTGGAAGAGCACGTCCGGTCGGCGGGGAGCGGTGACGCCGACGCGTCCGACCCGCCTGGCCACCAGGACTGGTACACCCTCCTGCAACAGCAGCCCCGCGCCCGGGAAACGGAGTGGGAGTTCACGGCCTCAGGACCTCAGCACTCGCTCTCCTTCTCGGGCACCGTACGGACCCCCGACGGTCGGAGCGCGGTGGCGACGGGCGCGTCGAAGAAGGCAGCTCGCCAGGCCGCGTCCCGGGAGTTCCTGCGGATCCATCTGCCGGAGGCGATGAAGCAGACGCCCACGACGGCCGCCGTCCCGCACGGCCGGGTCCCACCTCCCCTCCGGTACTCGGGCGACGAGCCCGGTCACGCCCAGGCCGTCGACGATCTGCGGGCGGCGTTCGAACTGACCCGGGCCGCGGATCCGTGGCTGTCCCAGGCACTCATACACCGCTCCTGGACATACGAGAATCCACGGGCCTCGGCTTCATCCCGGCAGCGCAGCAACACGCTGCTGGCGCACCACGGTTCGCACGTGGCCCGCGCGCTCATGGCGTACGACAGGGCCTTGGAAGCGGCCGGGCGAGGGCTGCGTCCGACAGCCGAGGAGGCGAGGATCAGCTCGGTCGCCAATACCGAGTGCCGGCGGCTCGGAGCGGTCCTGCACCTGGTTCCCGGCATGCTCATCGGCGCGGGCGAGCGCAAGAACCCGCTCAGCGATCCGAGTGACGGAGCGGCGCAGGCGGTCCTGGCGGTCGCGTGGCGGCACCGGGGCACCCGGCTGCTCGTACGGCGTCCACGCGTGCTGCACGAATGGCTCGTCGGCATGGACTACGGGTTTGATCCCTCGACCCAGCTGGAGAGGCTGTGCAGCCGCTTCGGCATCACCATGGAATCCGACTTCTTCGTCCGGGGGCCGGACCATGGACAAGAGCGCCTCTGTGAACTGACCTTCACCGGCTCGGACAGGGCGGTCCGCTGGTCCGGACAGGCTCTTCGAGGCGGGAAGACCCAGGCGAAGCACCAGGCCGCCCACGAGGTTCTGGAGCTGCTGCACGCGCATGCGGAGGGCTCCCGCCCCGCATGGTCACCTCAGGAGCGAGAGCTACTGGGGTTCCTGCTGCGGCAACAACTCATCCAGGCACCGTCCCTGTCCGGGAAGCAACAACAGCGCTGTGTCCAGGGCGGCGAGCTGGGCCTCGACCTGCTGGCAACCGGTGACGACGCCGCGTTCCGCGACTGGGCCGCCCGGACGACCGACCTCACGGGCGCCCTGCCCGCGGGGGCCTCCGACGGACTGCTCCGCTTCTACACCGGGTGTCTCGGGCTGGTCCGGTACGGCGCCGACTCCCCGCTCCGCAACGCGCTGCGTGAAGCCTCGGTCGGATGCGCCACGCCGGCGCTCGCGCACGCTGCCCGGGCGGCCCTCCGCGCCGCGGCCTCGACCACCGACCCGGGGTCCACCCTGCGCGGAGTGCTCGGGTCATGGTGGACCGAGCCCGCCGAAGCGCGCCGGGTCCGGATGCAGGACGAGGCCGGGCCCCAGGGCGCCGCCCTGCTCGACGGCGGCGAAGCCGCCGCGCTGCGAGCGGTGCTGGACTGGACGGCGCGGGCGGCACGGTCCGTGGACCGGGCCGTCGCCGTGGATCTGTCCTTGGACGGAGGGCGGCCGTATCTGCTGATGGGAATCGACGGGGTCGACCTCCCCGCCACCTGTGACGCCCTGGTGTCCTTGCTGACGGAGGTGGTCCCGTCGATGAGGTGTACGGCGGCCGACGGCGGTCTGCTCGTCCACTGGAGACCCGCTGGGGCAACCGGCCAGGACGCGGAGAAGCCCGGGAACCCGCTGGCGGAGGCCGGACTCACGGCACTGACCCAACCTCTGGAAGTCCCCCGTGACCTGATGCCCGTACGCCCTGAGACCGACACCCCCGGCACAGCCGGAGGAGCCGACAGCACCCTGGCCTGACCGGCGGGGGCACCCCTGGCACGAGGACAAGCCTCGTGCCAGGGGTGCGGTCGAACACGTCAGGGTCTGCCGTGCGGGTCAGCGTACGGCGCAGGCACTGATCAGGGTCTGTTCGATCCGGCTGCCGTTGGCGTCCCATGCCTTGACGCGCAGCGATACGTAGCCCGATTCCGGGTTGCGCAGGGTCACCGTGTAGCTGTCTCCGGCCAGAGCAGAGCGAGGTTCTCCTGGTCGCTCGCCGGCCGCGCGGACCTGAAGGTCCAGGCGGTGCTGGTCCGCGTGGACAGCGGGAACCACGCCGGACGTGAAGTGTCGAGGGTGACACGGTAGGTCGCCGGATCGGGGCTGACCGGCAGCGTGGTCAGCGAGAGTCGCGGCGCCTCCCGAGGTGTTCGGCCGCCGGTGTCGTCGTCCCGTACGGCACGCCGAGAAGCACCATGGCGCGGGCTGCCTTGGCCGGGTTGTGCCCGAGGTCGGGCAGCGCTCGTTCCATCTCGATCCGGGACTGCTCGAACGCCTCCATCTGCTGCAGCAGCCGGGCGACATGGAAGCGAATCTCCGCCGCATCACTCGGCGTCGGCTCCCCGGTGTCCAGCACGAGGCGGAGAGCGTCCATCAGTTCGCGGTAGCGTTCGTGCCCGCTGAGCAGAGAGAACGGAACCTTGCCGGTCAGCCGCACCACGTCGGCGGGCGGCAGATCGGCGGTCAGCGCGGTTCCAGATCAGCCTGACGGACTCCTCGACCGCGAGCGGAAGCCCGTCGGTCCGGTCGTGCAGGATGGTCGCGCACGCGTCGGAAACCCGTTCCCCACCCAGCATCGAGGTCATCATCGCGGCAGGACCGGGGACATCCAACGGCTCCAACGACAGCCGCAGCCGCGCCCGCCGGTTGCCGCGACGACAACCGCAGCAGCAGGGAGTTCGGCGCGACCTCCTCCGGGCGATAGCTCACGAGCAGACTGACCTGTTGTCGCGGACGCGATGCCAGGAACAGCAGAAACTCCAGGGTTGCCTCATCCGCCCAGTGCACGTCCTCAACCGCGAGCACCCCGATCCCGAGCCGTTCGAGGACCTCCTCGATGGCCCGGACAGTCGGTGTCGTGCCGCTGCCGCGTCTTCGGCCGGGTCGGGTGTGGGCGGCAACGCCGATGCCCACTCGGGGAACAGCGGCCGGAGGGCCCCCGCCAGCCCGCTCAGGCCGAGCCCGGCGATGTCCTCGGTCGCCGTCGGATCGCGTCCACCACCGGCCCGAGCGTGAAGGGCTGTTGAACAGCCGGACAAGCCGCCGGCAGCACCCGCTGCCGGGTCGGGGCATGCCCCGCGAGCAGCTCCTGGACCAGTCGGCTCTTGCCGATCCCGGCCTCGCCCTCGATCAGCACGACCACGGGCGGGTCGGACAACGCCCCTCGCAAGACGGCGAGTTCACCCTCGCGTCCGACCTAGACGGGTGATGCGATCGCCGGTAGGTCGCGTGTGCCGGAATCGCTGGTAGACATTCGCCCCACCGTGGGAGACAGACGATGGCGTGTCCGAACCGTCGTCTTCCGAGAACAAGATGATCAGAGGCTACAAGGCGGCGTGGCGGAGGGGTAGGCCGCGTTCACAGGCGTGGTGCAGAAGGCGATCACGGTCCAGGGGTTCACCGCGATGCGGTGGTGGGCTCGGGGCGCGCCGATGCCGCGGCGGCCCTGTGGCGCCCTGCGGTCATTGCCGGCGCCCTGCAGGGGGCGTAGATCATGAGTGTCATCGAATCTCGTCGAGCGCCGCAGCGGCCTCCGTCCTGGAGCGACAGCTCTGAAAGGGCTCACTGAACGTCAGGCCCGCCAGCACCACGCAATTCGACACGTATGCCCGAATTATCCATGACGTGTCGGACATCACTGGGTCCGGCTCGACTTGGCCAACTCGGCTGCACGGCAAGAATTTCCCGGGGTCATAGGCATGTTTCGACATTGACCAGGCACTTGCGGATTGAGTTCGCCTCGCGCAGAGTCCAGGACCGTTCAGTCCGCCATTGCTCACCCGTTGATCATGGCTCAACTGTCGCCTGGGGGGCGAAAGGTCACGCGTACATGCCAATGAATCGCACAACTGATATTCAGCGTCACCGCCGTCCTCGCGCTGCGCGAACAAAGCTGGGAGCGCTTGCGCTCGCCACTACCGCACTCGCCGGAGGCGTCCTTACGCAAACGGACCAGGCGGAAGCCGCCACCACTAACGTCGTGGTCGATTCCCTGTCCGTGTCGGCGGCCCCGAACGGACAACTCAAAGCCACTGCCACGGTCCACAGCACCAGAACAGTCAAACTGCAGGCGCTGACTGTCGCCGTGCGATCCGCCAACGGTGGTAACTACGACTATCCCGGAGCCACGGCGGCAACCCTTGGAACCCAGGCCACCAAATACACCTCGGGCTCCCGTGCATTCCCGGCGGGCACCTATACGTACTTCGTCGCATACAAGGTTCACGACAGCTGGCGCAGTCTCGCTCCGGTGAAATCCTTCACCTCCGGAACCAGCACCACACCGACGCCGACGGCGACACCGACGCCGACGTCGCCGGCAACACCGACGCCGACGGCTTCAACGCCCGCGGGCACCCCCACGCAAACCGCATCCCCCACGCCGACACCGACGGCGACCTCCAGCACAACGCCCTCTGCGCCGTCGACCGCCGCCGCGCCTGTCGGCATCGCCGGCACATGGCGCCAGGTGTTCAGCGACGAATTCAACGGCACCGGTCTTGACGGTTCCAAGTGGAACTCGAACTGGTTCGGTTGTTCCGGGTGTGTCACCAAGCCGCCGAACTCCGCTGAAGCGTCCGCCTATTCCCCGTCGCAGGTCTCTGTCAGCGACGGATCCCTCCACCTCAACCTGATCCAGCAGCCGACCACCGTCGGCGGCAAGACGTATCCCAACGTTTCCGGCCTGGTGACCAGCAACGGAAAGGCCCAGTTCACTTACGGCGCTTTCGAGTCCCGCATCTACACACCCTCGTCCGGGACGCAGATGGCCAACTGGCCCTCCTTCTGGTTGGACGGGCAGAACTGGCCGACGGACGGCGAGCTGGACGTCCTCGAAGGCCTGGGCGGCTCCGCCTGCTATCACTTCCATTCCACGGCAGGCGGTCCGGGAGGTTGCGCCTCCGGCACCTACTCCGGCGGCTGGCACACTTTCGGCGCCGAATGGAAGCAGGGATCCGTCACGTACTACTACGACGGCAAGCAGGTCGGTCAGATCACCTCCGGGATCACCTCTGCCCCGATGTATCTGATCCTCAACAACGCCATCAACCCCGATCACAGCGGAACCAACGTGGTCCCCGCCGACATGAAGGTCGACTACGTGCGGGTCTGGCAGCACTGACCCCACCGACGCGCCCGGGCGCCGGCCGCCTCACGCGGTCGGCGCCCCATGGAGATCGGCCCCCCGAAGCGCCGATCTCCATGTGACAGCGCGGTGTTCGAGGCGGGTCGTCATACGTCATGACGGCCCGGCCACGGCGGCCTGCTCCGGCGTTCGCACGAATGTCCGCGCCTCCGCCGCGAACCAGTCGACCGTGTGCCGCAGCCCCTCTTCCAGAGGCACCCGCGGCTGCCAGCCGAGCCCCTCGCGGGCCCGGGTGATGACAGGGCGTCGGCGGACAGGGTCGTCGACAGGCAAAGGAAGACAGCGGAACCCGCTGCTGGATCCGGTGATCCCCGTCACCATCTCCGCCAGTTCCCGCACCGTGCGCTCCTCCGGATTGCCCAGATTGAACGGGCCCGGCTCGGCGGAGTCGAGCATGGCCACCAGGCCACGGACCAGGTCGTCGACGTAGCAGAAACTCCGCGTCTGGGTACCGTCGCCGAAGATCGTCAGCGGCTCCCCCTGGAGCGCCTGCCTGATGAAGCTGGAGATCACGCGGCCGTCATGCGGACGCATGTGAGGACCGTACGTATTGAAGATCCGGACGATCCCGACATCGACCCCCTGGCTGCGCCGGTACGCCATGGAGAGAGCCTCCGCGAAACGCTTGGCCTCGTCATAGACGCTGCGCGGGCCTATGGGATTGACGTGCCCCCAGTAGTCCTCGTCCTGCGGATGCACCGCGGGATCCCCGTAGACCTCGCTGGTGGATGCCAGGACGAAGCGCGCTTCCTGGCTCTCGGCCAGCCGCAGCATGTTCTCCGTTCCCCGGCTGCCGACCGCCAGCGTCTCGAGCGGATGGTGATGGTAGTCGGCAGGGGACGCGGGAGACGCGAGGTGCACGACGGCATCGACCGTCCCGGGGACGCGGAACCGCTCCGTGACGTCGCACGGGACACAGTGGAAACCCGGGTGGCGCAGCAGACGAGCGATGTTGGCCTTTCGGCCCGAGGAGAAGTTGTCCAGGCAGTAGACACTGTCACCCCTGCGGAGCAGTTCGTCGCACAGATGTGACCCCAGAAAGCCGCTGCCACCGGACACCACCACATGCATGAGATCCTCCTGCCGCTCAGCCGAGCCGCGGACGGCCCGGAGCGCTCAGCCGCCAGCCCGCCGAGTGCCAGGCCTGGGCGTCAAGGGTGTTGCGGGCGTCGACCATGGCCGGGCTGCGCACCACAGTGGCGAGGGCGGCGGGGTCGAGCTCCTGGTACTGGGGCCACTCGGTGAGGTGCAGGACGACATCGGCCTGCTCGCATGCCTTGGTCACCTCAAGGGCGTACTGCAGGTCGGGGTACGCGGCGCGGGCGTTGTCGACCGCTTCCGGGTCGTGCACCCGGACCCGGGCTCCGCGTCGGCGCACCGCCTCCGCGACCGCGAGTGCCGGCGAGTCCCGTACGTCGTCGCTGCCCGGCTTGAAGGCGGCCCCCAGAACCGCCACGTCGCGGTCCTCGAAGCTCCCTCCGACGAACTGCTCGGCGAGGTGGACGGTGCGCAGGCGTTGCCGTGTGTTGATCTCGTCGACCTCGCGGAGGAACGCCACCGACTCGCCTCGGCCGATTTCCTCCGCCCGCGCGGCGAAGGCTCGGATGTCCTTGGGCAGGCAGCTGCCGCCGAAGCCGAGGCCCGGGGCCAGGAAACTGGGGCCGATGCGGGGGTCGGTGCCCATCGCCTCGGCGAGCGTGAGCACGTCGGCGCCCATCACGTCACAGATCTCGGCCATGGCGTTGATGAAGGAGATCTTGGTCGCGAGAAAGGAGTTCGAGGCCACCTTGACTAGTTCGGCGGTGACGGTGTCGGTGGTGATGAACGGCGCGCCGGCCGCCACGAGGGGCGCGTAGACCGCGCGCAGCCGCGCCTCGGCCTGCTCCGAGCGAACGCCTGCCACGATGCGTTCCGGCCGCAGGGTGTCCTGGACCGCGGATCCCTCGCGCAGGAACTCCGGGTTCCAGGCGATGTCGGCGCCGGTCCCGCACAGTCGTGCGGCCAGCCGGTCGGCCGTACCGACCGGCACCGTGGACTTTCCGACGACCAGGGCCCCGTCGTGGCCCGCACGGCGCAGACCCGGTGCCAGTCCGTCCATCACGGCCTCGACGTGGCGCAGGTCGGCGGCGCCCGAGTCGGGGCGCTGCGGGGTGCCGACGCAGACGAAGTGCGTGCCGGCGAACAGGGCGGCCTCGTCCAGCGATGTCGTGAAGCGCAGCAGGCCTGCGGCCACCGTCCGCTGGAGCATCCCGGACAGGCCGGGCTCATGGAACGGGGGACGCCCGGCGGCGAGCGCCGTGACGCGCTCCTCGTCGACGTCGACACCGAGGACCTCATGGCCCAGTTCCGCCATACAGGCGGCATGGACTGCTCCGACATACCCGGTGCCGATGACTGTGAGGCGCATGTCACTCTCCGACCAAGTCCGTAAATTTACGACGTATACGTACATAGTCGCCCAATGATGGCCCGAGGTCAACGCGCAGGGTGGAGAGGTCCATGGCCGGCGGCCTCACGGCCCGGCCGGTCGCGGATGGAACACACCGTCGGCCACGACGTCGACGGCGTGCCGGTGGACCCTTCGGTCAACGGCACCCGGCCGGGCGGGAGCGCTCCGGCCGCAGCAGACGCCAGGTCACCATCGCTGTGAACCGGATCGCCTCGGCCGCGGACGGCAGGGGATCGTCCCAGCAGAGCCAGGCCCGCTCGGTGGGCCGCTCACTCAGGAGGCCGGGTGGCAGTCGGTGTTCATGGCGCAGCCACGCCGCAGCGGAGGCGAAGTCCAACTGGCCGGCGACGAAGACCCGCCCCTCGGCCTGAGCGCCGTCCGGCACGGTCCGGCCGGTCAGGTCGAGATGCATGGCGCGGACGACATCGACTCCGTGGACATTCTCGAAGAGGCGGAACTGGGCGCCGGTACGCGGGTTGAAGTCGACGAGCTTGTACTGCCCGTCCCGGCGGTCGTAACGCCAGTCGAGATCAGCCAGTCCGCTGTAACCGATGCGGCGGCACAACCGCTCCGCCAGGCGGGCCAGTTCGGGGTTGCGCAGCGCCACCGCCCGGGCGGTCATACCCGCGTACGGAGGCCAGGAGCGCAGTTTCAAGCCGGTGAACAGGACGCGCGGCACACCGCCCGCACCGCAGTAGATGTGGGTGATCCAGTCCTCCGCCTGCTGTCTCGGGATGTACTCCTGCACGAGGACGGGCGGCGGCGCGGCCTTCGGGAAGCGGTCGAGCAGCTCCCGTTCGCCGGGCACCACCGTGGTGGTGCCGCTGACGGCCGGGGTGCGGAGCCGGCTGAACGGCGCCAGGTTCTTGAGCACCAGCGGGTAGCCGAGCGCGCGGCCCGCGTCGACCAGTTCGTCACGGCTCTCCGGTGCCCGTGAGCGCGGCGAGGGCACGTCGGCCTCGGTGCAGATCCGGTGCAGGCCGGCCTTGCAGGCCAGCAGGCGCGGCAGGTGGGCCGGCACGGGCGGAATCAGGAAACACTCCTTCAGCCGGTCGGCGTACTCCGCGAACAGGATCGCGGCCTCGTCGTCGGTCGGCACCGCCACGCATCGGGCGCCGATCGTCCGGCCGATGGACAGCAGGCCGTCCGCGAGCCGCTCCGGTTCCTCGCAGCCGGTCGTCGGCCACACGATGCTGCTCGTCAGATGGCGTGAGAGGGCGACCGGGGTGAAGCGGTCCTCGACGACGGCGTGGACCGGGACGCCCAGCCGCCCGACGGTGCGCACCACGCCCAGGCTGCCGTGGTGCAGCGGATAGTTGCCGATTCTGGCGAGGAGCACGGGCACCTCGTTGTCCAGCAAGAAGACCACCGGGCCCTCTCCGGGAAGCCTCTCCCGAAAGGTACTAATATGGGCGAAGGTTCTAGGTCTATCCAATAGTCACAGATCGCCCCTGTTCATTGTCCCCGGAAAGCGCGGGTCGCGCCGCGTAAGGCTCGGCAAGGTCTGGTATGAAGACACCCGCCAAGATGTCCTCGCTCTCCGGTTTGCTGCCCCTCTACTTCCCGCGCGTGCTGGGCGGCCTCGACGACCGCCTCCGGGCTCACTGGCTCATGCGCGGCGCCGGTCCCGGGGACATCACCGTGGTCCGGCGGCCCTCCCTGCCCGAGGCGGGCCTGCTGATGTTCGAGCTGCGACGCGGCGCTGGAAGCCTGGTGGTCAAACACCCCAGGAACGAGGCCGGGGCCGCCGTCACGGCGCGGGAGCGGGAAGTCCTGCAGGAGCTCGACGCCGACAGCCGGCTCGCCCCCTGGCGTCCTCTCCTGCCCCGAGTCGTCGGCTCGTCCGAGCCCGCGGGGACCCTTGCCCAGAACATGCTCCCGGGCGTCCCGGCGGAGCGACTGATCCTGGACACCCCCGACGACCCGTACGCCGTCGTGGCTCCCGCCATGCAACTGCTGGCGGATCTGCGGGCCGCCACCGGGCGTCGCCGTAGAGCAGCCGACCGGGCCTCCGCCTGGTGCGAGTCACAACTGACGGCTCTCTCCGCCGGAATGCCCCGTTACCGGTCCGGCCGACGAGCGGCCGAATTCGAGGCCCTGCGCCACCGGCTGGAGGCGGCCCTGGCCGGTGCCGTGCTGACCGAGGGCTGGACCCACGGCGACTACCACCCCGGCAACGTGCTGCTCGACGGCGTCCCCCTCCAGGTCACCGGTGTCTTCGACTGGAGCAGCGGCCGCGCCGACGGGCCGTGCGAGATCGACGCCTACTCCTTCGTACTGGCCCTGCGCAGTACCCTCACCGGCCGCCCGCTGGGTGGCCTGGTCGCCGAGACGTTGCGCGCCGGCCGGGTATCGGACGCCGACCGCGCCCTGCTCGCGCTGGCAGGGCTGGACCCGGACCACGGTGTCTCCGATCCGGTCGCGATTCCCCTGCTGAGCTGGCTGTGGCATGTGGCGAACAACGTCCGCAAGTCTCCGAGGTTCGGCCGCAGTTACGGGTGGCTCACTCACACGGTCGCACCCGTGCTCGGCGAATGCGCCCGCTGGGCCGGTGCGCGGCCGTGACAGCCTCGCCGCCGCGCGAGATCGACGACATCAAAGGGGAGTGACCATGCCCGCGAACACCGGCTTCAGCGCCCGGCACAAAGCGGCCCGGAAGTGGGGCACCCATGACCCCCTGCAGCGGCTGCCCACGGTCGTCATCGGGGCAGGCCCCTACGGGCTCGCCACGGCCGCCTCGCTGAGCGCGGCAGGAACACCACGGCGGGTGTTCGGTGAACCCATGGAGTGCTGGGACACCAACATGCCCGCAGGTATGTATCTGAAGTCTGTCCCCGCCGCCTCCTCCCTCTCCGCGCCGGAGCCCGGGTACCGCCTGGAGGACTTCCGTGCCGCGCGGGGACTCGGACCGGTCGGTGACCGGTACCCCATCCCCGTCGAGGAGATGATCGACTACGGGCGGTGGTTCCAGGAGCGCCGCGTGCCGGAAGTGGAGCGCCAGAAGGTCCGTACCGTCGAGCATGTCGACGGGCTGTTCGCCGTCACCCTGGACTCCGGGGAGGAGTTCCTCGCCGAGAACGTGGTGATGGCCACCGGACAGGTCCCGTTCGCCCACGAGCCTGCCGAACTGGCGGACCACCTCCCCGCGGAACTGGTCTCCCACACCAGTCGGCACCGTGATCTGACCCGGTTCTCGGGGCAGCGGGTCGCCGTCCTCGGCGCCGGACAGTCGGCTCTGGAGAGCGCCGCGCTGCTGCACGAGGCCGGGGCCCTTCCCACCGTGATCGTCCGCGCGGCATCCGTCGCGTTCGGCAGCCCGCCCGACACCGACCGGCCGTCCGGCCGGCCGCGTCGGGTACGGATCGTCAAACCGGGTTCGCCGCTCGGACCGGGCTGGTCGCTGCTGGCGTGCAGCTACGGTGGTGGCGCCTTTCGCCATCTGCCGGAGGGGCTGCGGATGCGGCTGCTGCACAGCGTGCTCGGTCCGTCCGGCGGCTGGTGGTTGCGGCACCGCGTGGACGACCGCATCCCGGTGCTGTGCGGCCGAACGGTCCGCTCCTCGGGGGTCGAGGACGGCGTGGTGCGTCTCGAGGTCACGGACGCCGACCTGCGCACGGAGGTGCTGCGGGCCGACCATCTGCTGCTTGCCACGGGGTACCGGGTGGACGTCGACCGGCTCGGGCTGCTGGCACCCGAACTCCGCCGGGAGGTATGGACGTTCGACGGCGCACCGCGGCTGTCGTCCGGGTTCGAGTCCTCCGTGCCCGGGCTGTTCTTCACCGGACTGGCCGCCGCTCCCACCTTCGGCCCCGTGTTGAGGTTCGTCGCAGGCAACGGATTCGCCGCGCGCCGGGTGGCCGGCGCCGTCGCGGCGGGGCCGCGCAACCGCCCATGACGTCACGGGGCGTGGTGCTCGGTGTGCTCATGCTGCTGCTGGTGGCATGCGGCGCCTGCGATTCCACAACCGGAACCAGGGCGTCCCGGCCCCCGGTGCCCGGCGACCGACGACTGGTCTTCCACGACGACTTCGACGGCTCACGTCTCGACAAGCAGCGCTGGACCACGTGCTACGACTGGAACGACCACGGCTGCACCATCAGCTCCAACAACGAACTGGAGTGGTACCAGCCCGGTCAGGTCGCCGTGAGCGGGGGGAAACTGACCCTCACCGCCCAGCGCCGGGCCACCCGTGGCAGCGACGGAAAGGTCTACCCCTGGGCGTCCGGCATGATTTCCACCGGCCGGGACAACTGGTACGCCCAGCCACGAAGGACCTTCACTTACGGCTACTTCGAGGCGGCGATCCGCATCCCGGCGCAGGGCGGGATGGCACCGGAGTTCTGGATGATGCCCGCGAGCCGCTTCACCCCACCCGAGATCGACGTCATGGAGTTCCTCGGCACCACAGACACGCTGTCGATGTTCGTGCACTGGCGGAACGCCGAGGGCGCCAAGAGGAAGCAAAAGGGGACCTTCACCTCGGCCGGTTTTCCCGACGGCTACCACGTCTTCGCGGTGCTCTGGGAGAAGGACAGACTCGTCTGGTACGTGGACGGGGTCGAGCGGTTCCGGGTGACCGCCCCCGAGCGGATTCCCCACGTGCCCATGGAGGTCATCCTCAACTTGGCCGTCGGCCTCCCTTACGCCCCGCCCCCGGGCACCGTCTCGGCGCGCATGCTCGTGGACTGGGTCCGGGTCTGGCAGCGTTGACGCGCCGTCAGCCGTCAGCCGTCAGCCGTCTGCGGGTCTGTGGCGCCCCGGCCGGCGGTCAGGCGGGTATCGCCCGGTACGGCCGCCCGGTCACCGCTCTCGCCCGGCGGTAGGCCCGCCAGCCCCTGGTCCGCAGTCCCTCGGCGAACGGTGCCACGGGGGCCCCTTCACCACTGGTCCAGAGCGCGAAGCGGTCCCGGCCGGTGTCGGCCCGGACCATGAGCCGGGCGAACCGCAGCGGGTCGTCCCTCTCCGAACTGAAGGCCGAGGCCGCCCGGATGGCGGCGGCCGAGGTCCAGCCGGTCTCCCGCACCAGCGCGCGAACGGTGCGGCTGGAATAACCGTGTGGGTAGGCGAAGGAGTCGACACGGTGCCCGAGCGCGTCCTCGATCCGCCGCTTGCAGCCGGCCACCTCCTCGCGCACCGACGTCCGGGGCAGCGTGTCCAGTTGCGGATGGTTCACGGTGTGTCCACCGATCTCGACCCCGGCCGCGTCCAGCTCCCTGACCTGGGCCCAGCTGAGCGTCGCCACGGACGGGAACGGTCCACCGCGCGACGGCCGTTCAGCAGCGCTCAGGGCGCCCGTGGTCACGTACAGGGTCGAGGGAAGTCCCCGGGCGGCGAGCAGCGGAGCCACCGTGGAGGCGAAGTCCGCGTATCCGTCGTCGAAGGTCAGCACCGCGGACCGCGGTGGCATCGGAGGACCGCCGAGCAGTGCCGCGACCAGCCGCCGCAAGGGGACCACGTGCAGTCCGCTGTCGGCGATCACGTCCAGGTGCTCCGCGAACGTGCGTGGACTCACCGTGAACTGCGCCAGCCACGGCGGTGAGTCGTCCGACACCGAGTGATAGAGGAAGACGGGTATGCCGCTCATGAGCGGGCCATCGTTGTCGGCTCCGGCGCTCCTTGCGGACGCCGGGAGACGTCCTGGGAACCCAACGGCCGGATCGATCCGACGAGGTAACCGGCGACGGTCGCGCCCACACCCCCGGACAGCGCCCCGATCGTGCGCAGCGCGCCGGGGCGCCAGATCCGGGTCACGTGGCGGGCGAGGGCCCGCGAGATGGTCGACCGCAGGTACACGCGCTCGTTGGCCAGCGCCGGTCCGCTGCCGCAGCGCCGTGCCACCAGCGCCTTGGACAGCCCTTCGATGTAGCAGCGGTTGCGGAAGTAGGCCCAGCTGGCACGGGACTCGGGGACCCGGTGTCGTATCTCGGCGGCCGGCTCGTACAGCAGGACGGCGTCCGGGTTGCGGGCGGCGATCCGCAGACACAGGTCCGTCTCGTCGCAGCTCGCCACCGGACGGCTGCCCACGCGTCCAAGGGCGTCGAGAAAGCCGCCGACGGCGATCAGTTCCGTTCTGCGGAAGGACATGTTGGCGCCGATGAAGTTGCGGACGCGGGCGGCTTGTCGGGGCTGGCCCCGGTAGGAGCAGCCCACCACCCAGTCGAATTCCGGCGGGAACCACACCGGTCGTGCGGTCGTCCACCACGCTCGGACCAACCCGCCGACGCCCACCACGCGGGGGTCACCGTAGGGCGCCAGCAGACGGCCAGTCCATCCCGGTTCCGCGGTGGCGTCGTCGTCGAGGAAGGCCACCACGTCCGTATGGGAGACCGCCACTCCGGTGTTGCGGCCCCCGGACAGACCGCGCCGCCTCTGGTTGGGCACCACGCGGACGCCGGACAGCTCCCGCTCGGCCCGTTCCAGGAGGTCCTGGTTGTGGTCGACCACCAGCACGACCTCGTCTGCCGGTGGGTCCTGGCCCAGCACCGATCCGATCGCGGCCCGCAGGTCGTCCCAGCGGTCGAGGGTGTAGGCGCAGATGACGACCGACAGGGTGGTGACGGTGCGTTCGGTGGAGAGTGCGCTGTTCATGATGACCCTTCAGTGACGGGGACGAGCCAGCGGGACCAGGACGCGACCAGGAAGACGGCGATGACGCATTGGGTGACGAGCCAGGCGACGCCCGCGCCCACGACGCCGACCTCCGGCAGCAGCAGACGGGTGAGCCCGAGCACCAGGACGCACATCGCCGCCTGCAGCGCCACCGCCCAGCGCAGGCGTCGCCGCGCCCGGGCCACGTCGATGGCCACGCTCAGCAGCAGGTTCGGCAGTGCGGACAGGGCCAGCAGCCGTAGCAGCGTGGTTCCTTCGGCCGCGTACGCGGCACCGAAGAGCGACAGGATCTGCGGGGCCGCGGCGATCAGGACGACCGTGACGCCGCCCAGCAGCAGACCCGAGTGGCGCAGGACGCGCCGGGAGTGCTCCACGAGTCGTTCCGGTCCGCGCATCGACTCCGCGAGCAGGGAGGTTCCCATGTTGCGGGCGAGCAGGTAGGGCACGTAGGCGACGCCCCAGGCCACTGCGAAGTAGGCGCTCTGCTCAGCACCGAGGATGTTCAGCACGATCAGCGGGACCAGGGTGTAGGCGGCTACCCGGAACAGGGAGCCGAGCCAGTCGGCCGCGGCGTAGCCGACCATGCGGGGCGGTGGTGGCGTGGTCTTCGTGTCCCGCTCGTGTCGGGGGATACCGCTGCGCATCAGGACGAAGTTGGCCACGATCAGCGAGACCACGAGAGCTCCCGCCCACGACAGCAGGATCCCGGAGAAAAGGCCCAGGGCGGCGCCGAGAGCGAGCAGCACTATCTTCGCGAAGGCGAATATCAGGTTTTCGCCCACGACCCAGCCCGGCCGCCGGACCGCGGTGAGCGCGCCGTCCTGCAGAACGAAGACGGCGTAACCGGCGGTCGCCACCACGAAGCAGCTCGCGGTGACCGGTGTCAGCAGGAAGCCGAGCCGCGGTGCGACCTCCGGCACCAGCGCGAGGAAGGCCACGGCCACCACCACGCTGAAGGACGTGCTCGCCGCATAGCAGGTGAGGACCATTCGGCGGGTGCGGCGGCCGGCGGACGGCACGAACCGCACCAGGAAGTCGTTCAGGTTGAGCTGCCCGATACCCGTGAGCAAGAGGGATGCGGCGAGTGCCGAGGAGCTCAGGCCCACGGTCCGCTCGTCGTACCAGTGCGTCGCGAAGATCCAGAAGAAGAAGCCGAGGCCGGCGTTGACGAGGGAACTGACCGCAAGGACGTGTCCCGTGCGGAGTACGGGCTCGCCCGGGAGCGCGGCGGCGATACCGGCACGCAGCATGCCCAGGGGGCGTCGTCGGATACCGGCGCTCCTCGCAGCCGAGTCGGTCACCGAGCTGGTGTCCAAGCTGCTCACCTCACCCTTAGGTTCCGGCGCCGGCGCCGGTGAGACGTCCGCGGAGATAGCCGCAGGGGCCGTAGACCATCCCCCGCACTTCCAGGAGCGCCAGGCGCCGGGACCAGTCGGCCTCGGGATCGGCGCCGCGGTCGCGCGATCTGGTCATGGCGTAGTGGATGCCGCGAGGCAGCCGCCACAGCAGGGCGGGCAGCCGACGGGGGTTGTTCAGCAGGGCGCCGGTGAGATAGGCACCGAGGCCGGCGCCATAGCCGAACGCCTGCGCGGCCACGGCGTCCCGCGTGCGGTGATGGCAGTGCCAGACGATGGCACGCGGCTGGTAGGCGAGTGTGTGACCGGCCGTCAGGATCTCGAAGAAGGCGAGCAGATCGTCACCGCCCCGGCCGGGGGTCCCGGCACCGGTCGCGGTGTCGAAGCCGCCCAGGGCGCGGAGCGCATCGGTACGGAAAGCCATGTTGGCGCCGGAGCCGAAGCGTCCGGCGGTGAACGGGAAGAGCGGGTCCGCCGGCGGATCGGACAGTGACCAGGTGCGCGGCACGTACCCTTTCGCGAAACCGCCCTGCCGTTCGAGGGCGCTCTGGGCCGGGGTCTGTAGTTCGGCGGGCACGATCAGTCCTGTGACACAGCCGATCCGCGTGTCGCGTGCGAAGGTCTCGGCCAGCGCCGTCAGCCATCCGGGGTCGACGAGCGTGTCGTCGTCCGTGAAGGCGACGACGGATCCGCGTGCGCGGGCGAGCCCCACGTTGTGGGCGCGGGCCAGCCCGGCGACGGATTCGCGGACGTAGCGGACCCGTCCGGTGAAGTCTTTGCGGACCAGGGCTTCGGTCGCACCGTCGGCCGGGGCGTTGTCGACCACGATGATCTCGAACTCGGGGTACTTCGCGCGCAGCAGCGATCGCAGGCAGCGTCGCAGCTTCTCCGGCCGGTCACGCGTGGCCACGACCACGCTGATGACGGGGGCCTGGTGGAGTGCGTGGCGCCGGACGTCCCGGATCGGCCACTCGTCCGTGCCACTGTCCGACGGTCCGGTCCGGGCCGCTGCGCGGTGCCGGGCGAGCTGCCCCGCCAGTTCCACGTGGGCGGTACCGGCCAGCGCCTGCCACAGGCCGTCGGGTCCGGAGGCGTCCGCGGCGCTGACCATGCCCAGGGGACGACCGTGCAGTCGTACGAGTGCCCGGGCCTGTCCCTGTGGCTGGACCGGCCCCCGGTCACCGGGCAGCCGGAACTCGCCCGGACGGGCCAGGTCGATGTCGACCACCGGCACCGGGGGCCGGACGCGAGGGGAGCGGACCGAGGCGGCGTTCACGCTGCGCTTCCCTCGGGTCGGGCGGTGGAGGACCGGGCGGTGGAGGACCGGGCGCCCGGCCGCTCCGAGAACAGGGTGCGCAGCACCCGGCGCCCGTCGGATATGGCGTGGAGGTTCGAGCAGCCGCTGCGCCGGGGCAGTTCCAGGCTGGGGACCTCGGCGATGCGCAGACCGGAGCGCAGGGCGTGCACGATCATCTCGGCCTCGATCTCGAAACCGGCGGCGTGCAGGTCGAGCTGGTCGAGGAAGCTGCGCCGGAAGGCACAGAAGCCGTAACACAGATCGGTCAGGCTGGCGTGGTACAGCCGGTTGGCAGCGATCAGGAGCACATGGTTGCCCATCTTGCGGATGGGGGTGATGTCGAGCGAGCCACCGCCCGCGACGAACCTCGAGCCCTTGACGAAGTCGTAGCCGTGCTCGAGGAAGTGCACGAAGTGGGGGATCTCCGCCGGTGACATGCTGCCGTCGGCGTCCATCATGACCACGAAGTCACCCTTCGCCTCGAGGAAGCCGGTGCGCAGCGCGTTGCCCTTGCCGGGGCCGCTCTGCCGCACGTTGCGCACGGTCGGCAGACAGTGCTGCGCCATGGGCACCGTGGCGTCGGTGGAGTCGCCGTCGACGAGGATGACCTCGTCCACGCATGCCGGGATCTGCTCGAAGACCCACGCGATGTTGCGCGCCTCGTTGAGGGCCGGGATGACCAGGCTGACCGTGGCGTGTGCCCCGGCTTCTCGCTCGTCACTGATGATCGGGTCGTTGTACATGATCATGTATCTCCGATTGCGCCCCTACGGCATATGTTTACAACGTATATCTACACTTTCACCCGATTTGTGAGTGGCGTCAAGGGGGCGACTCGAAAACGCCCCCACCGGGCAGACGGGGGCGGAGCTGGTGTTTCGGGCGTGCGGGACTGCCGTGACGCCTCACGTGGACCGGTGCGGCACCTCGGCGAGGCCGCCGCCGCGGGGCCTCACTCCGAGGCCGGCGGCTCGGGCCGACCCGCGGCGGCCGTCCGTGGGCCCGCGTCCGGGACGGCTCGCGGCGCCCGGCGCCGATATCCGCCGGGCCTGGGCAGCAGGGCCAGGGCGGATGTCGCGGCGGCGAGTGCGAGCAGCGCACGGGTGACGGTGAACGTGCCGCTCAGGAACAGCAGCTCCGCGACGAGCACCGCCATCGACACACTGACCGCCACGGCCAGGACGCCCGTCTCCAGAACCACCGTGCGGTCCGTGGCGCGCACCGCGCCCGACCGGGCCCACCGGGAGGCCGCCAGGCCGGGACAGACGAGCAGGAACGCCGTCGTCACCACGACGCGCAGGACCAGGGCGTCCGGCAGGAAGGTGACCACCGCCAAAGCCGCCCAGCCGGACAGCGCGAGTCCCCAGCGCAGGGGGGTCATGACCCCGCTCCTCGATTCGTGCCCTGATACCGGTAGACCACCGCGTCCTTGCTGCGGTAGACGGGGATGTAGTCCCGGGTCTTCGACAGGGCCGAGTCCATGCGTTGCATGGTGTCGGCGGGCAGGATTCCCCTCTGGTAGATGTCGGCGGCCTGAGCCCGGCTCAGGATGATGTAGGCGGGCTGTTGCGGGGTGGCCCGCTGGACGAACCCCGCCAAGCCCTTCACGGGATCTTTCACCAGGCGCCGCCGGTCGCCGATGGCCTGCTCGTCCAACTGCACCTGGGCGTTCTCGTCGTAGCGCAGGTACAGGCCGGGCACGGCCGACGTGAGGGAGACGATCGTGGACCCTGGAGGAGAGGTGGCCGCGACGAAGCGCCCGGCCGTCACCTCGTCCTTCGCGAAGTAGTTCGCCGCTTCCTTGCCGTAGTAGCCGAACATGAGTCCCGCGAGCAGGGCGAGCAGCAATGGATAGACGGCCAGCACCTGAAGGTGCGGCCTACTGCCCCGCTTGAGGAGGAGGGCCGCGATCAGGAGCGAGGCCGCGGGCAGCGCGAAGAGATAGGCGCGAAAGATCATCTCTCCGCCGTAGGCATTCGCCGTCAGGACCGGCAGCGGAGCCACGAGGAGCAGGGGCAGGCCGGTGCGGCGGACCCAGGGGCGGGCCAGGAAAGCGATGGCCGCCAGAAGGAGGACCGCGGCGGACAGGCACCGGTCGACCCAGGCCACCACGACATGACCCGGGGCCGCGGTGCCGAGGGCGGCCAGGCCGGAGACGACGTTGGTGTCGGGTTTCAGCAGCGAGCCCAGGAAGTCGTTCAGATTTCCCGAGATGTAGGGGCGGGCGACGGTGGCGTCCCAGGCCACGGTCAGCAGCACCGTACCGGCCAGGACGGGCAGCACCACCCGTCGGTTGCGCCGCGGAAGCGACAGCACCACCAGTGCACTGATCAGCATGAGCGGTGTCAGCGGGTGTGAGGAGATGATGACGGCTGCGATCACCATGACCAGCACGAACCGGCCGACGGGCCATCGGTCTGTGCGGATGTCGCCCGAACGGTACAGCACCGAGGTGGGCAACTGCCCCATGACCAGGGCGATCACCGTTACGAAGAGCAGGAACGCGAAGGCCTGAGGGGCGAAGTAGTCCTGACCCACCCAGGAGCACGAGTAGTAGACCCACGCCGCCCCCCAGATCAGCCGGCGGTCACGCGTCACCGTCCGGTAGAGCAGCAGCAGGGGGGCGAGCAGCACGGCGTTGAAGACGGGCGGGGTCCAGGTCGCGTAGCCGAGCGCCGAGTCCAGGCCGGTGGCCTGCACGAAGAACGCGTTGAGGTCGAAGAATCCGGGCCACTGGTTGTAAAGGGCGAGCTTGTCCGCGTGGGGTACCTCACCGCGGTGGCGGATCACCGCGTCGACGACCGCGACATGCTTCCACGCCCAGCTGTAGCGCAGTGTCGGGTAGAGCAGTGTGGGGGTCGCGTGGATGACCGCGATCAGCCCGAGGACGTAGCCCGCGAACCATCCACCGGCGGTCCGTCGGTCGGTCAGCGCCAGGCAGAAGCCGAAGGTGAGCAGGCCGAGGGCGACCCAGAAAAGCACCGGCAGCACCTGCAGCAGGCCGTAGTCGCGCATCTCGATGAGGTGCACATTACGCAGGGACAGCAGCCAGAGGGTGAGGGCCGAGGGAAGGATGAAGCGTGCCGTCCACTGGCGTGCCGTGGTCCGGTTGGAGCTACGTCGCTCCCCGGCGGCGGAACCGGGCCGCCGCGCCATGGCGCTGGTGAAGGACGCCATGCGCCCGCTTGTCAACGTCTGGAGCTTGCCCATGAAGAGGTCTCCCGGGGAACCGGTGCTCCGACGACGGTCCTCATGACGGGGGAGGGTGGTGGCTCCTCAAGAGGACCCACCACCCTCCCAGCACGGCCGACAGGGGCGTTGACTCGACGCATGGGGCACCTTCCGGATCCAGCCTGTCGGTCTCCCACCCCGGCGAACGGCCGTCGGCAACACCGGCTGACGGCACTCCCGCTCGTCGGTCCACATCAGCGCTCGATGTCGACCGATATGAGGTATCAATACCGATTGTGACGGTATTTCCGATCGCTGCAAGTGGCAGCTTGCAGCGATCACGCACAGCGCGCGCCGAAACGGTGCCCGGAGGGAGAGCGGTGAAGCCACGAGTGAGGGCCGCACGACCGGGGCCGGGACGTCTGCTGACGCGGGCGCTCGTCGCCTGGGCGGCCGTGATGGCGACGCTTCTGGCGACAGCGGGCTGTGACCGTTCATCGGCTCAGGCCCGGATTCCCCGTCCGGATCACATCGTCGTGGTGATCGAGGAGAACCAGTCGTACGACGCCGTCATCGGAAGCGCGCAAGCCCCGTACCTCAACCAACTGGCCCGACAGGGCGCCTCACTCACCCAGTTCTACGCTCTCACCCATCCGAGTCAGCCCAATTACCTGGCGCTCTTCTCGGGCTCCTTCCTGGGGATCAGCGACGATTCCTGCCCGCACACGCTCACGTCGCGGAATCTCGGCTCTCAACTCCGCCAGGCCGATCTGACCTTCGTTGGCTATGCGCAGAGCATGCCCCGGGGCGGCTTCACCGGCTGTGCTGACGGTGCCTACGTGCGCCGGCACAACCCCTGGGTGAACTTCAACAACCTCCCCGCCTCCGTCAACCGCCCCTGGACCGACTTCCCTCGCGACTTCACGGATCTGCCGACGGTCGCGTTCGTCGTCCCGGACCTCGAGCACGACATGCACGACGGCAGCGTGCGGCAGGCGGACACCTGGCTGCGGAACAGTCTCGGCGATTACGCCGACTGGGCAATGACCCACAACAGCCTGTTGGTCGTCACCTGGGACGAGGACGATTTGGAAGGGCCCAATCGTGTCCCCACCATCCTGGTGGGTGAGCATGTCCAGCCCGGCGACCATGCCCAACCGAACAATCAGTACGGACTGCTGCGCATGCTCCTGGACGCATACGACCTCAAGCCCCTCCACCACAGCGCCGATGTGGAACCCGTCGACGTGTGGGGCGACGACTGAAACGAGCGAACCTCAGGGGTCCTGAAAGCGGATCAGTCGCTTGACGGCCGTCCGCAGCCGCCGCTCGGCCGCCGAGACGGGAAGACGTTCCCGGAGGTAGCGCGGGGAGGAGAAGCTCTCCGCTCCGAACCCCGCCTTGAACGTGGCCAGGGAGGAGTCCGGAGCGGACTCCCCCATGTCGAACGTCCGGCAGGCCGCCGCGCACGCGTCCTCGATCGCCAGCCGGTACAGCAGGGGAACGGCGTGGACCGGATGGGCCAGTTCCCGGTCCATGGCACTGCGCCACAGCTTGGCGTGCTGACCGTGGCGCAGGACGACACATGCCCCAGCGGGCTCTCCGGCGCGCCAGGCCATCCAGATCGCGCACCCCTCACCGAACCGGGCAGCCACCTCTTCCAGCCGCCGCACGGGGAACTCTCGCGTCCTGCGCCAGCGGGCCAACGCCAGCGGCTCATGCTGCTGTTCGGCCCAGCGCACGATCGACTTCTGGTACAGCTGGTAGAAGGCGGGAACGAGCCGGCCGGTACGATCCACCTCGACCTCGACGTCCGAGCGCTCGGCATGGCGGACCTCCCGCCGCACATGACGGCTGAAGCGGCGCTCCCAGACGGTGCCGAAGCCGCCGTCGAGATCCACCATCTGTGTCATGTGGGGCTCGGGACGGAAGCCGGGTGCGGCGTTCGCCCACACGGCCTGGTCCGCCGGCCGCAACCGCACACTGACCCGAAGCGCGCGCAGCCGCGCGAGATCGGCGAAGACCACGCGTGCTTCCGCCGGACTCACGCCTTCCGGGCACACCGGCCCTCCGATGCCCCAGTCGGCCGGCCAGGACTCCTCCGCGCCCAGGATCTGCGGGCGATGCCTTCTGCCGACGAGGGGGAGTACGAGCCGATGGCCTCGCTCGAACTCATAGAGGCGGCTCGCGTCCCGGTACGGCCCGGTGGCGCACAGGCAGTCCAGCCAAAGCGGAGTCTGGGAGGGGTTGGTGTCCGGGTCCTTGCCCGCCAACTCCCACCAGACGTCACGTGGAGCCGGTGTGGTGATGTGCGCGAGACCGGCCGGAGTCTTGATCAGGAGTTCAGCAGGTGCGTTCACGGGCCTCTCCTGCCGGGTGTACGGGGTGACGCTCGCGGACCGAGGACCTACGTGCCCACGTCCGATGCTAGGGGGGACGCCCAAGCCGGGCATCTCGGTGGGATCGGGCGTCACTCGTCCTTGAAACCGATGAGACGCTTCGCCGCACTCCGCAAGAGCTGATCGATCGATGTCAGGGGGAGCAATTCCCTGCGATAGCCGAACGATGTGTGGCCGCGAGCGCCGAGTCGTTCCTTGAAAACGCTGACAGTGGAACCGGGGACCGAGTCGCCCATGTGGTAGAAGCGGCAACCAGCCACACAGGCATCCTCGATGGCGAGCTTGTGCAGCAGTGTGGCGGCACGACTCGGGCCGGCCAGTTCTTTGACCATGCCACTCCGCCAGTACTTCGCGTGAGGCCCGTGGCGGAGCACCATGATGGCCGCCGCGGGCTGACCTTGGTACGAGGCCAACCACACGGCGCAGGACTCGGCGAAAGTCTCGGCGACGGTCTGGAATTTGCACAGCGGGTCGATCCGATTCCTGCGCCAGCGAGCGAGCGCCAGCGGCTCGTTCTGCTGTTGCGCCCAGCGAGCGATCGAGTGTTGGTAGAGCGCGTAGAAGGCCGGTACCAGGCGACCGGTGCGGTCGACCTCCACGTCGACCCCTATCTTCTCGCCCTTGCGTACGGCGGTTCGTACCGCTCCTTTGAACCTCCGCCCCCAGACGTCACCGAAGCCGCCGCTTAGGTCCAGGATGTGCGTCGTGTGACGCAAGGTGGTGAAGTCGGACGGCACTGCTGACAGCCACGCGGGGTCGACGTCCGGCCCGAAGCGCACGGACACGCGATTCGCAGGAAGGCGGGCCAGATCCCCGAAGACGGCGCGCGCCTGCTTCGGGTCGGGCGCCTCGGTGGCGACAGGAGCTCCGATGCCCCACTCGGAAGGCCAGGCGTCCTGGGCGATCAGATGGGCAGGCCAGCCGCGTCGGCGGGCCAGCGGCACGACGATTCCGCCGGAATTATCGAATTCGTAAAGGCGACTGGCATCCTCATAGGGATCGGTCGCGCAAATGCAGTCCAACCAGCCCGGAGTTTGAGTAATCAGCGCCTCGTCGCTCTCGTCGACCAAGCGCTGCCACTTATCCCGAGGCGCCGGACTGATTACATCGATATGATCCCAGGTCGACGAGGTTCGCAGGCCCGAAAAACGCATGACGCTACTTCCTTACGCGTCGCGAACGGTAGGCGGTGTGAACCTTCACTCATTCAAGGGTGCTCCATCACTCATGAGGCCGCATCTTGGTCACGGTCACCGTCCGTGCAGCGCCTGGCGGAGTCGGCAGGTACTGGTGCACTCCCACGAGTCCGGCCGAGAGCCGTCCGCCGCGGTCGCGGAGGGACGACCGGCAACCTTCGATTTCTCCCCTTTTTTCTCTCTTCGATGTCAAATTGCGGAACACCAGACCGAACGGTAGTATTGCTTTAACGTGGCAATACGAGCGACCTGAATATCGCCAGTCGATAGAGGTACCCGTGGACCAATTGGGCGGAACTCAGACCTCCACGCGCATGGTGCGCCTTCATCAGCGATTCCCGTCGCATCAGGTGATGCGCGGCGCGCGTCGCAAGGTCGACGACGCGATCGATCTGGTTCGCCTCAAGCTCGATGCGCTACCCGACGGCATCTACCAGCCGGTCCCGGGCATACGCGTGCGGAAGGCGAAGCGATCCGTCGGTACCGGGTCGCGATGGGCGGCGATGGAGCCGGTTGTCGAGCGGCTCGGAGTCGAGAGCGCGATGGATGTAGGCGCCAATGTCGGCTACTTCCCGATCAAGCTCGCCTTGCGCGGGATACCCTCCGTCGCATTGGAGTCGGATCCGAAATGCGTTCGGACAGCGACGACAGCCGTGCGACGGAACCAGCTGGACAACGTGGCGGTGATGGACCTCGAACTTCGCCCCGACACACTCGGCCTTCTGCCGGCGACCGACTGCACCCTCCTGCTGTCCGTCTGGCATCACCTGGTGCGGGAGCTGGGTCTTGACACCGCCACTGACCTGCTTCGAGGGCTCTGGACCCGGACCGGCAAGGTGATGTTCTTCGACAGCGGCGAGGACGAGATGCCCGAGTCGTTCGGACTGCCGCGCATGGTGCCGACGCCTGACGCCTGGCTCACCGAGTACCTGCAGACGACCTGCACCGGCGGGCGAATCGAACACCTCGGCCGGCACCGCGCCTTCGACGCAGACGGTCTCCCCACGGACCGGGCGCTCTTCGCCGTGATCCGGGAAGCGCCGCCTGCGTAGGAGGAGGCGTTGACCACGTTGTTCAGGTAGGCCCGACGATCCGGCGCCCGAGATTGGGCAGCAACCGGCGGACCACGGTGGAGCCGCCGATTCCTACCCTGCGCTGCCTCCTTCATTCTGTTGGTCGACCGGCCCGATGAGTGCCTCGCTGATCTCGCGCAGCTGCTCCACCTGGGCAGGGGTGAGACGATCGAGGAAGCGAGAGCGCACACAGGCAAGGTGGAGCGGAGCTGCCGCTTGCAAGGCAACTTTTCCTGCGCTGGTCAGCCGAGCGAGGACGATACGACGGTCGACAGGGTCCGGCGCGCGCTCTACCCAGCCGTGCTCCCGGGTGCGGTCCACCAGATGGGAGAGTCTGCTTGTCGATATCCCCATCCGCCGAGCCAACTTGGTCAGGCTCAGTTGCCCCTCAGGAGCTTCCGACAGCCGGGAAAGCAACTCGTAGTGGATCTGCCACATGCCCGTCTCGCGTCGGAATTCCTGCCCGACCTGCTCGGTGAGCCAGCGTGCCGCACTGCTGAAGGAGCGCACAGACCGCTGCACGTCAAGGCTCGCCGATTCGATACTCTCCACAGAGACTCCTTGAATTCGGCGATGCCGCACCGCTGTTCGTCGCCAGCCCGCAGAAGCCGCAGCCCTCATCTGCTACCGCCGCTTACCTGAATGACAACGTCCGGGCACGGGCCGCGTGGTGGAGGACGATCCCCGTGAGTGGACAACAAGCTGCCTCACCAAATGACACGACGCCCTCCTGCTCATTCCTGAAGGCCGGGCCGTGCGAGGAGGGCGCGGGTCATCAGTCCGCTGGTAATGCCGAGGCCGACGGCTGCGGCTGTCCACCACGGGGCCCAGGGAAGCAGCCCGATGGCCTGGTCGACTGACCAGCGGCCGGGTCCGGTGAGCGTCAGTACGGCCGGCAGGATCAGCAGCATGAGCGGGTACTCGTAGCCGTTGTCCTGCGCCCAGAGCCCGTTGCGCCACTTGACCGTGACCGCGACTGTCATTACTCCCGCTGCGATGGTGGCCGCCATGGGAGTGAGTGCTCCTGCGCTGAGCAGCAGGCCCGCGGCGATCTGCCCGAGTCCCGCGGCGGCCGCAGTGAACCGGCCGCCGCGGAACCCGTCTGCTCGGAACTCCGCCGCTCCACCCTCGATCCCGTGGCCGCCGAGGCGGTGGCTGACCTTCTGGATCCCATGACCGACGAACAGCAGACCGACGGCCAGCCTCAAGATGAGTATTCCGGTGTTCATGACACTTTCCTGATGCGTGGGTAGGTGGTGCGGTAGCGGTGAGGTTCCGTGCGTTACAGCACGAAGCAGGTGTCGAAGATCTCCGTCCGAGCCTCCGGGATGAAGCCGCGCTGGGTGCGCCACTGCCGGTGCTGCTCGGACTCGGCGACGGCCTGGCCGAGCAGTTCGGCCTGTCGCGCGCCCGAGATGCTGGGCTTGACGGTGGCCTGGTAGCCGCCGTAGTGGGCGACCGGGCTCCATGCCGGGCTGATCGCCGGAATCTCCTCGTCCAGGCCCTCGTACTCGGCGGTGGCGTAGACGATGCGGCCGCCGGTGACGGTGAGGAGGGACTCGATGTGCGGGATGTCCTGCTCGGGGACGGCGAAGAAGTCGTCGGAGAGGACGGCGAGGTCGCCGTAGAACCCGGGCTTGAGGATGCCCTTGACGTCCTGCTCTCCGGTGAGCTTGGCGCCGGCCTGCGTGTACATGGTCAGTGCGGTCTCGCGGCTGACGCGGTTCTCCGGCGGGTAGAGCGTCAGATCGCCGACGGTCCGGCCGGAGACCAGCCAGTGCAGCGCGACCCAGGGGTTGTAGGAGGACACCCGGGTGGCGTCCGTGCCTGCGCCGACGGTCAGCCCGCGCTCCAGCATGGCGCGTACCGGCGGTGCGTCTGCGGCGGCTCCGGCGCCGTAGCGGCGTACGAACGCCTCGCCCTGGAAGGACATCCGGTTCTGGATCGACATGGCGCCGCCGAGCTTGGCGATGCGGTCCAGGCTGTCGCTCGAGACGGTCTCAGCGTGGTCGAACAGCCAGCGGTTCCCGGCGGGGAACAGGCCCTCGGCGGCGAGCTTCTCGAAGACCGCGAGATTGCGGCGGATCGTCTCGTCGTAGGTGGCGTGCAGGCGGAAGCCCCAGCCGTTCTCCATCAGCAGCCGAACGGCTTTCTCGAAGCTTCCCTCGTAGTCCGCGGCCAGTTCGGGCCGGGGCTCGGTGAAGTTCTCGAAGTCGGCCGCCGACCAGGTCAGGTTCTCTCCGGCGCCGT
This sequence comes from Streptomyces sp. NPDC002935, assembly GCF_040611295.1. Lineage (NCBI taxonomy): Bacteria > Bacillati > Actinomycetota > Actinomycetes > Kitasatosporales > Streptomycetaceae > Streptomyces > Streptomyces sp. NPDC002935. The sequence goes on from NZ_JBEXNW010000013.1 coordinate 133,461, forward strand.
TGAGCCGGAGCCATTCGTCGCCGTCTCCGGGCCGGATCATGCCGATCCATCGCTGCAGGTCGTCGATCTCCTGTCCCGGGGTCTGCGGGAAGAGGTGGTAGGCGATGCGGAGCGACAACTGGCCGGCCTTGGCAAGGTCGATGACGGTGCCGTAGTTGTCGGGGAAGTTCTGGAAACCGCCGGCCGCGTCGATGGCCGAGGTGAGGCCGAACCGGTTCAGCTCGCGGAAGAAGTGCCGGGTGGAGGTCTTCAGGTCCTCGCCCTGCAGGGTCGGTGCCGCGGCGAGGGTGGAGTACAGGATGAGCGCGCTGGGTGCGGCCAGGAGCATGCCGGTCGGCTCCCCGTCGCGGCCACGCACGAGCTGACCGCCCTTGGGGTCAGGGGTGCTCTTGGTGTAGCCGGCCGCCTTCAGCGCCGCGCGGTTCATCAGGGCGGACTGGTAGAGGTGCAGCACGAACACCGGTGTGTCCGGCGCGGCCGCGTTCAGCTCGGCCAGAGTCGGCAGGCGTTTCTCGGCGAACTGGTCCGCCGACCATCCGCCGACCACCCTGACCCACTGTCCCTTGGGGGTGCGGGCGGCCTGCTCGCGCAGCATCGCCAGTGCCTGACGCAGTGTGGGCACACCGTCCCAGCGCAGTTCCAGGACGTAGTTCAAGCCGCCCCGGATCACGTGCACGTGGGAGTCGTTGAGGCCGGGGATGACCCGCCGGCCCAGCGCGTCGACCACTCGGGTCCGGGCACTGATCAGGGGGGCGACGTCCTTGTCGTCACCGACCACGGTGACCTTGCCGTCCTTGATGGCGACCGCGCCGGCCTGCGGGTGCACCGGGTCGCCGGTGTAGATCTTGGCATTGCGGACCACGATGTCGGCGACATGGTCGTCGTGGACGGGGGGAAGGCCAGCCACAGGCATAGTGGCCATGGAAATCATCTCCAGTGAGCAGGGAGTTCTGAGAAGCTGTGTGAGGGGTCAAGCGGCTGATGAGAGGCGCCGTGAAGGGGGAGGGACCGCGGGCCGCGTCAGCTGGAGGACGAGCTGCGGGGCACGGCCAGGGCGGCAGCAGCGGCACCGAGCGTGCTGGCCAGCAGCGGCCAGCCAAGCCCCGTGTGCCGCACGAGCAGGGCTCCCCCGAATGCGCCGGTCAGCATCGCCAGCACGGAGACCAGACGGCGGCCGGCACGCGGATTCGTACCGCCTGCCAGAGTCGAGTCGGACGCCAGTCCGGTCAGAGTGAGCGTCAGCACCGTCGTGGTCACATCCGGCACGGCGAGTTTGCGGACCGTCCCGTTGCGCAGGCCCATGGCCAGTGCGGTCAGGGCGATGAGCGCATGGACCGCATGGCTCGCGGCGAAGGCGACGGCTGTCGCCGTGGCAAGCAAGACCATTTCAAGCACGAGGGTCAAGCGCAGCCAGCGCGACGAAGTGCGGTGGCGCATCACGGATTCCAGGTGGCCGGCGGCCACCGCTCCGACCAGGAAGGCGGCCAGCGACACCAGCGAGCCGAGCACCGAGAAGCCGGGTACGCCGGCGGCAGCGAAGCCGATGATGACCACATTGCCGGTCATGTTCGCGGTGAAGACATGTCCCAGGCCCAGGTAGCTGATCGCGTCGATGAGGCCGCTCACGGCCGTCCCGGTCATGAGGGCCGGCAGCAGCGGTTCGCGGCCCTCCGGCGCACGCTGGGCCGGCGGATGGTTGATAGTCACTGTCGTTTCCTTGGGTCACGGCCCGTGTTCGGTCTGGGTTGCTGTTACTGGAGACCTCGTCCGCCGTGCCGGCTGGACGCTCGCCGCAGGCATGGGCCGGCTCCTGGGCCGTGTCCAGGAGCGGCCGGGGATCTCGGCCGGCGTCCCCGGCCACCCGGCCGACGGCCGCACGGACGACGCGCCGCCCCAGCACCCACGGACGCCGGCCGGCGGCACGGCTGCCGTGCCCGGTCCTGCGCGCGGCGGCACCTCCCGGGGCCGCCCAACAGGCCGTCGCTCGCGTGCAGTTCGGTGCCTGCCTGCGATGGGTGGCGTCTGCCCGGCGGCCCGGGATGACCGTCCGCGCCGCCGAAACCGCCGAACGTCGTGCACATCGAGGTCCTGGGCCCCGGGCCGGCGCCGGCCCGGGGCGGGGCGTCCTCGGGCCGGCGTCCCAGACGGCGGTCAGCCCGCGGCGTGGGCGCCGATGACGGACTGGGCGTAGACGACGCCGAGACCGTAGGCGCCGCCGTGCTCCTTGACGATCTCCATGACAGCGCCGTAGGTCTCGCCGCGGGCCCAGTCGCGCTGCAGCTCGAGCAGCACCTGGATCCAGGTGACCGGCACCGCACCGGCGTTGATCATGCGCTGGAGGGCGTGCTCGTGAGCCTGCGGGGTGACACCGCCGGAGGCGTCGGCCACCACGTACACCTCGTAGCCCTGTCCGAGCGCGGACAGCGCCGGGAGAACCAGGCACACCTCGGTCCACAGGCCCGACAGGATGATCTTCCTGCGGCCGGTGGCCCTGATGGCCTCGACGAGCGCGCTGTCCTCCCACGCGTTCATGGTGGTGCGGTCGATGATCTCCTGGCCGGGGAAGACCTCGGCGAGCTGCGGCAGCAGCGGGCCGGAGAACGATTCGGCGGCAACCGTGGTCAGCACGGCGGGGACATTGAAGGCCTTGGCGGCCTTGGCCAGGCCCACGGTGGCGTTGATGATCGCGCCGCGGTCGCCACTTCCGGTCCCGAAGAACATCTGCGGCTGATGGTCGACGAACAGCATCACCGCGTTGTCGGGAGTCAGCAGGTCCGGGCTGGGAGCGGCCTGGACATTGGCGATGTCGAACATGACGGGTTCCTTTTCTTCTGTTACAGGAATGGGCGCAGACCTGGTGTGTCTCGCCGCGGGTCGGCCGAAGAGACGGCTGGCTCGTGCCAGCAGCCCTTGCGGCCGGTTCTTGGATGCCGGCATCGCGGCCTCCTTGGGGTGTCACGCCGGGGCGGTGATCCGTCCCCCGAGGGGGACGCTCACAGCAGTCAACTTCTCCGTAAGAAGTTGAATAATTAACTAGTACACGAGAAAGAGAACACCGTGCGGGAGGGCGTTGTCGATGTTCCCGGCCACAGACATCGGCCGCAGCGGCGGTGATGGCGAACAGTGGTTGCCCCGGCCCAGCAGGCGGACACCAAGGCGGGCCCAGCCGCGATCAACCTGGGGCAGGCAAGTCTCATCGGCATCACCGCGGCGTCGGGCCTGCCGGTCGCGCGCCGCTATGGGTACTGGCACCAGCGCCGCCCGCGTGAGTCCGACCAGGTGACGGAGGTGCCTGCCCTCAGCCCCATGGTGGACAAGGCCGCACAAGCAGCCCGCGCGGCCACGGCCGCCGAGTGCGACCCCGTGTCGCTCAGGCGCTGACGGGCTCGGCCCCGCTCGCGTCGGTACGACCGCGCCGCTCCTCGAACGAGGCGAAGAGCGCCGAGACGCCATAGACGATGCTGAAGAGCCCGAAGACGTTGGCAAGCGAGACCGCACCGATGTCCGGACGGACGAACAGCACGAACGCAAGCGCGATCGACACCAGGCCGGTCAGCAGGAACAAGGCCCGCTCGCCCGCCTTCTCGCCGCGCTGGAAGGCCAGGACGATCTCCATGGCACCGGTCGCCAGTGCCCACGCGGCGACCCAGATCGTGAGCGCGAGGGCTGTGATGCCGGGCCACGCCAGCGCGACCACGCCCGCCGCCAACGAAAGCAGGGCAAGCAGCAGCCAGCCGAGGACGGGCCCCACCCTGTCGCTGGCGAAAGCACGGGCACCGTCCGTCACCGCACTCATGAACGCGTAGACGGCGAAGAGGATGACGAATGCGCCGACAGTGATGCCGGGCCATGTGACGGAGACTATGCCGATGACGACGGCCAGCAGGCCGCGCCAGAGGAGTGCGGTGGGCGAACTGAGCATGGTGACCTTCCATATGAGGGTGACGCTTGGTGCCTGACACGAAGCGGGGATGGATGGTGCGGTGCCCGACCTCGTCCGAGGCCGTGGCGTTCGCCATGAACGCTAGAGTCGTGGCTGCCTGCTGCGATCCGTCATACGACTGCATCCGGTGCTTCACCGTTGACCTGCTCACGACCGAGTGCGCTTTGGACCGCGTCGAACTGACCCATGCGCTGATCGACGAGGCCGACCAGCCGGAACTCAGCGAAGCGGACCGGGCACGTCCTGCGGGGCGGCCAGGTGCAGCCGGTCGGCCCGATCGCTGGTCTGCCTGACAGGCGGCGCTGAGCCGGGGGAGCGGTGCCTGTTCCAGGTGGCCTTGTCGGCGCTGTATTGACGGCCCTTCAAGACCTCGACGGCGGGCAGCCTCATGTGCAGGAGATGCCGCCTGTACCCCGGCGAAAATGACAGGCTCGCTACAGCATTGTGCCGATGCAGTGCATCAAGCCGGGGGTCGTTTCCCAACCCAGGAGATGGATCACCTTGCGTGCGCCGGGCGGCGTGGCGTGCAGCCGCAGACGGCGGCCGTCGCGGCTGAGCGTCTTCGCGGCGGTCGTCATCATGCGGATTCCGGCGACGTCGATGAAGGTGACGCCCGTGAGATCAACGTGCAGATCGCCACTGCCGAACTGGACCGACTCGTCGAGGGTTGCGGCGACTAGATCCCGGGAGCAAAGGTCTATTTCTCCTTCGAACCGCAGCCCGGGCGGGCAGATCGTCGAGATGACACGCAGGAGCGGGTTAGCCCGTAGCAGGCGTTCTAGGGTCGGAGATGCCGCAAGGGCGACGGACGACGGACGGGGTGGTCGGCGATCGGTCATGGAAGTCCCGTTCATTCTTGGTGGGAGCGCGCCGCCGCGGCTGCCCCAGGGGAGCCACCAACCGGGAAGGCGCGGAACGATGAGAACACCATGTCGAACAGTTGGCAGCTGAGGCTTCTGTAACCTGACTGACCGCCGTACCGCGCTCGGGACGGTCGGCGACCTCTGCCGAGTGGACTGAACGGCTTCCGGGAGTACGTGCGTTGCCGGCTATCGAGCCTGGCCTTGCTCGTCGGCTGTGAGCCTTTCCAGGGCCGTTCGGGGTGTCAGATGCCGATCGCCGAGGCGAGGAGCGGCGGAACGAAACGCTGTCGGCAGCCGCATTCGGCTCGGACCAACTCCGCTTGCTGTGCCGGGGCGACGTCGTCGACGTCCGCGGACCCCTGCGCGGCGGTCCGTCCTGCTCAGGCCGGCGTTGGGTTCCGGGGCGGTCGGCAACAGCACCTTCCGTATCGGCGCGAGCGGCTTCTCGACAGCGGAGGCGAAGACCGCCCGAGCCGTCAGGACCGCGCGGTCCCGCGCGTTCCCGGTCGTCTCCTGCCGGGGCGGCTTCCGGTCCCTGTCGACCGATGTGTGGGCGCACCGCGCTGTGGCGGTGCGCCCACAAGATCAGCAAGATCAGCGGAGACCGAAGGCCCGGATCACGGTCTGCGTGACCGCGTTGCCGGCACTGTCGTGGGCGTGAGCCCGCAGCGAGACGAACTGGGCCCCCTTCGGGGCGGACAGCCCGAACCGGCCGTCGTCACCGCTGGTGATCTCTCGCCAGGTGTGTCCGTCGTCGTAGGACACCTCCAGGGTCACCGCCGACAGGGTGCCGGCGCCCGTGGCGTGGGCGAGGTGGGCGACGGACGCCGTCAGTGTCGCGTTCCTCGCGGTCTTGCCGGCCGCGTTGGTGTCGACGCCGTAGTTGATCTGCATGAGCGGCAGGACCGCCTTCTCGTCCCCCGCCGGGGCCTGCGAGGTGAAGTCCCACTCGGTGTGCGTGGTGGAGGAGTACGGGCTCACCGTGCTGTCCCGGTTGGCGTCCAGGACGAGACGGTAGGGCAGCTTGCCGGTGCCGGGTGCGTCGGCCTGCACCTCGGTGTTGTCCGAGTTCTGGGCCAGTTGGGTGTCACCCTGGTAGAGCGTGAGGGTGTGATGCATGCGCTGGTAGTCCAAGGACATGCCGACGTGGTCCGAGCCGCCCCAGGCGGGGACGTCGAGGACCAGGTGACTCCCGCTGCGCGTGGGCGGCTTGTAGTTGTTGTTCAGGTACGGGCGCTCGATGGGCTTGAACCACTCCTGCGTCTGTGTGCTGTCCGCCTGGTAGGTGGTGCGCGGCTCGATCTCGTAGATCAGGTTGTCGACGTAGGCCTCCTGGCCCCAGGAGTATCCGGGCCCGGTGGAGACCCAGTCGACCCGCTGCGAGTTCACCGGCTCCCGCATGTATGGCCAACCGATCGCCCAGTCCGCGTTGTAGACCGGATGGTCGTAGCGGAACTCACCACCGCCCAGGGTCGTATCGGGGCTGTCGAACGTGACGTTCACCTGCGCGAGGTTCTCCGGGCCGCCCTGGACGACCATGTGGTCCGGGATCTCGTTGTGCCACGTCCTCATCAGGTCGTACACGTAAGGGCTGACCGGCTGCGAGTCCACCGAAAGCACCGCCCCGTGATCGGAGGCCTGGCCGAAGAGCTTCTCGCCCTCGTCCGTGCTCAACAGCGTGACGTCGATTCCGGCGGGGATGCTGTGCCCCAACGCGCCCTTGCCGTAGCTCCGGAACCGGCGCCCGGGTTCGTTGTTCACGACCAGCAGGAGCTTGGCGCCCGCTGCGACCGCCGCGGCGGCCTGGTCGGCGTCGCGGATCGTGTCGTTGCGGCGGACGACGACCGCCTTGCCCTGCGCGTCCAGACCGGCGTAGTCCGCGCTCGTGCCGTCGCCGGCGGCCACGAACGGGAGCCTGTAGTGACCTTGGGGGAGCGGGGTGACGTTCTGTTGCCGGAGGGCGTCGGTGAACTCGGTGGTCTTGGTGGCGATGGCCAGTGCCGGCTGCTCCTTGCGCCAGCGGGCGCCGAGGTAGAAGTCGCCGTGGGTCACCTTGTGCGTGGTGGGCTGGGCCCACAGGCTGTCATAGCCGGTCTGGGTCAGCAGGAAATCGCGCCAGTTGCTGCCGCCCATCGAGCGGTCGTACTCCAGGCGCTGGAAGGTCGTCTCGGTCCGCTGCGGTGTGGTCATGTCCACCCGCTCGATCTTCGCCGCGTCCAGGGTGACCGTGGCGTCGTGGTGGTCCATCACGACCTCGGGGTCACCGAGCAGCGCCATCCCCATCGAGTGCGGGCCGTGCACGCCCTGCACCTCCTCGAAGGACATCACCGAATAGACGTCGTTCTGGAGGTACGTCTGGAACGTGCCGCTTTCGTCGACGTAGTAGAACACGGGCGCGTCGTCGCCGGACCGCAGCACCTCGACGACCCCTGGCATCGGATTTCCGTGTGCGTCCTTGAGGACCACGGTCAGCTTGTGGGTGATGTCGCCCAGCGACACAGCCGTGTGGGTGACGACCTTCCCCGCCGTGTCGGCCGCGACGACCTGACCGGTCCAGCGGCCGCCCCCTGTCGCCGTGGAGCCGTCGATGGTGACCGTGACCTCGGCGGTGCCGTGCGCCGGCACGACGACCTGGGGGGCGGACAGCTGGAACATTCCCGCAGGGGCGTTCGGGGCCTGCACGGACAGGTCGAGGGTGACCGGCACGTCACCCATGTTGGTGTACGTGACGGGGCGCCTCACCGTGCCGGACCCGCCCGTCGTCACCTCGGTGGCGAACGCGGTCGAGGAGGCGAAGACACCGGCGCTCAGTGCCGACGCGACGTCCACTCGGCCGCTGCCCGCCTGGAAGGCGTTCCATGTGGGCAGCTGCTTCGAGCTGCTCACCAGCAGGTCTTTCAACTGGGAGCCGGTCAGCCCGGGGTGCGCGGCGGCCAGCAGCGCGGCGGCTCCCGCGACATGAGGGGTGGCCATCGAGGTCCCGCTCATTGGCTTGTAGCTGCCCTGGCAGCCCTCCGCGTATTGCGAGCATGCCGCCAGCACGTCGACGCCGGGCGCGCTGATCTCCGGCTTGAGCGCGCCGTCGACGCGCGGGCCCTGGCTGGAGAAGACGGCGACGTCGTCCGAGGAGTCGACGGCCCCCACGGTCAGGGCGGCGTCAGCCGCGCCCGGGCCGCCGATGCCGGTGGGCGTACCGGTGTTGCCTGCCGCGATCACGAACAGGGCCCCGGTCTCGGCGCTGAGGCGGTCGACCGCCGTGCTGAGGGGGTCGGTGCCGTCGGACGGAGTCGAGTTGCCCAGGCTCATGCTGATGATGTCCGCGTGCTGGTCCACCGCGGCCCACTCCATGCCGGCCAGCACCCAGGATTCCTCGCCGGAACCCGCGTCGGAGAGCACCTTGCCGATGTGCAGGTCCGCGCCGGGTGCGACGCCCTTCTCCTTGCCGTCCGACGCGGCCCCCGTGCCGGCGATGGTGGACGCGACGTGGGTGCCGTGCCCGTCGAGGCCGCGGTCCGTCACGTCCTCGTCCGGGACGAAGCTCTGCGAGGCCGCTATTCGGCCGGCCAGGTCAGGGTGTTCGGCGTCGACGCCGGTGTCCAGGACGGCGACGTCCACGCCCTTCCCGGTGTCACCGGCCTCCCACGCCTGCGGCGCGCCGATCTGGGAGGTGGACTCGGCGAGATCCGCCTTCACGACCCCGTCGAGCCAGATGCGGGCGATACCCGCACCGAAGGCCGGCTCGCCGGACGCGGACGCGGCTGTCGCGGTCTTCGAGCCCGACGCCGGCGCGGAGGTGACAGCCCGCCAGAAGTCCGCCGACCGGTCCCGGTCCTCGGCCAGCGCGGCACCTCGGACACTGCCGAGGGCCCTGACCCGGGTAGCGCCCTTGGGGGCTGCTGAACGCAGCCCTGAGGAGGCTTTGCTGTCGTACGAGACGATCAGCGGCAACTGATCGCGATGTGCGTCGTCGTAGCCGTCCGCCACGAGTCGGCTGACGTTGAACAGGCGCTTGTCCAGCGTGCCCGCCGCCACATAGGGGAGAACGGAGCCGGGATACACGTACAGGTCGCCGTTCGACTCCATGATGTGTGCGTCGACCGGTGCCCCGGTGGCGCTGCGCACATCGACGGTGCCTCCGGCCTTGCCGCCGGACCGCCGGGTGGTGACGACGTCCCCCGTGACCAGGGTGACGGTGTGGGCGCCCGGAGGCACGTTGTGCTGCGCGGCGGGAGCGGTGGAGTCGGTGGGTACGGGTGCGGTTGCCGCGGCGTGGGCGGCGGACAATGCGGCGGGTTGTGCCAACGACAGGAGGGCGGCGCCGACGACGGCGAACACGCTCCAGCGTCTCGGTGATGATCTCAAGGGATCCCTTTACTGTTCCGTGGGGCCGGGTCGGCCCACAGGCGGTTCACGACCGCCCCGGGTGAGGGCGCGTCGCATCCCGGTGCGAAAACCCGTGTGCGGTGTGCGGGCGTTCACGGTGATCTCTCAGACGTCCGCACCGTGGCCGGACGGGTTTTGGATCAAGACCGGGAAGTCAGGGTTGTTCGGAGCGTTCGGCTGGGTGGCCTGACGTCGGAACGGAGCCTCTTGGTGCAAAGCCGCCGCGGGGCCGCCGAGATCAGCCGGTCCGGCGTCCCGGCGTCGGCGTTGTCGGAGGCCTCCTGCAGCGCCCGGACATAGCTGAAATCGTCAGGCAATTCCTGCAGGAAAGGCTGCTCGGTCGACCCGGGTTTCACGAAGAAGGTGGTTAGTCCCGGGGATCGCAGCAGCTCGTAGGTCGCGTTTCGGACGGTGATCTTCTCAGTCCCGCTGTCGTCCGGGCTCGATGGCGAGGGTGGACGGTGCGGATACCGCTTTCATCACCTTGATCTGTGCCTCGTCGCGTGTGGCGTCCAGTTCCTCGATGCTCGCGCCGAAACGGGCTTGTTCGGAGAGGAGTTGGACTGTCGGCTCGTCGAACGTAGGGGTGCCGAGGTCGCGCCAGAGGCTCTCGAGGCCGGGACCGAGGTGCTTGAGGAACTGGGGCAGACCGCCGGGACCGCCACCGAGGTGGAAGCTGCGGAAGGGGCCTGCGACGGCCCACCGCAGGCCGATGGAGGAGGTCACGATGTCGTCGAGTTCCGACTCGGTCACCACGCCCTGGACGACGAGGTTGACGGCCTCGCGAAACAGCGCGGCCTGCAGCCGGTTGGCGACGAATCCCGGCACCTCCTTGCGCAGGACTTGCGGCTTCTTGCCGAGCGCCGTGTAGAAGGCGACGGCGCGCTTGACCGCTTCCGGGTCGGTCTTCTCGCCTGCGACGACCTCGACCAGCGGGATGAGGTGCGGCGGATTGAAGGGATGGCCGATGACGAGTCGTGCGGGCTGCCACAGCGCTTGTGCGATGTCGGTGGCGCGAATGCCCGAAGTGGAGCTGATCAGCAGGGCGTCGGGACGTGCGGCCTTCTCGATCCGGGCGAAGAGGCCCTGTTTGACGTCCAGGCGTTCGGGGCCGTTCTCCTGCACGACGTCCGCGTCCGCGACCGCCTTGCCGAGATCGGCTTCGAAGCGCAGGTTGCGGTCGAGGTCGGCGGTCGGGAGTCCGAGCGCGCGCAGGGTGGGGATGAACTGCTGCAGTTGGTCGTGTACCTGCTTATCCACGTCGGGCATGGGGTCGGTGACGGTGACGGTCAGGCCCTTGGCGAGGAACAGGGCGGTCCATGAGGAACCGATGACCCCGGCGCCGACTACGGTGACGCGCCGATGGGCGTCCAGAGTGGCGTGGGTGGCGACGTGCGTGTCGTTCATGGTGACTCTTCCTGGGAATGCGGCCGGAGGCCGCGATGGAATGCCAGGACGATCTCGATGGCACCCGTAGCGCCCACGCGCCGATCCACATGGTCAGGGCAAGGACCGTGATGCCACGCCACGCCGGCGCGACCACTCCGACGGCGGCCGCCGGCAGGCTGCGCCGGAGGAGTGCGTTGGGCGAGCTGAGCACGGTGATCTCCCCAGGGGTGAGGGTGTCGTCTCGTCCTTCCAGGAAGCGAGGGAGAGGCGAGGCATGCGCGCCGGTGCGCCCGACCTTGCTCGAGGTCGTCTTCTCTGCGTCGAACGCTAGGAGCGGCCGCCCGGACGGTGATCCGTCATTCGACTGCAGTCGGTACTTCATTACTTCGTCCCGCAGGCGGATCAGTCCGCGAACGCGTGGCGGCGGACCGTCACATGACGCAATGCAGTCATGTGACGGATGTGCGGACCGTGTTCCGGCGAGAGGATCGGTGACGCCCGAGTGGGGGAGGACGCTGGGAGGGGGACGCGGCTGCATCCTGGCTCTCGGCCCGTGGGCGAGGAGCCGACGTGATAAGAGTGAGCGAAGGCCATGGCATCCGGCGTGCTTCGGACGCCGTCGGCACGTCGGAAGGTTCCTTGGTGCCGGTGATCGATGTTCCGCCTCGACGGGCCGTCCGCCGGGCGGCCGATCTGTGGCGGCTGCTCGTGTCCCTGGCCTCACTTGTGGTCACGGTGCTGCTGGCGGTCGCGACGCGTGGTTTCGCCCGTACGGTGCAGCAGGGACTGCTCAGCACGGCGACCGCGCTGCCTCCGGCTCTACGGGACGGTCTCGTGGGAACGGTGCAGGTGGTGGCCATGCTCGCGCCGATCGCCGCTCTGGCGGTGTGGGCCGTACGGCGGCGGGTCGACCCTGTCCTGCGGGTCGTACCCGCGGCGGCGCTCGGCGCACTTGTCGCATGGTCGCTCACCCACCTGGCGTTGGTGCGCAGTAGGCCGGATGCGTGGCCGGAGGTGTTGGTCGGTCGGCGCGGTCTGGTGCAAGCGGGTTGGCCGTCGGCCGTGTACCTGGCGGCTTGTGCGGCGGCGGTCGTCGCCGCGGGCCCGTGGCTCGGGTCGCGTTGGCGGCGGGCGATGTGGTCGCTGACCGCCGCGTGTGCCGTGCTGAGCGTCGTCGCCGCCGCGATCGTGCCGCTGGACGCCGTCGCCGCACTCGCCGTGGGTGGCGCGGCCGGATCGGCCGTGCTGCTGCTGGCCGGGGCTCAGGCCGACCGCCCGGCGGCGCAGGCGGTCGCCGACGCCCTCGTCGTCTCCGGAATCCCGGTCGCCACCCTGCGTGAGCCGCCCTCGGACGAGCAGGGTCCGGGTGAGGGCACCGTCTACCGAGCCGAGACCACCGCCGGTTCCCGGCTGGCGGTACGGGTGCTCGCAGCCGAGGACCACGACCGCGATCTGTTCCACCGGCTCGCCCGACGGACGCTCCTGCGCCACCCGGCCGATGTGACCACCCAGTCACCGCTCGGGGCAGCCGAGCACGAACTGCTCATGCTCGTCTTCGCGGCCCGCACCGGCGCCCGGGTGGACGAACCTGTGATGGCGTATCCGGTGGCCGGGGGCGGCGCCCTCGTGGCGACCGTCGAGAAGGACGCCCGTGCGCTGTCCGCGTTGACGGACGAGGAGATGACCGACCACGTCCTCAAGGGGGTGTGGACGTCCGTGGCCCGCCTCCAGGAGCACCGGCTGGGACATGGGGCGCTGCGCCCGGAGCACGTCCTCGTCGAACCGGGCGGTGAGAGCCGGCTCTCGGCCTTCGCACGTGCCCAGCTCAATGCTCCGCCTGCGGTGCTCGGCAGCGACATCGCCGAGCTGCTGGCCACGACCGCGGTACGGGTCGGCCCCCAGCGGGCCACCGCGTGCGCACTGGCCGGCCTGGGACCGGAACTGCTGGCGACCGCGCTGCCCTACCTGCAGCCCCTCGCGCTGATCGGGCCCGCGCGGCGTCAGGTCGCCCGGTACGACCAGGACCGCGCACGGGCGGCCAGGAAGAGCGCCCGGCGGCGAACGCTGCGTGCGGGCGGTCGTCCCAGCCTGCTGCGTGATCTCGCCGCCGAGGTCGAGAAGGCCGGCGGAGCGCCGTCGGTTCCCCTCGCACATCTGGCCCGCTTCACGTGGAAGAGCGCCCTGGGCCTGGTGGGCGCGTTTCTGGTCCTCCACCTTGTGCTCCCGCAGTTGGCGAACGCCCCGGCGGCTCTCGACGCGCTGCGCGACGCGAACTGGTGGTGGGTACTCGCGGTGCTGCCCATCACCTTCGTCTCGCAGGCGTTCTCGACCTGCCTGCAACTGGGCACCATCCCGGACAGGCTGCCGTTCGGCCCCACCTACCAAGTGCAGTTCGCCAGTTCGTTCCTGAACCGGATCACCCCGAGCAACGTGGGCGGCATGGCGCTCAATCTGCGCTACCTGCAGAAAACGGGGATCGAGACCGGGGCCGCCACGGCCTCCGTCGGGCTGCAGAGCCTGGCCGGTGCGATCTCCAACGCCGTTGTCGCCGCCATCTTCTTCGCCTTGGCGGGACGGCGCCACGCCGGAGTGCATCTGGACCTGCCCGCGAGCCGGTATCTTCTGTGGGCCGTCGCCCTGGCGCTCGCTGCCGGGGGCCTGCTCGCCCTCACCCCGCCCGGCCGTCGCTTCCTGCACGACAAGGTATGGCCGTTCCTGCGCGCGGCAGGGTCGACCGTCGCCGAGCTCGCGACCGAACCGGCCAAGATCGTCCTGGGCGTCACCGGCGCGCTCGGCCTGCCTCTCATCCAGATCGTCGGCCTGGCCATGAGCCTCCACGCGCTGGGCAGCGACCTTCCCTTCATCCAGGTCGGTGCCGCGTACATGGCGGCCCGACTGATCGCCAACGCGGCTCCCGTGCCGGGCGGTCTGGGCGCGCTGGAGGCCGGGCTCATCGCCGGTCTGACGACGCTCGGCGTGCCGGCCGGGGCGGCCACGTCGGCCGTGCTCGTCTACCGGCTGCTCACGTTCTGGCTGAACGTCCCGTTGGGCGCAGTGGCCCTGAGCGTGGTGCAGCGGCGAGGCTACGTCTGACGTGCGAGTTCATTGATGGGTCCCGGCGCGCCTGCAGCCGGAGGCGGAGCCCGTGAGCGGCGCGCCGCTCCTGCGGAGGGGCGGGCTGTGGGGGCTCGGTGCCTGCCGGATGCCCGCTGCGCCGTCGTACGGTGCGTTGCCCGACGCATTGTGGTTCTGGGCCCAGTCATATGACTCAAGCTCTTGCCGCAGTGGTTCCCTAAGATCTCGCCGAGAAGACATTGAGTGTGCTGGAGGACTGGGGAGACGCGTGTACGAGGCTGGACTCCTTGGCCGCGATGAGCAGTTGAGAGTCCTGCAGGAACTGATGGGAAGGCTGCCCGATGCCGGTGGCGCCATGACACTGCAGGGCGGCCCGGGCGTCGGCAAGTCCGCGTTGTTGCGGGCCGCGGCCGAACACGCCCGCACGGCGGGATGGCAGATGCTGGAGGTGGCCGGGCGCTCCGACGACACGCCCTTCAGCGGTCTACGCGAGTTGCTGAGGCCAGTGCTCGGCACGATGGACGCTCTGCCTGCAGAACAGGGCAGGATCCTGTGGTCGGCGCTCGAGATCGGTTCCGGGCCACCACCGGAGACCTGCAAGGTGGCCCTGGCCGCATTCAACCTGATCACTATGAGGGCGGCTGAGAAGCCGGCGGTGCTGATCGCCGACGATGTGCAGTGCCTCGACTGGCCCACCCGAGACGTATTGGCGTTCATGGCGCGCCGGGCGAGCGACAACCCGACCGTCGTCCTCGTGGCACTCCGCCGCGGACGGATCATGCCGGGCGTGCCCGTACTGGACGTGCCGGTGCTGGACGAGCCCTCGGCGCGGCGGCTGCTGGCCCGCCACGCGGCCACGCTGCCTCCTTCCGTTCGGGAGCGGATACTCGGGCAGGCGCTCGGCAACCCGCTCGCGCTGGTTGAACTCCCCGCAGCGTGGCGCCCGACGGGACCGCCGGGTTCGTGGACCCACCTGCCGGTGAACTCCGCACTGGCGACGGCGTTCGCGGCCGGGCTCGGCGAGCTGCCGGCGCAGGCCCGGGACGCCCTGTTGGTCGCGGCCGTCGACCATGTCGGAGACCTCTCGGAGATCCTGGCAGCCGCCTCCGTCCTGGCCGGGCGCGCCGTCGCGGTGGACGTGCTCGACAGCGCGGTCGCGGCCTCGTTGACACGACTCGACAGGACGACACTGCGCTTCCTCCATCCCGTGGTCCGATCCGCGGTGTTGCAGGCGGAGACCCCAGCCCGCCGACAGGCGGCCAACGCCGCGATGGCGCAGGTGCTGGCCGAGCAGCCGGACCGGCGCACATGGCATCGTGCCCAGTCCGTCAACGGCCCCGACGACGAGATGGCGGACGAACTGGCGGATGCTCACGCTCCCTTGCTTCAGCGTCACGGAGTCGTCGCGGCCATCTGGGCGCTCGAGCGATCGGCTCAGCTCAGCGCGGACTCGGCCACCCGGGGACACCGGTTGCTGCGTGCGGCCGAGCATGCGTACGGTCTCGGCCGTACACGCCTGACCCACTCCCTGATCGACGAGGCAGAACGTCAGGAGCTCAGCGATGCGGACCGGGCGAAGGCCTGGTGGTTGCGAGACATCTCGGACGCGGACCCGCAGCCTGGTCCGGCCCGGACGCACGTGCGGGATATCACCGAGCTGCCGGTCGGCGATCCCAACCTGGCTCTCGACCGGCTGCTGAGCGCTGCGCTCCGTGCCCACAGGACCGGTGCCGACCCCGCTCTGCGGGCCGGCATCGTCGCGGCCGCCGAGCGTCTGACAGGCACGAGCGATCCACGCCACATCGCCGCTCTGGCGCTGGCCGAACCTGTGCTCTACGGCCGGGCGGTGGCCGACCGGCTGCCCTCGAACGAGACGGTGTGGTATTGCCCTGACGCTGACGGCCTCCGGCTGTTCGGCACGGCCGCGCACGCCATCGGCGATCCGGCCCGCGCGGTCGACCTGCTCAGCCGAGCGGAACCAATTCTTCGCGAGCAGGGCCGACTCGGTCTGCTGTCGGAGACACTGCTCACCGAAGCTGCCGACCTGCTGCTGCTCGGGGACTGGCCGCGTGCCGCTCATCTCACCGAAGAAGCACGCCGGATCCTCGCCGAGACTCGACAGCCGGCCTTGGTCGCCGCGCTCACCAGCACGGACGCGGTCGCCGCCGCACTGCGCGGGCAAGTCGAGCGCGCGGAGGAGCTGGCCGACACCGTGGCGGCATGGCAGCGCGCCGATCTCATTCCGACGCTACGGCTGGCCCGTGGCGTGGCGCGGCTCGGTGAGGGACGGTACGCCGAGGCGTACGAAGAGCTGAGGCCGCTTCTCGACCAGCCGCACGAGGACCTGCGGTGGCAGGGCTTCGCCGCGGTGATGCCGTTCGCCATGGCAGCGGATCGTGGCAGCAGCCGTCATGAAGCCGCGCACATACTCGCGGTCCTCGAGGAAGCGGCACACGTGACTCCCGCCCCGCTGCTGCACGTTCAGCTGCCGTACGCGCGAGCCGTGCTCGCCGCCGACGCGGCGGCCGAGGAACTGTACGTGGTCGCGTTGGGCCAAGACCTGGCCCGCTGGCCGCTGGTCAAGGCGCGGACGGAACAGGCTTACGGACACTGGCTGCGGCGCCACCGGCAGGCCGCCCGGTCGCGCGCGATGCTTCTCTCGGCGCGGACCGCTTTCGAGCTCATCGGAGCCTCCGACTGGGCGGGCCGCAACGCTGCTCAAGCATCCGGCAACCCGCTTCCGTCCGTCACGCATCTGCTGTCACCCCAGGAGACACTGATCGCCCGGCTGGCTGCGGAAGGGCTCTCCAACCGGGAGATAGCGGCACGGCTGCATCTGTCACACCGTACGGTCGCCGCACATCTGTACAGGGCCTTCCCCAAGCTCGGGATCAGTTCGCGCAGTGAGCTGGCGCCGCTGTTGAAGGTGCCGGAACCGGCCGCGAGCGACCACTGAAATCAGTGTTCGCCGCACCGCCGGATGTGTGGGCGGGATCAGTCAAACGACGCATGCCGCCGATGGTGCGGGGTGATTAGCGTGGAGGCTCTAGGGAGTCGGGAAGGAATCCATGGGCGCGGCGATGCTGGTCGGAAGGGAGCGGGAGGTCGCCGCGCTGGCGCAGCTCCTCGAACGCACGCCGCCACGGGGTGCGGTGCTGCTGATGCTCGGGGACCCGGGTATCGGCAAGTCGTCGCTGCTGGATGAGGCGGAGTCCAGGGGGCGAGCCCGGGGTTTCCGGATACTTCGGCTGGCCGGTGTCGAGTGCGAGGCGACGTTTCCCTTCGCGGGACTGCATCAGATGGTCGGTCCGGTGCTCGATCATGTCTCGCTGCTTCCGCGGCACGAGAGGGAAGCGTTGTTGGCGGCGTTCGGCCTGGTCGAGAGTCCGCCACCGGATCCGTTCCTGATCAGTCTGGCGGTTGTGGATCTGCTGGCGGCTGTGGCAGCCGACCGGCCGGTGCTGGTGGTGGCCGACGATGTGCAGTGGCTGGATCCGCAGTCGCATGAGGTGCTGACGTTCGTCGCACGGCGCGTGGCGGGACCCGTGGTGATCATCGCCACGATGCGCCGGGGCCATACGGGCTCGTTCCTCCAACCCGGATTTCCGGAGCTGACTGTCGGTGGCGTGGATGACGATGCGGCGGCGCAGATCCTGTCCGCTCATGCTCCTGGCCTGTGTCCGGCCGAGCGGCGGCGCATCCAGCGAGAGGCGCTGGGCAATCCGCTGGCGCTGCGCGAGTTGCCGATCGCGATGGCGGCCGGGCCCTCCGGTGGACTGCGTCCGCTGACCTTGTCCGACCGGCTGGAGCACGCGTTCGCGGGGCGCGGGGCCGAACTGCCCTCGGCGACCCGGGACGCCTTGCTCGTCGCGGCCGTCGACCCGGCGGGCGACCTCGCCGAAATCATCGCCGGGACCTCGGCCCTGCGCGGCGAACCGGTCGCTCCCGCGATGTTCGACCCTGCGCGGGCGGCAGGACTGGTGAGCGTGGAAGAGGGCCGGGTCGCCTTCCTGCACCCCCTGATGCGTTCGGGAATCCTGCAGGCCGAAAGCCTGGCCCGGCACCAGGCGGCCCACGGGGCGCTGGCGGACGCACTGGACGATGTGTACCGGCGGACCTGGCACCTCGCGCAGTCCATCGTGGGTCCCGACGACCGGATCGCCGACGCTCTGGAGGCCAATGCCGCGCAGGCGTTGAGCCGGGGAGCGGTGTTCTCGGCGATCAACGATCTTGAGCGGTCGGCCCAGCTGACGAGTTGGTCGGCGTTGCGTGGGCACCGGCTGCTGATGGCCGCCGGGCACGCCTTCGGAATGGGCCGGGAGGACATCGTCCACGAGTTGCTGCAGTCGGCCGCGAGGACCGACCTGACCGACCTGGACCGGGCCCGTATGGAATGGCTCGGCGAGATGTTCGACCACACTCCCGGGGGCGCCGCTCGCGTGAACGAGTTGTGCGACCTCGCCGTTCGGTCCGCGCCTGCCGATCCCGATCTGGCCCTCGACATTCTCCTGGCGGCTGCCTTGCGATGTTGGTGGGCCGACACGGGGCCGGCCGCCCGGGCGCGTGTCGTTGCCTGCGTCGACCGGCTGCCGGAGACGGTCGGCGACCCGCGCCACCTCACGGCCCTGGCGGGGGTGGAACCGGTGCTGCGCGCCCGGCAGGTCATCGAGGCACTGACCCGGACGCCTCCTGGCGACGATGGGGACGCACTGCTGGTCATGGGTCTGGCCGCGCACGCGGTGGGGCACATGGCCCTGGCGGCCGAGCTGCTGGCCCGCTCCGAGGTGATACTGCGCCGGCAGGGCCGACTGGGACTCCTCTCGCAGGTGCTGACCACGCAGTCGGTGACGTACGTGCTGCTCGGGGAATTGGTGCGGGCGGCCGACGTGGCTGAGGAGGGGAAGCGGCTGGCAGCGGAGACGGGGCAGCCGGCGTGGGGAGCCGGACAGCTGGTGTGCGACGTCCTGCTGAAAGCGTTCGTCGGTGATGCGCAGGAGGCACTGCGGCGGGCCATCGAGGCCGAACTGCGAGAGGCCCGCGGCCGGAACGTGATGCTGTCGATGCTTCAACTCGCCCGTGGACTGGTGTCACTGGCGGCCGGGCGGAACCGGGACGCCTACCGGACGTTGCGGGCGATATTCGATCCGGCCGAACCCAGCTTCCACCAGCGGCACGGTTTCGCGAGCCTGATGTTCCTCGCGGACGCGGCCGTACGCGCCGGACACCGGGAAGACGCCCGCGAGCTGGTGGCGGAGCTGGAGATGATCGCACGGGAGACGCCGTCGCCGCTTCTGCACATCCACCTCTCGTACGCCCGCGGCGTCCTGGCCACCGACGAGGACGCCGAGGACCTCTACTTGGCGGCGCTGCGGCAGGATCTGTCCGACTGGCCCTATGCCCGCGCGAAGCTCGAGCTGGCGTACGGCTCCTGGCTGCGCCGCCAGAAACGGGTCCGTCAGGCGCAGTCGCTGCTGACCTCGGCGCAGTCCACCTTCGACCGGATCGGCGCGCTCCCGTGCGGTGACGAGGCACGACTCGAACTGCGGGCAACGGGCGCCCCGATCGACTGGCCCGAGTCGTCCGCCGAACGGTTGAGGCAGATCACCGAGCTGTCCGCCCAGCGGCTTCCGGACGACGAGATCGCCGAGCGGCTCAGCCTGCCCAGGGCGGTTGTGGCGATGTATCGCGACAGGACTCGGCCCGGCACCCGCCGGTGAGGACATCGTGGCAGTCGGATGACCCAAGCCCGGCAACGGAACCTCCGGCAGCATGACATGAGTCCGCTTCTCTCGAGTGGCCGGATGGGACTGCATGGAGAAAACCGAAAACGGGTCGATTTCCTCGCTCGATTCTGATAATTCGGCACCCCACGGTGTCGAACTGCGCCATCTGCGCTATTTCGTGGCAGTGGCGGAAGCAGGCACCTTCACACATGCCGCGGAGCGCATGTATGTCGCGCAGCCGACACTGAGTCAGCAGATTCGGCGTCTGGAGGAATTCGTGGGCACGCCGTTGTTGCAGCGTCGGCGTGAAGGAGTTCGGCTGACCGAAGCCGGCACAGTACTGCTGGAGGAGTCCCGGGCCGTTCTCTCCCTGGTCAATCATGGCGTCAGCCGAACCCGACACGCGGCGGGTCTTGGCCGGTCGCGCCTGCGTTTCGTCGTTCAGCCCTATCTGCCGCCCACGCTCGCCGCGGCGACCGTCTCGCGGTTGCGATCCGCGGCCCCCGAGGTCGATGTCACCTGGCTGGAGACGTCGCTGGACGCTGATTTCTCCTCGATCCTCCAGCGGCGGGCCGACGCCGCTCTGGGCTGGATGAGCTCGGCGAACCGCGCGCTGCCGGTCCCCCTCGACGTGATGGACATCGGGCCCTTCGAACCCGATGTCTGGATTTCGGCACGGCACCCGGGGGCGGCGAACGGGACCATCGGCCTCGACGAACTCGCCCGCATGCACATCATCCACGGTCCTCGTCACGACGACCCCGGAACGTACGACGCATGGCGCTCGGTGCTGCAGACCAGGAACCCCTCCTTCGAGTTCACCGACCCGCCGTTTCGGCAGTCGCTGCCCATGACGCTGGCCTTCGCCGCGACCGGGAGCCGGCCGAGCGCCGTCCTGACGGGGCCGTGCCACCCCGTGGGGATCGATCCGCAGTCGACGGCGGACGCGGGCCGTCACGAGATGGTGCCCGTTCGCGTCGAGGGGTCCCCGCTGACCGCCATCGCCGCTCTGGTGTGGAACACGGACCTCCCCCGTGAATTGCAGCAGGTACTTTTCGACACCGCCGAAAAGATTGCCCCCTGAACCGCTACCCGATCCATGTCACGGAATCCATAGCGCAGAGCAATACCAGAATCATCCGCATCGCTTTTACCTGCACCGGGGTTTCGCGGTCAACTGATGGCGAAGCGGAAATTCGCCGCTCTCACCGGAACGGAAGGGTCCCTCTGATGAGCAAGACAAAGGACATTCGCCAGTCGGTCGACGCGGAACTCGTCTTCGACCCGCTGGTGGACGCGACGGACATCACCGTTCACAACCTGGGCGG
Source organism: Streptomyces sp. NPDC002935 (assembly GCF_040611295.1). Taxonomy (NCBI): domain Bacteria; kingdom Bacillati; phylum Actinomycetota; class Actinomycetes; order Kitasatosporales; family Streptomycetaceae; genus Streptomyces; species Streptomyces sp. NPDC002935. Next base: position 154,165 of record NZ_JBEXNW010000013.1, read on the forward strand.
AGAAGTAAGGCTCACCGGCACGGTCCCGAGCTACCTCCAGTACCTGGAAGCCGCAGCCGCTGCGCAGCGTGTGGCGGGCGTCACCAAGGTCCACAACAACCTGGAGGTGGTGCTGCCGGCCGCGCACGAGCGCGACGACGCGACGCTGGCCGCGACGGCGAACAACGTGCTGCTGATGAACGTCGCCGTGCCGGTCGGTGTCGAGGCGACCGCCAGTAACGGCAACCTGAAGCTGACCGGCGTTGTCCGGTACGGCTCGGAGCGCCAGGCCGCGGAGCGGGCGGTCACCGGACTCACGGGAGTCCGCGGTATCAAGAACAAGATCGAGATCTCCGACGGCGCCGACCCGGTCGACGTCACCCTGCTGGTGTCGGACGCGCTGGACCGCAACGCGCTGATCCTCGACGACAGCGAGGTCGCCGTCACCACCAATGGGAACACGGTGGTCCTCACCGGCCATGTCCGCACGTGGGCGGAGCACGACGCCGTGATCGCGGCGGCCTGGATGGCCCCGGGCGTCTACGACGTGCGCGACGACCTCTACATCACCGGCTGACACCAAGTCGCATCAGAGGATTCACAAGGGCCGGTTCCTCGGGAAACCCCGCGGGACCGGCCTGTTCCTCTTCTCAGGACCACCCGAACCCGACCGAGAGGCACAGCACGCCATGCACGACGCGGCTCGATCCATGAAGAAGGGCACCGGCCGTTTCCGCGAGCCGGGCGCCGAGCTCGAAAACCTGCTGCGGGACGCACTCGCAGTGGTCGCCGGCACGAAGGCGGTCTCCCGCACACCTTCCCACCATCACTGGTTCCGTGACGCTCCGCGCCACAGGCTTGCCCGCACCACTGGCCACCTCTTCGGCTACGCGCTGCTCGGCTACATCGTCGTCCACCAGCGGCGGAGCCTGAAGAACCCGGCCATCTGACGAGAGGGCCCGCTGCCCGGCGCGGTCCGAGGGGCATACCCGGAGGCCGCGCCGGGCGCAGCTCACGCGACCCGGCACAGATCAGCGCAGAAAGGCAAGCACATGGCCCGCTCGGACAACGAACCAGGCAGGGACGTACGTTCCTCAGAACAGGACTGCACGGATCTCTCCCTGAGGATGTGGCGGCACGTGTCCCTGCACGAGACACTGCCCGTCCAGGCCCGCTTCAGCTACGCCCGCACCCGGCCACTCGAGGTGCGCGTCGATTTCGTCAACGACCTCGGCGGCGCCGTCACCTGGGTCCTCTCGCGGGACCTGCTCGTGACGGGCCTGAACCGACCGAGCGGTGACGGCGACGTACGGATCTTGCCGCCGTGCCAGCGCCATGGCGGGGACAGCCTCTGCCTGATTCTCCAGGGACAGACCGGCGCGGCACTCCTCGAAGGCCGCATCGAACCCCTGCGCGCCTGGCTCGAAGAGACGCTCAGATTCGTTCCCTTCGGTACGGAAGGCCTCTCGATGGACTGGGACGAGGCCTTCGCGCACGTTCTGGGAGCTTGGGAACGCTAACGGCCTACGGTGTCCAGTAAGGTGTCACGCCGTCGACGGCCTGGGCTCGGTGCCGCAGGCCCAGGCCGTCGACAAGGGCGGAATCGGACAGGCGCATGTGGCCCTCGTGGGTACGCAAGAGGGCGAGGACGATGTGGTCGAGCCCGGTGCGCCGGGGCAGCACGTTGACCAGTCCATGACGTACTGCCCGCAAAAGCTGGGCGCGCCCCGCGTACTGGGCCACCAGCACGATGCGCGGCCGCCCATATTCCCTGCACGCACCGCGCATGAACGCAAGCGCCTCTTCGTCGAGCTCCGTGGCCAGGACGAGCAGCGCCTCCGCGCGTGCTTCCTGCTCCGGTCGCAGGAGGCACACGCGGGGCCGGGCGCGCAGGGCGGTGGAGATGTCACAAGCAAGCCGGAGGTCGCCGGACTTGACGGCCACGGTCACTGGAGAGGTCACTCGTTCCGTTCTTCTCATGACTCCGAAGCTAGGTGGCCGACGACCTGTCGGGCTTCCGTCGGACGACTGCCCGAAGCACGTACGGCGGTCGTCCGGGCCGTTCCCGCCGCAGGGTAGGCGCTTGCGTCATCCGACGGAAGTCGCCGTCTCCCAACCCGGATCACGATGGCGCCCTCGGCCCCCTGGCCCGCTCAGCCGCTCGAAGGAAGCGCCATGACCAGCCCGATCAACCCGACCCGTCCCCGTGTCCTGATCGTCGGCGGCAGCTTCGCCTGCGTCGGCTGGTGGCCGCTTTCAGATCAACACGGAAGGGAAGCACATGGCCCGCTCCCAGAACGATTCAGGCAGGGAGGTGCCTTCCGAGGAACAGGACTGCGCCGATCTCTCCTTGACGATATGGCCGTACGTGTCCCTGCACGAGACACTGCCCGTCCGGGCCCGCTTCAGCTACGACCGGACCCAGCCCCTCAAGGTGCGCGTCGAATTCTCCAACGACATCGGCGGCGCCGTCACCTGGGTCCTCTCCCGGGACCTGCTCATGGCAGGCCTGCACCGACCGACCGGCGACCGCGATGTTTGGATATGGCCGCCGTGTCAGCGCCAGGGAGGGGACAGCCTCTGGCTGCTCCTCCAGGGCGACACCGGCGCGGCGCTCCTCGAATGCCGTATCGCCCCGCTGCGCGCCTGGCTCGCCGAGACGCTCCGATCCGTCCCCTTCCGGCCTTCCGCGCCGTTGCCTCAGGCTCGGTGACGCAAACGTGCATCGGTCCGTGACGCGGCGCAGAAGCCCGGCACGCCCGACGTACCGGGCCACCAGCACGATGCGCGGCCGCCACGTTCCTTGCGCGTACCGCGCATCAGAGCGAGTGCCGCTCGGCCGAGCTCCGTGGCCAGGCCGAGCAGCGCACGCCTGTGCTTCCTGCTCCGGTCACAGCACGGTACATATGACGGTCGTCCGGGCTGTTCCGGTCGCGCGGGCCGCGAGGGCCACCCGTCGGCTACCGCTGGAGCGAGAGCAGGTGCCAGTGCCAGGCGTCGAGTGCGACGAACAGGCCCGCGTCAACCAGTTCGTCGCGTCGTCGCCGACGCCCGCGATGCCGTCCGCACCACCGCTGTGGCCGCGCCGCACCACCTGCGACACCGAGTTCGTGCTCCAGCAGATCTGCCGCCAGGACGATCCCGGGCCTCGCCCCAGCGGTAGGCCCGTGAGCCGGCCTGGTCGTGGGTGAAGTACGACCAGGCATCACCGCCGGGGCTGTAGTCCTCGCGCACCGTGCCCCACTGCCGCTCGCTCAGATACGGCCCCCAGCGCCGCCACGCCGCCCGCCCCGCATCGGCATTCGCCAGCCGCAGCCGCTCGGCGTCCGCCCTGCCACCGCTCTCCGTCATCGCACGCCCTCCCCATCCAGCACCTTCACTCGGACTTCGGCGTCTCGGACTCGGCCGCAACGACCTTGCGGGGCCGCAACTGCCGAAGCCGTCTGCGTTGCCCCTCGGACATGCCTCCCCAGACGCCGTACGGTTCAGGACCGCTCATCGCGGTCCAGGCACAGGCCTCGATCACAGGGCAACGCCTGCAGACGGCCCGGGCCTTCGTCTCCCGCGCCTGCTTCTCGGCACCGTGCTCGCCGGACGGAGAGAAGAAGACGGAGCTGTCCATGCCCCGGCAGAGTGCGTGCTGTTGCCAATTCCAATAGGCGAGAAAAGGGCGATGTCGATGGATCATGACGCTTCCTCCCGGTGACAGGTCGATGCAGGTCATCGTCACCGCCGGGTCGGCGTCGCGGCTTCAGTCGATTGGCTCATTGGCGGACGGTACGCGGGGATGCGGGCGGGGGAGGGAGGAAGAATTCGGCCCACGAGGCGTGCCGCGCGCGTCCATTTCGCTGGATCTATTGAGAGGACTGCTCGGTACTGTTCATCTTTGCTTGGTTCTGCGCGAGGAACGTCTGCACCTCCTGTTCGACCTGCTTGGAGTCGACTCCGAGGGCATGTCCGATGTGAGCCGACCACACCTCCGAGCGGACATTGGTCTCGAAGTCCAGGTCGGCGCGGACCTTCTCGCGAATCGCCTGGCGGTTCTGGCTCACCATCACGAACGTGGACAGAAAGATCGCCTCAAGGCTGACGATCATCGTGAGCAGTCCGAAAGGGTACGGGTCCCAGATCGCTGACTGGCCGAACAGCCCCTCGTTGCAGGCAATCCAGACCGTGAACCACGCCGCGTGGATATAGACGAACAGCATCGTTCCGGCGAAGGTGGTGATCGCGTCCGCGATCCTGTCCTGGGTCCCGCGCATCCGCGCGAGAACGACCTGCTCGCTCCGGAGCCGTCTGCCGAACCCATTCGTCCCAAAGGTCATGGCCACTCCTTGATCCGCTGCTCACGAGAGACGCCCGCCAGGGTACGCGCGGGGCAGGTCTCCCTCTTGGGTCAATCGACTGCCTAGCAGGCCGAATGCGAATCCGTACGCCGTTCATTGAGCCGATTGACCGAAGCGAGCCGGGCCGTCGCCGCGGCAGAGTGACGCCGGCGCCGCTTCCGCTTCGCCCCGCGGGAGCGGCCACTCTCCGGAGGAGAAGGGCATGAGCATGGCCAAGTCGACGGCGATGCCAGTGATCTCGCGGGGGCTGCCGGCCGTCGTCGTAGGAGTCTTCTCGTTGGCGTGGCCCCGAGTCACCGTGAGGGCGATTGTCGTCGCGTCCGCCCGCTACGCCCTCGTCGCTGCCGGTGTCATGCGTGACTTCAGCAGTGAACGCGTCGGTCCGGTGAAGGTGAACGTCGCCGGAACCTGGAGCCAGGTGCACATTTCCTGGCAGGAGCATATGGACCCGGACCGCAAGAAGCGGGAAGAACGTAAGGCGGAGCGCGATGTGAGGCGTCCGCAGAAGGCCGCCGATGATGCCAGGGATACGCCTGCCCAACGTGCCGCGCCGATCGTTGGCGATGCCTGCGCGGGCGTCGCCGCATCCGGCGTCACGGACGCCGGATGGCCCGTTTCCTGTATGAGGGAAAGCGGATCTCGTCCCCGCTCAGCCCGCCCGCCGGTCGGGATGCTTCCGGATGGTGGTCGCCTTGTCCATGGCTGTGATGCGGCCGCAGCCGTGTCGGCCTGCGGGGCTGCGCGCGTGATCGAGACGCTTGGGGTCGCCCGGAGACTGCTCATGACCAGCTCATTGTGGGGCGAGGCCCGCTCTGCGAGGCGCCGTAGGGTCAGGAGGCCCCTGAAGCTGCTGCCGGCGCTGGGCGTCAGGAGAGCCAATGAGGCCTCCGCTGACGCATTTCATCGGCGTCCCGCGGAGAGATAGGGGATCCCCGGCCGGATGCCTCGCGGCGACCATGTGGCCAATCACTGCCGTTGGCGCCGATTGCTGTGGCCAGGAACATCGACCACCGTTCCGCAATCAGTGATGATCTGTTGTCCATGTGAAGTGGACGTTCGCCCACGTGGGGACAGCACGCCACCTCCCGTGCCGCTTCGACATCGTCCGAAATGGACACAGGAACCAGGTCCCGGCACCGCCCGGGCAGGGCTCGGGTAGTCGGGTGCGGCTCCCTTTGCGGCAAGTCGGCGGACTCGTGCTGTCGCAGGGCGGGGGCGCAGCCGTGCGAGCCCGAGGGCGAGAAAAGGCCATGTCGGTACAGGGCGTCGGTCCGGCTGTCCACCCGAAAGCTGCAGGAGGTCAGTGTGAGCGATGGTCGACGTCGTGGTCCCCACGCCGTCGCAGTCGGCGGACTTCGGATAGTCGGAGGCCCCGATTCCCTGCCGTCGTCAGGTTCTTCACGGCGGGCGCCGCCGCCGAGCCCCGAGGCCGGGCCGAGCCCCGTGGCCGGGCATAGGACCAGCTACGAGCCGGTCCTTGATCATCGCAAATTGAGTGAATAGTAAGGATGCTCTTTCTTGTCAACCGATCATAATTCTTCCGGCAAGCAGCTTGATGGCGGGAAGTCGGTGACCTCACGGCCTGGAGTGGACCTGGCCGGGCGCACGGCCGAGCTGGAACTGATGGACTCGCTGTTCGTCCGGCTCGATCGGGGCGGCTCCGGGCTGCTGCTGCGCGGTGCCCCGGGGGTGGGAAAGACGGCACTGCTGGATGCCGCCGCAGCACGGGCCGCAGACGTCGGAATGCGGGTACTGCGCGCCTCCGCCGTGGAGTTCGAGGCCGAGATGAACTTCTCGGCGCTGCACCAGATGCTCTACCCGCTGCGCCATCACGCCGAACGGCTCGCCGACCACCATCGCGACGTCCTCCACCGGATCTTCGGTCTCACGCCGGGAGCCTCCCCGGACCCGCCGGCTGCCGCGGCGGCCGTACTCGCCCTGCTCGCCGAGGTCACCGTCGAGCATCCGCTGCTGATGATCGCCGACGACGTGCCGTGGCTCGACTGCGCCAGCGCGACCGCGCTGGGGTTCGTCGTCCGCAGGATCAGCGACCACCCGATTCTCTTCCTGGCCGCCATACGGACTGGGGCGGGCTGTTTCTTCCACCAACTCCAGCTGTCCGTGCGCGAGATCGGGCCGCTGACCGCACAGGCGGCAGCCGAGCTGCTGGACGCTCGATGGCCCGGGCTGGGGCCGTCGGTACGGCGGCGATTGCTGGCAGAGGCCGCGGGCAACCCGCTCGCGCTGCGGGAGCTGCCGGAGGCGCTGAGCGAGCCGCAGCGCTCAGGCCAGGACCCGCTGCCCGCGCTCCTGCCCCTTTCCGAGCGGCTGGCGGCGGCCTTCGCCTCTGCCGTCGAAAGACTGCCTGCGCCGACCCGAAAAGTGCTGCTTGTGGCCGCGCTGGACGCCGGAGCCGACCTGACCACGGTACGGAAGGCCGCGCAAGTCTCCGCGGGCGATGACCACCTCGCTCCGGCGCAGCAAGCGGACCTGGTACATGTCGATGCGGCCGACGGCCACATGTCGTTTCGGCATCCGCTGATCCGCGCCGCGATCGTGCACCGGGCATCCCCGAGTGAACGCCGGAGCGCGCACCACTCCCTGGCCGCGGCCCTGGCCGCCTTCCCCGAGCGCCGCGCGTGGCATCTGGCCGAGTCCGCGACCGGACCGGACGAGGCGGTGGCCCGGGCGCTTGACGAAGCAGCCCTGTCCGCCTGGCGTCGCGGCGCACCGTCCGGCGCCGCGGCCATGGCGTCGGACGAGGGGGCCGTCTTCGACCGGCGGCGCTCCACTGCGTCCGGCGCGGCGGCCGCCCTCATCCGGGCGGGTGAACTCAGCCCGCATCCGGGCGACCGGTCCCGCAGACTGGTCGAGGCCGCCTACCTCGCGACCATCACCGGTCAACTCGAAGACGTTCCACGGCTGTTGGCCGATGCCGGACAGACACTCCACACGCCGACCGGGCTGGTCTTCGCCGTCACCGCCCACCTCCTCACCAACGATGAGGGCGATGTCGATGCCGCTTACCGGTTCCTGGCCCGGGCGTTCGACGACGACACCGCTCCCGCCAAGAACGACAACTGGCACTGCTACGGCATCCTGTACGCGGTGCTGCTCGTCAGCCTCTACACCCTGCGCCCCGAGCCGTGGCAGCTCCTCAAGACCGCAATGGCCCGGTTCGAACCAACTGCGGTAACCCCGTTCAGACTGTGCTACGACGCGTACGTCGACCCCACCCGCACCTCCGATGCGGTACGGAAGGGCCTCGCCGACGCCTTCGCGGCACTACCTGGCGACGCGGCACCCTGGGAGCTGATCCCCCTGGCCTTCGCGGCGGTCGCGATGGACGCTCTGTCCGACTACAGGTACCTGGTCCGTCGCATGATCGAACGGGAACGCGACGGCGGCGCGATCGCCATGGTCATTCCCGCTTTGATGCTGCTCTGCCACGACTCCTACGTCCACGGACAGTGGGACGAGGCCGAGACTCTGGCACAGGAGGGGCTGGACCTGGCAGCGGCGTACGGCTACTTCTTCTGGGAGCAACAGCTTCGGGCCCTGCTGGCATCAGGCGCGGCTCTTCGCGGCGACGCGGACCTCGCCCGGACCCGCAGCGAGGAGACCACGACCTGGGCGGCGCCCCGCGGCATGGAGGTGACGGAATCATACGCCCGGGCGGCTCGCAGCTTCGCGGCCCTGGGCCAGGGCGACTACGAGGAGGCCCATGCCCAGGTGGCCCGGATCGACCCACCCGGCGCACCGAGCCCCGGCATCCCGGGCCGATGGAAGGTCCTGGACCTGGTCGAGGCGGCGGTCCGCACCGGCCGCATGGACCAGGCCCGCGCCCACATCGCAGCCGCGCAACAGGCAGGCATCCACCGCATTTCCCCCCGCATCGCGATGATCAACGCCGGGGCCGCGGCTCTGACTGCCGAGGAGAAGGAAGCCGGCCCCCTGTTCGAGGAAGCCCTGTCCCTGCCTCAAGCGGCCCGGTGGCCGTGGGAACACGCGCGCATCCAGCTCGCCTACGGGCAGTGGCTGCGCCGCACCCGCGACCCCCGCGCCCGCCTGTACCTGAGCGCCGCCTACGAAACCTTCGACCGGATCGGTGCCAAAGCCATGGCCCAGCGGGCCCGCAACGAGCTACGCGCCACTGGCGTTGCCACCACCACCGGGCCCGACGCACCGACAGCCGCGTTGACCGCGCAGGAACGGCAGATCGCCGAGCTGGCGGCCATCGGCCTGACCAACAAGCAGATCGGCGAACGGCTGTTCTTGTCTCACCGCACGGTCGGCTCGCATCTGCACCGGCTGTATCCCAAACTTGGTGTCACCTCACGCGCCGCGCTCCGCGCCGCCCTGGAGGCGATGGCACCTGGCGAGGACGACCAGGCCTCACCGTCGGCGTTCCTCGCCGAGGTCCAGGACGGCCGGCAATCCCGTTCGGCCGCTCATGACTGAACATTGCCGAATCGCATGACTGGTTGGTCAATGTGCTCATCGTGCTGAAGCGCCGGCGTGCCACCGTTGACCATCACCGCGTGTGACTTCGGCCCGCGCTGGTTCTGGCGTCCGGTGTTCTACCTGGCCCGAGCCGTCGTCGAAGCCCCGGCCGGCTGATCCACCGGCTTCGGGGCGACGTCGGCCCGCGGCAGGACGAGGAGGCAGTGACCACCTGGCGGCGCGAGGAGTGGCCCGGAGAGCAGACAGCGCTGCTACCGACCGGGCCGTCCGATGACGCCGGTCTGCGAGAACCTCGGCGCCGATCGCAGCCTGCGCCGACACACATCCGGTGCCACCCCGCCTCCGCGACCGCATGCTTCACCTGGATGGGCTCACTCGGGAGGCAGGCCTCTCAAGCCAAGGGAAACGGGGCCCGTCGTCCGGGGCCGTACGAGGCGGCGACTCCGCGCAACGGTGCGGGCTGCGCTCCCGCGCTACCGTAGAGGGACGACCCCCTGATCGGTGAGCCGGAGAAGACCTTGGTCGACAAGGAGATCAGCGCCCTGGCGACCGTGTTGCTCGAACGCGTCGGGGAGCTGGCGAAGGAGATGGCGGCGCGGATCCGTGCCGGCTCGCGGGACTACCACTACGACGTGGTGCCCGCGGAGGAGCTGGAGGAGGCTTGCCGGACCCACCTCGGCAACGCACTCCAGGCGCTGACCGGACAGGTGCCTCTGGACACCGAGGCCGCGGAGCGCATCGGCCGCCGACGCGCCCTGGAGAATGTGCCGCTTCCCACGGTGATGACGGCCTACCGCATCGGCGTGAAGTACTTCTGGGAGGCAGCGGTCGCCGAAGCCACCAGAACCTCCCTGGTGGAGAGCGACAAACTGGTCGCAGTGGCCACGACGATGTCCGAACTCCAGGACAGCATTACCGAGGCCATGGTCTCCGGATACCACGACGTGGTGGCCCAGCGGCACCTCGCCAGCGAGCATGAGCGTTCGGCGCTGGTGGAGGCGCTGCTGGAGGGCAGGAGCATGGACATCGACGCCGTGTGGTCCGCGGCTGAGGTCCTGGGCATGCCGCACACCGGTCCGTTCACCCTGGTCGCCGCAGAGGTACCGCAGATGGGTCGACAGGCCCTGCCGGAGGTTGCGGCCCTCCTCAGGCGGCGCGGCATCCGGTCCGCCTGGCGGCTGCGCCCCGATCTCCAGCTGGGCATCGTGTACCTGCGTACCCCGCGGGACCTGGACGATCTCGTCGAGGTGTTGCGGCACCACGCGGAGCAGCGCGTGGGGGTGAGCCCCTCCTACGACGACCTGTGCAGCACTGGGGACGCCCTGCGCTTCGCCAAGGTTGCCATGCGCGGCGGCGATGCGGCGAGCGGTACCGTGACCGTCTTCGACGACTCCCCGGTTGCGGTCTCGGCAGCCGGTGCACCCGACGTCATGGCCCGCGTCGCCATCAACGTCCTCGGTCCGATCGAGGCCCTGCCGACCGGCGAACGCGAATTGCTGCTGGACACGCTGGACGTCTGGCTCGGCTGCGGCGGATCGGCCGATGAGGCAGCCAAGCGTCTTTACGTTCACCCCAACACGGTGCGCATGCGCCTGCGCCGGATCGCCGAGCGTACCGGCCGCTCCCTGGCCGATCCCCGCGGCATCACCGAACTCTTCCTCGCGCTGCGCGCAGTGCGGCAGACGCCGAAGCCCCCGTCCTCGGAGTCGACCGGCACCACGGAGACAGCGGACAGCTGAGCCGATCGGCGCCACGCGCGAGTCGAACCCCCGCTTCCTTGCCGTGTTGGTGAACTCCCTTGGCGAGCATGCCCTTGAGCTGGCGAAGCGCCCCTACGACCTGCGCCACGCAGGCATCTCGTTCTGGTTGGCCTCCGGGGTCGACCCCGCCGAGTGCGCGCGCCGAGCCGGACAAGGCGTCCAGATCCTCTTCCGCCGCTACGCCAAGTTCCCGGCCGAAGCGCGGAGCCATGCCAACCGGCTGATCGAGGAGTCCATGCAGCGGTCGGAGTCGTCGATTGCGACGCGGAGGGTGCCTGACCAGGGAATATTGCCTGGTCAGGCACCCTTCTTCTGTTTCTGTGTCTAGAAGAAGCCGAGCTTCTTCGGCGAGTAGCTCACCAGCAGGTTCTTCGTCTGCTGGTAGTGCTCCAGCATCATCTTGTGGTTCTCGCGGCCGATGCCGGACTGCTTGTAGCCCCCAAATGCGGCATGTGCCGGATATGCGTGGTAGCAGTTCGTCCAGACCCGGCCGGCCTGGATGGAACGGCCCGCCCGGTAGGCGGTGTTGATGTCCCGCGTCCATACGCCCGCGCCGAGCCCGTACAGCGTGTCATTCGCGATCTTGATGGCGTCGTCGAAGTCGTCGAACGACGTCACCGAGACGACCGGGCCGAAGATCTCCTCCTGGAAGATCCGCATCCGGTTGTCGCCCTCGAAGATCGTCGGCTGGACGTAGTAGCCGCCCTTCAACTCCCCGTCGTGCTCGATGCGTTCGCCGCCGGTGAGCACCTTGGCGCCCTCCTGCCGGCCGATGTCCAGATAGGAGAGGATCTTCTCCAGCTGGTCGTTGGAGGCCTGGGCGCCGATCATCGTGTCGGTGTCGAGCGGGTTGCCGGGCTTGATGAGCTCGGTCCGGGCGACCGCCGCCTCCATGAACTCGCGGTAGTGGCCGCGCTGGACGAGCGCGCGTGAGGGACAGGTGCACACCTCTCCCTGGTTGAGCGCGAACATCGTGAAGCCTTCGAGCGCCTTGTCGCGGAAGTCGTCGTTCTGGGCCCACACGTCGTCGAAGAAGATGTTCGGGGACTTGCCGCCGAGCTCCAGCGTGACCGGCTTGATGTTCTCCGAGGCGTACTGCATGATCAGCCGCCCCGTCGTGGTCTCACCCGTGAACGCGACCTTCGCCACCCGTGCGCTGGACGCCAGAGGCTTGCCCGCCTCCACGCCGAAGCCGTTGACGATGTTCACCACACCCGGCGGGATCAGATCCGCGATCAGGCTCATCCAGTAGTGGATGGACGCCGGTGTCTGCTCGGCCGGTTTGATGACGACCGCGTTGCCCGCCGCCAGCGCCGGGGCGAGCTTCCACACCGCCATCAGAATGGGGAAGTTCCACGGAATGATCTGCGCGACCACGCCGAGCGGCTCGTGGAAGTGGTACGCGACGGTGTCGTCGTCCACCTCGCCGAGCGAGCCCTCCTGGGCGCGGATCGCCCCCGCGAAGTAGCGGAAGTGGTCGATCGCGAGCGGGATGTCGGCCGCCAGGGTCTCGCGTACCGGCTTGCCGTTCTCCCAGCTCTCGGCGACCGCCAGCTTCTCCAGGTTCGCCTCCATCCGGTCGGCGATCTTGAGCAGGATGTCGGCGCGCGCGGTCACGGAGGTACGACCCCAGGCGGGGGCCGCCGCGTGTGCCGCGTCCAGCGCGCGTTCCACGTCCTCGGCGGTGCCTCGCGCGACCTCCGTGAACGGCTGCCCGTTCAACGGACTCGGGTTCTCGAAGTACTGCCCACGAGCCGGCGGAACGTACTCCCCGCCGATGAAGTGGTCGTAACGCGCCTGGTAGGAGACGATCGCGCCCTCGCTGCCGGGCGCCGCGTATCGGGTCATGCTGGTCTGCCTCCCGGAGAAGCGCTGCCCGCCGTTGGGCAGCTCTCGCCGCGAGGCTAGGAACCCGTACGTTGCAAGGACGTTGCGTGTCCCCGGAACCGCCCTCCCCGCCCCGCAGGTGGGGCCGCGCCCCCTCGTCAGCGCGGCTCCGGTCGCATACGGCCGTTCCGAGCGGAGTGCGTCCACCCGGCCGGTGCGGCCTGCTCGGACTCCAGCTCCACCAGGCGCGCGTGCACGGCCGCCGCCGGGCGTACGGCGGACAGCGCCCGCCAGACGTCGACATCGTCCTCGCCCCAGGGCGCACGGGCCCAGTCGGCCAGCAGGTCGGGGTCCCGCCGGGCGATGATCGCCGTACGCAGCCCGTCGGCGAGCCTCCGCCGCAGCCGCACCACCGCCGGCGCCGTCGACCCCGGCAGCAGCGGACCGGCGTACACCGCCGTGGCCGCCGTCACCGCGCCGGTGCCGAGCCGTCGCTCCACCACCGCCACATCGGACTCGACCGGCCGGGTGAGCCGGTAGGGGCGCGAACCCAGCAGTCCCGGACCGAGGAGCCTGCGCAGTCGTGCCAGCTCGGCGCGCAGGGTCACCGGCGTCACCGACTCGTCCTCGTACAGCGCGCACAGCAACTCGTCGCCCGTCAGGCCTTCCGGATGCCGGGCCAGCAGCACCAGGATCTCGCTGTGTCTGCGGCTGAGTCTGATCTTCCGCCCGTCCGCGACGAGTTGAGCCTCGTCGCGCCCCAGCGCGGTCAGTTCGAGCGTGTCGGCCATGGCCCGCTGCGGTGCCAGCAGCGCCAGATGGGACTCGGCGGCCCGCGCCACTGCCTGCACGAAGGCGAGGCTGTGCGGATGCGCGAGGCCGTCCCCGCCGGTGATGTCGATCGCGCCGAGCACTCGCCCGGTGCGCGGATCGTGCACGGGGGCCGCCGCGCAGGTCCAGGGCTGCACACGCCGGATGAAGTGCTCTGCCGCGAACACCTGCACCGGGCGGTCGACGGCGACCGCCGTCCCGGGCGCGTTCGTACCGACCGCCGTCTCCGACCACCGCGCGCCCGGCACGAAGTTCATCCGTCCGGCCTGCCGGCGCGTCCCCGGATGGCCCTCGACCCACAAGAGCCTGCCCTGCGCGTCGCACACCGCCAGAAGGTGCTCCCCGTCCGCCGCGAACGTTCCCATCAGCTCCCGGAACAGCGGCATCACCCGGGCGAGCGGATGTTCCGCCCGGTAGGAACCGAGTTCCCCGTCCATGAGTTCCACGCTCGCGGCGCCGTCCGGGGCGACGCCCGCCCGCGCCGAACGCCGCCACGAGTCCGCCACGACGGAACGCACCGGCCGCGGCACCGTCCCGGCCTCGGTGAACGACTCGTACGCGCGGCGCAGCAGCCGAACCCGCTCGGCGGGATCGGTCCCCGGTTCCAGGGCCACCCAAGGATCGGTCAACTCGGCCTCCCGGAAGGCGATGCGGCTGGGTCTATCGTCACTCCCGGTGCGGGCCCCGACAACCCGTGTGACGGTCACCTTCCGTTCGGTGCCTCGCGGCGCGCCCGCTCGGGGCACCGCGAGGCTGCCCCTGGTCAGGCGAAGTTGACGAGCCTGATGTAGCGCGTCCAGTCCCAGTTCGGTCCGGGATCGGTGTGATCGGTGCCCGGAACCTCGTAGTGACCGAGAATGTGGGCGCGGTCCTTGGGAATCCCGTACTGGTCGCAGATCGCGGCGGTGAGCTTGGCCGACTCCTCGTAGAGGGCGTTGGTGAAGTAGGCGGGCTTGTCCACCCAGCCCTCGTGCTCGATGCCGATGCTTCTGGTGTTGTAGTCCCAGTTGCCCGCGTGCCAGGCGACGTCGTGCTCTCTCACGCACTGGGCGACATGGCCGTCGGCCGAGCGCACGACGTAGTGCGCCGACACCTTCTTCTGCGGATTCTGGAAGATGGACAGGGTGTTGGCGTATGTGGCCTGCGTGACATGGATGATCACGTAGTCGAGCTCGTAGCTCTCGGGGCGATCGGACGCCGTGTAGTTGGAGCTGGTCGCCGAAGTCCACTCGGCGCCCGGATAGTCGACGACCGCGGACTGCGCCGTCGCCCTGACGTCGGGGAGTAACGCGTAGGGGAGGGCGGCGAGCGCTGCGCCCTTGAGCAGCCGCCGCCGGCTCGGGAACGACCGTGCTCGCTCCATGGAGTGCTGGCCTTTCGTCAGTGGGGGGTGGTCGGATCGTGAGGGTGAAGGCGGTGGGAGCGGAGTCCGGGAGTCGGGTCCGGGAGACCGCAGTCGAGAGTCCGGAGTCCGGAGCTCTGGTCCCGGATTCGGCACTCTCGGAACCGGGGTGTCGATCCGCGTCCGGTCGCACGGGGCCGCGCGATCAGTGCCGGAGCGCCGCGGCCGTCTCACGCAGTCGGGCGTGCAGTCCGCGATGGGCCTCACGCGCGGGCAGCCATTCCTTGCGCACCTTGGCGACGCACGTGTAGTTGGTGTCGCAGACATTCGCGACGGGAGACTCGACCGTCTGCGTCGCGAACTGGTACGCGTCCAACTCGCTGAACCCGTAGTCGCGCACCAGCCACTGCACGAGGTCGAGCTGGGATATCCGGAAGGCGTCCTCCAGAGGGCGTGCCGAGCCGGTCGAGATGATGTGGGTGTCGGACTCGATGCGCGGCCACGGGGTGGCGACGCCCTTGAGGAGCTCGACGATCACCACGGTGTTCATCGCGCATTCGACGGCGACTCCGCAGGTCTCGCCCTCACCCTGGCGTGCGTGCCCGTCGCCGAGACTGAGCAGCGCCCCCTCGACGTTCACCCCGAGAAAACAGGTCACCCCGGCTCGCATCTCCGGCGTGTCCATGTTCCCGCCGTGCGCGTCGGGCACCAGCGCGGAACGCACCTCCAGATTCGCGGGCGCCACACCGACTGTGCCGTGCATCGGATCCATCGGCAGCTCGATCCGGATGTCGCTGTCCCGCGCGCTGAACAACGCGGTCCGCCGCTCCCGGTCGAGCTGCCAGATCCACACGGTCTCCGGCAGCGGCGGTTGGAGGGATGCGGTGGTGTGCGTGGAGGTCAGGGCGCCGAAGAGGGGGACCGTCGTCGACGCCGCCCAGTCACGGGCCGGCTCGATCGAGACGAAGTGGACCGCGACCGTGTCACCCGGCTGCGCTCCCTCGACATGGAAGGGACCGGTCTGCGGATTCAGGAACGGGAACTCGCACACCTCGGACACCAAGTCCTTCTCGGAGCGCACCCGTCCGGCGAAGCAGTCCTCGGTGTAGAGATCGAGCACCGTGCCCGGCGCGATGCGTGCCACGGGCGGTGCGCCGCCGAACGTCCAGGCGAACTCGCCCGGCGTGGGCCGCACGGTCAGGATCCGGGGGTCGCTCATGGCTGCACAGCTCCGCTCTGCGAAGGGGCGGGGGTGGAGGTCTCGTCGAGGTGGACACGGGCGGTCTCGGCTATGCGCCCGGGGTGGCGGCGCAGCAGGAAGATCAATATCACGACACCGGCCGACATCCAGGCACCCACGACCGGCCCGGCGTACGACACAGGCGCGGTCAGTTCGGTCACGAAGTCGAAGACCGGCAGGCCCGCAGCCGTCAGCAGCGCGGGGACGAAGGCGATGATGCCGAGCAGCGGGAACACGAGATGCCGCACGGGCTTGAGCAACTCGCGTCTGCGGCGCAGGAAGTAGCCCGCACACGCGAGATTCACCACGATGTACACGCCGATCACCACGGTGACGATCACTGTCGCGAGGAGCAGGAACGCGGTCACGGGGTCGTACCAGAGACCGAGTCCCAGCATGGCCGCCACGGCCACGGCGCACTGTACGGCCACCCCGGCCGCGGGGGAGCGGTGTCTCGGATGCACCCGCGCGAAGAGCTCGGGGAAGACCCGAATCCGCGCCAGGGCGAAGGCCGTGCGCGTGGAGACGGTGGCGCACGCGTTGGCGTTGGCGATCGTCGAGTTGACCACCGCGAGGAATACGAGCACCCAGAACAGCCCGAACGAAGCGCGTGCCACGCCTTCCCACGAGGCGGCGCCGGAGGCCCCGAACCCCGCGAACCGGTCGGGACCGAAGTACACCGACATGGCGTAGGTGGTCAGGACGTAGACGAGACCGATCGCGAGCGCCGCACCGAGGACGGCCCGGTGCATCGTGCGGCGTGGGTCCTTGGTCTCCTCCGCGAGCGGGGCCGCCGCCTCGAACCCGGCGAAGGCGAGCACGGTGTACACCGACCCCGCGAACACACCACTGATCCCGTCGTACCCCGTGGCGGTGTGGGACGTCCCGAACACCGACAGTGTGTTGTTCCCGCCGGCCTTGGCGATCAGCCACACCGCGAAGACGAGGAAGACCAGCACTTCGAAGACGCCGAGGACTGTACCGAAGCGGGCCGAGGCGCGTACTCCCAGGTAGCCCGCCACCGCGATGACCGCCGCGCCCGCGAGCGACCAGGGCCACCAGAGATCGTCCGGATACGAGGACCATTCCTGGTGCAGTGTGCCCGCCATGGTGAACCCGAGCTGAAGAAGGAGCAGCGGTGGCACCAGGGCTTCGACGAACACATAACCCCAGCCCACGAGGAAGCCCACGGACGGATGCAGACCCTGCGCGGTGTAGGTGGCCACCGACCCCGCGGCGGGCATTTCCCGCGCCAGCTCGGCCACGCACGACGCGGTGAACAGACAGGCCACCAGGGCGATCAGCACGGACAGCGGCAGACTGCCACCCGCGAACGCCGCGCCCGACGGAATGGACGCGGCGATCGCCGCGGCCGGCGCCATCGCCGTGATGCTCTGGAACAGGACCTCGCGCAGGCCGATCGCCTCGCGCCGCAGCCCCGGAAGCGCACCCTCCGACATGTGAACCCCCCGATTCGACCGGAACACAGCCATCGGCAGAACGGCTGCGCCTCGCGTGAATTACGTTACGGCGCTTGCCGGTTGGGCAGGAAGAGCGAGGCGCGAGTCCGTGGACGGCCCGCGGATTGTGGACATGGCGATCACCCGCAAGGGGGAACGGCCTCCGTGCGATGCGCGATGCGCGAGCCTCGACGCGTGACGTTGGGGCACTCCCCGCGACTGTCCGGCCGCGTGCGGCCCGCGACCGTCCGGCCGCTGCCGCTGCCGCTGCCGCTGCCGCCTACGACCGTCCGGCCACCGCCGCAGGGTCGTCGAGCACCCCCCGCACCACCGAATGCGCCGCACCCAGCAGTGGTCCTTCGGATCCCAGTCGGGAGACGGACACGGCGCAGGCGGGACCGGCCGTGCGTCGGGCCAACTCGCCCTCCAGGGAGGGGAGCAGCCAGGGTGCGAGACCGGCGAGCGCCCCGCCCAGCACGACCGTCTCCGGGTCCAGGAGGTTGACCGCCCCGGTCAGGGCGATTCCGAGCGCGGTTCCGGCGTCGCGCAGGGCACGGCGTACCGCCGGATCGCCCTCGGCGGCGCGCTGGGCCAGCAGCCCGACCCGGTCCTCGCCCGGTTCCAGGCCGGCGGCACGCAGCACGGCCTCCTCGCCCGCGTACTGCTCGAGGCACCCGCGTCCACCGCACGGGCACTCCGGCCCCTCCGGACGTACCGGGACATGCCCCAACTCGCCGGCGAAACCACGGGTCCCGCGCAGCAGCCGCCCGTCCACGAGCACCGCGGCACCGATGCCGATCTCCGCCGACACATGGAGAAAGTCACGCGGGGTCGTGTCGCCGAGCCAGAGCTCCGCGAGACCACCGAAGTTCGCTTCGTTGTCCACGGTCAGCGGCAGCTCCGAGGGCAGCAGCGCGCCGAGGTCCGTGTCGTGCCAGTCGAGGTTCGGGGCGCGGACCACGGTCCGGGCGTCGCGTGCCACGAGTCCGGGGACGGCCACGGCGAGGCCCGCGGGCCACAGCCCCTCCAGCGCGGCCTCGGCGACGACCTGACGCACGAGCGCCGTCAGCTCCCGGATCACCGGCTCGGCCGCCCGGCCGCGATTCGTGCCGTGGCGCACCGCGCGGGCCCGTACGGCGCCGCGGAGATCCACCGCGCACACCGCGAGATGGTCGACGCCCACCTCCGCGCCGATCCCGGCGGGACCGTGCCCGCTGACGGCGAGCGCGGAGCCTGGCCGCCCCACTCTGCCGGGCCGCTCGGGCCCCAGCTCTTCCAGCAGCCCCGAGCGGATCAGCTCGTCGACCAGGGTCGACACGGCCGCCCGGGTCAGACCGATGTGGGAGGCGACGGCGGCGCGCGACAAGGGGCCCTCGGCGCTGACGGTGTGCATGACCCGGGAGAGGTTGCGGCGGCGCATGCCCTGCTGGGTGTCGGGCAGCCGTCGGCCGGAACCGGTCGGGTGGGCCTCGTGCAGCGGTGCGGTCATGCCTCCGTCAATCCTCGTCCGGTCGGTCCCGTCGGCCTCTCGATGCGGGTCCCCACACGACGGTCTCGCATCGTGTGGGGCCCAGCGGGTGGCCCCACAGCCCGTACCGCTCACGCGGGACGCCACTCGTGAGAGCCGGTCCCGCCGGGGCGGCCTGGTCGTTCCTGGTCAGTTCGTGTTCGGCTCCCGTTCGAGCAGCGGGGCCGCGTCGGAGAGTACCCCGGTGATCCTCGCGAGCGTCTCCTCGTCCCGTTCCACGGCGTCGAGCACCGGCCCGCGAGCGGTGCCCCAGCGCCGGGCGACCGCCGCCGGGTCCTCTCCGGTCAGCACGCCCGCCGCCTGGGCGGCGGCGCCGAGCGCGACCAGTTCTCTCGCCTCGGGCACCTGGACGGGCCGCCCCGAGAGCCGGCGTACGGTCTGCTGCCAGGCCTTGCCACGCGCACCGCCGCCGATCAGCAGCAAAGGCGCCGAGCGGTCGGCGTCCGCGTCCATGACCAGGTCGAGGGCGCCCAGCAGGGAGTGCACGGCACCGTCGTACGCGGCCTGGAGCAGCTGCCCGCCCGTCGTGTCGTGCCGGAGCCCGTGGAGCAGGCCCGAGGCGTGCGGCAGGTTCGGGGTGCGCTCGCCGTCCAGATAGGGCAGCAGCGTCACCGAAGCGCCCGCTTCGACGGCCTCGCGGTCGAGGCCGAGGAGCGCGGCGACCCGGTCGACGGCCAGCGTGCAGTTCAGCGTGCAGGCCAGCGGTAGCCAGTCGCCGCGCGCGTCGGCGAAGCCCGCCACCGTGCCGGTCGGGTCGGCGGGGCGGTGCGTCGACACGGCGTACACCGTGCCCGAGGTGCCGAGGCTCACCACCGGGGTCCCGGGGCGCAGCCCGAGGCCGAGCGCGGCGGCCGCGTTGTCCCCGGTGCCGGCAGCCACCAGAGTGCCCCTGGAGAACGGGAGCTCACCCCTGGCGTGCACTGTTCCGACCACCTCGCCCGGCCGTGCGACGCGGGGGAGGAGAGCGGGGTCGAGACCGATGTGCGCGAGGACCTCCTCGTCGTACGCCTCGCTCCCGGAGGCCCACCAGCCGGTGCCGGAGGCGTCGCCGCGGTCGGTGGTGCCCTGCCCGGTGAGCCGTTCGGTGAGGTAGTCGTGGGGCAGGCGGACCGCCGCCGTCGCCCGGACGGCGGCGGGCTCGTGCTCGGCCAGCCAGGCCCACTTCGTGGCTGTGAAGGACGCGGCCGGCACACTGCCGGTCCGCTCGGCCCAGGACTTCGGGCCGCCGAGCTCTTCGACCAGCCGACGCGCCTGCGGCGCCGAGCGCACGTCGTTCCACAGCAGAGCGGGGCGTACGGGTTCTCCCTGGGCGTCGAGTGTCACGAGCCCGTGCTGCTGCCCGCCGATCGACACGGCCGCCGCTTCGTGCGCGGCGTCACCGCACTGGCGCAGCGCTTCACAGAGCGCGTCCCACCACTGGCGGGGGTCGCTTTCGCGGCCCGCCCCGGTGGAGACGGTGTGCGGCGCCTGTCCGCTCGCCACCACCTGTCCGGTCGACGCGTCGACGACCAGGGCCTTTGTGGACTGGGTGGACGTGTCCACCCCGACGACGAGCGGACCCTCGGCTGCTGACATCGGGCTCTCCCTCTTCCGTGGCTCTGCGGGATCTGTCCTGGTTGCGGGGCTGCCCGGACCGTCACGGCCCGGGTCCCGCACTTCGTCCCTGGACCGACACGACCAGGGTTTCGTACTTCGTCTCTTCCCAGAGATGCGTTCGCATACTAATTTGTAAACTGCCATGACGAAATAGTCGGAGCTAGCGAGGAGCCGCGACATGAACTACCAGCCCACCCCCGAGGACAGGTTCACCTTCGGCCTGTGGACCGTCGGCTGGCAGGGAAGGGACCCGTTCGGCGACGCCACCCGGCGCGCCCTGGACCCGGTCGAGTCGGTGCAGCGCCTGGCCGAGCTCGGCGCCTACGGCGTGACCTTCCACGACGACGACCTGATCCCCTTCGGGTCCTCGGACAGCGAGCGCGAGTCGCACATCAAGCGGTTCAGGCAGACCCTGGACGCCACGGGCCTCAAGGTGCCGATGGCCACCACCAACTTGTTCACGCACCCCGTCTTCAAGGACGGCGCGTTCACCGCGAACGACCGCGACGTGCGCCGCTACGCGCTGCGCAAGACCATCCGCAACGTCGACCTGGCGGTCGAGCTCGGCGCCGAGACGTACGTCGCCTGGGGTGGCCGGGAGGGAGCGGAGTCCGGGGCGGCCAAGGACGTACGCGTCGCCCTCGACCGCATGAAGGAGGCCTTCGACCTCCTCGGTGAGTACGTGACCACCCAGGGTTACGACCTGAAGTTCGCGATCGAGCCCAAGCCGAACGAGCCGCGCGGCGACATCCTGCTCCCCACCGTCGGCCATGCCCTCGCGTTCATCGAGCGCCTGGAGCGCCCGGAACTGTTCGGCGTCAACCCGGAGGTCGGTCACGAGCAGATGGCCGGGCTGAACTTCCCGCACGGCATCGCGCAGGCCCTGTGGGCGGGCAAGCTCTTCCACATCGATCTCAACGGTCAGTCCGGCATCAAGTACGACCAGGATCTGCGGTTCGGCGCCGGCGACCTGCGGGCCGCGTTCTGGCTGGTCGACCTCCTGGAGAGCGCCGGTTACGCCGGCCCGAAGCACTTCGACTTCAAGCCGCCGCGGACCGAGGACTTCGACGGCGTGTGGGCGTCGGCCCAGGGGTGCATGCGCAACTACCTGATCCTGCGCGAGCGTTCGGCGGCGTTCCGGGCCGACCCGGAGGTCCAGGCGGCACTGCGCGCCTCACGTCTGGACGAGCTGGCGCAGCCCACGGCGGAGGACGGCCTGGCGGGGCTGCTCGCCGACCGTGCCGCCTTCGAGGACTTCGACGTGGAGGCCGCGGCCGCGCGCGGCATGGCCTTCGAGCAGCTGGATCAGCTGGCGATGGACCATCTCCTGGGCGCGCGGGGCTGATCGGGAAGCCCCTCAGGGCACGGACCCGCCCTCGGGCGGGTCCGGCCCGCCGCCTTCGGTCGCTGATATCCGCGTGGAATTCACCGGAATGATGCGATCCGGGGCATGAGTCCGTATCAACTTCCGCACAGGGGTCGCGCCATGACCGGTTCGAGGCGACTCTTGGCGGTATGGCCATGCCGCCCGTACCGCCTCAGCCTCCACGGTCGCCGGGAGATACGCCGCCTCCTGGAGGTACAGTCCCGGGCCCGCCGTCGGGGGGCTACGGCCCTCCGTCCTCCGGTGGTTATGGTCCACCGCCAGGAGGCTACGGCTTCCCTCCGGGGGGAAACCGCCCTCCTTCGGGGGACTACGGTTCGCCGTCACAGGGCGGCGATCGGCCTCCTGGGCAAGGTGGCGGGGGATGGCCGCCACCGCCGCCTCCCGGACCGCCGGGCGGGCCCGGCGGCCATCGTGGAGGGCGGCGCCGTAACACCCTGGTCCTCGTCATCGCCGTGATCGTCGGTGTCGGCGTCATTGTCGCCGTGGCCGTGGCGGCCACCGGTGGTGGCGGCAAGGACAAGAAGTCACCCACCGAGAGCACAGGGCGGTCGCCGAGTCCCTCGCTGAGCCTCCCGTCCGGACTGCCGTCGCTTCCCTCGGGCCTGCCCAGTGTCGTGCCGTCTCTTCCCTCGGACCTGCCCACCGGGCTCGTGCCCAGTGATCTGCAGTCGTTCTTCCCGTCGCTCGCGGACGACGAAGTGCCGTACTACATGCTCCAGAAGGGCGACTGTTTCGACACGGACGACGGCTTGCCTGGGCAGGCCGTCGAGCGATCGTGCACCGAACCGCATGACGCCGAGGTCGTGAAGGTCGCCGAACTCAACGGCACCTACACGACGAACGCCGCCCTCAAGAAGGCGGCGTCCGCGCTGTGCGAGGCGACTCTGAAGCGAAAGGCGGCCGACCAGGCGGCCGGTACGGTGCGCGACACCGTCGTGCAGTACCCGGACGTGGGCGGCTACAAGATCGGCATCGACAAGGTCGCCTGCAGTCTGGCGGCCGACGTCGGCAAGGGCACCCACAAACTCACCGAGCCGCTGAGGTGAGCGGCACGCGTGCGTGGCCGCTGTCCATCGTCCACGCACGCGTGCCGCGCCCAAGGGGCCCCAAGATCAGATCCCGCGCGGCAGCCGCACATAGGTGACGGTCGTCTCGATACCGCTGTCCACGAGCCGGCCCTGCGGGTCGAAGGCACCCGTCCCGTCGGTCATTCCGAAGTCGTTGTCGTTGATGAGGGCGAGTGTGTCGTGGTCCACGCGCGCGACGCCCTCGATCTTGCTGGGCACCCCCGCGACGGTGCCCAGGTCGACGACCAGACGCTTGCCCAGCACCGGAACGCCGGCCGACGCCGGGTCGTCCAACTGCTCCAGTGAGGGCGACGTCGTGTCGCTGTCGAAGGGGCCTCCGAGGATGTCCGCGGAACGCGTGAGCCGCACCGTCTGCAGATGCGCCGCCTTGTCGGTGCGCTCCTCGACGAGCAGTCGGTCGCGGCCGACGGCCACCACGGAGGAGATCTTCAGCTCGGACGGGTCGTCCTCGCTCGGGTCGACCACGTTCACCGGGTCGAAGCGGTAGGCGTACTCGGCGGTCACAGCCCGCTTCTTGGGTGAGAAGCGCAGCAGTCGCGTCGTGCGCGACGTGTCTCCCGCGGTCGCGTCCGGCAGCGAGAGCGGGCTCTGCAGAGCCATCACCAGGTCACCGTCGGGGAGTTGGGCGAGCCCTTCGAGGCCGCGGTTGGTCTTCCGGTGGAGCAGAACGGAGGGCAGTGCCTCGACGACCGGGTAGTCCGTGCCGGTCAGGCCGAGCCCCTTGGGCACATAGCGCGTGAGGACCTTCCCGCGCGCGGAGACATGGATCAGCGACGGGCCGTACTCGTCCACGAGCCAGAACGAACCGTCCTTCGCCCGCACGATGCCCTCGGTGTCCAGGCCGTTCGGGTTGTACGCGAGCGGGGTCTGCGCGTCGTAGGAGTACGGCGCCTCGTCGCGTCCCGCCTGGTTGGACAGCCCGGTGACCGGCTTCCCGGAGGATGTGGTGATCGGGATCGCGTCGAGCACCGTCACGGTGTCACCGCACACCCGGATCTTCACGATCGCCGGGTCGAAGCCCGCCACCGGGAACGTCCGGCGCTTCTTGCCGTCCACTTTGATCTGGCCGTTGGGCCCCCGGTCGGTGACCGTCCAGAACTCGCCCTTGCGGCCGGCCGGGTAGAGGTCGCTGCCGATGCCGCCGAGGTCGACACCGCGGTCGTTGTCCACCGTGCCGGGCAGCAGCGCGTTGCTGAAGGTGCCGAGGGGGAGGTCGCCGAGCGTCGCGGTGTGCGTCACCCGCGGCTGCGCGGGTGACGCCGCGCTCGCGGTGCCGGCCACCACGAGGGCGGCCAGCAGGGCGAGCGGCACGCCCGCGGCGACGGATCGTTGGACGTGGCGCCGGCCGACGGCATGCGGGGACATCAGGCCTCCTGAGGCACAAGTTCGTTGACAGCGGCCAGAGTTGGCCCCTGCATGGAACGGCTCGCGACCTGAAGGTGAACGGCGGGCGTCAACCAATCATCGGGTCTCCGTCGGCCATGGCCAGGGCGGTTGCCGGGTCCCTCACCGCCGGCCCCGCGGGGCTCCAGCGGCCCCGCTCCTTGCGGTAGGGCCACCACTTGCCGTCGCGCCCGAGCCGTAGCTGAGCGGCGGCACCGGCCGCCGTCCAGCGGTTGTGAGCCATGCGCAGCCTCGGGCGCTCGCCCTCGTCCCAGGCCGTCCGCAGGGTGGCACGCGCACGTGCCAGTGCCTCCTCGGGGACAGCCCACTCGTCCTCAAGGACCGACAGTGCTGCTGCACCCCCGTACTGCCAGGCCCGTACGGCGAGGCGCAGTTCCTCGCGCTCGCGCCCCGAACCCTCGGAGAGCCGCTGGGCGGTCTCCTCGTCAGGGTTGCCCGCGGCCAGCCGAACCGCGTCCTGGGAGAGCGTCGGCATCGCTTCCACCGGATGCTGTTCGTGTCCGGAGGCCAGCGCCTCGGCCAGCAGCCGGTGTGCCTCGCCGACGGCCGAGGCCGCGACGAACTCCAGGGCGGCGGGATCGATTCCGGGACCGGGCGCCGCCTCGGTGTCCAAGGACGGTGGAACTCCGGGCTCGTCGGGCAGATGAGGGAGGGCGGGCAGCGGGGGCAGGATGTCGCCGGCCGTGTACGCCTCCACGGCGTCCACGCCTTCCGAACGGGCGTCCCACGGCTCTTGGACGGGCTGTCTGCCGCGCTCCTGGAGGTCGTCCAGGAGTGCGCGTTCGCCGCGCCCCCGCATCAGCAGCAGTACGAACGGATCCTGGTCGAGCAGCCGGGCCGTCTGGTAGCAGAGCGCGGCCGTGTGGCCGCAGTGGTCCCAGGCTCCGCAGTCGCACTCCGGGTCGAGATCGCCGAGCCCCGGCAGGAGGTCGACACCCGCGGCCGCCGCGTCCTCGACCAGGTGTGGTGGCATGTCGCGGTCGAGGAGTGCCGCGAGGTGTCCTGCGCGCTCCACGGCCGTGTCCAGGAAGCGTTCCCACTGCTCCGAGGACAGCTCCTGGAGCAGGACGTCCGCGCGATGGGTGGTGCCGTCGCGATCCCTGACCACGGCGGTGACCCGCCCGGGTCGCACGGACACCGCGCCCACCGCCCCCGCGCGGGCGAGTCTGCGGCCCGTCCTCACCTGCTCCGAGTCCAGCGCCGCGTCCTCCAGGGCCGTCAACCAGGCCCGGCCCCACCACGTCTGAGCGAAACCCTGTCCGCGCGCGGGCGCCGACGCGCCGAACGTGCGCTCCTTGTCGCGATCCGTCATCGTGCGCTCCCTCGCAGCTCCACCAGGTCGGCCAGTTCCGCGTCGGTCAGCTCGGTGAGTGCCGCCTCGCCCGCGCCGAGGACGGCGTCGGCCAGCCGCTGTTTGCGGCGCAGCATGTCGGCGATCCGGTCCTCGATGGTCCCCTCGGCGATGATCCGGTGCACCTGGACGGGCCGGCTCTGGCCGATGCGGTACGCGCGGTCCGTGGCCTGCGCCTCGACCGCCGGGTTCCACCAGCGGTCGTAGTGCACGACGTGTTCCGCGCGCGTCAGGTTCAGACCCGTGCCGGCGGCCTTCAACGACAGGAGGAAGACCGGGATCTCGCCCTCCTGGAAGCGCTCCACCATCGCCTCGCGCTCAGGGACGGGCGTGCCTCCGTGGAGGAACTGGGTCGACACGGCACGCGCCGCCAGATGCCGCTCGATGAGGCGTGCCATCCGCACGTACTGCGTGAAGACCAGGACGCTCGCCCCCTCGGAGAGGATGGTGTCGAGCAGTTCGTCCAGCAGCTCCAGCTTCCCGGACCTGCCGGGAATCCTCGGCCGTTCCTCCTTGAGGAACTGCGCGGGGTGGTTGCAGATCTGCTTCAGTCCGGTGAGCAGCTTCACGATCAGGCCCCGCCTGGCCATGCTGTCCGCCCCGGAGATCTCCGCGAGGGTCTCGCGCACCACCGCCTCGTACAGCCCGGCCTGCTCCTTGGTGAGCGCCACGGCACGGTCGGTCTCGGTCTTCGGCGGAAGTTCGGGTGCGATGCCGGGGTCCGACTTGCGGCGGCGCAGCAGGAACGGGCGCACGAGCCGGGCGAGTCGTTCGGCGGCCGCCGGGTCGTGACCGCCCTCGACGGCCTGGGCGTAGCGGGTACGGAAGGTGCTGAGCCGGCCCAGCAGGCCCGGCGTCGTCCAGTCGAGAATCGCCCACAGTTCCGAGAGGTTGTTCTCCACCGGGGTGCCGGTGAGTGCCACGCGTGCGCGTGCGCCGACGGTGCGCAGCGCCCGCGCGGTCGCCGAGTACGGGTTCTTCACATGCTGGGCCTCGTCCGCGACCACCATGCCCCAGGGCACCTCGCCGAGCCGTGGCGCGTCGAGTCGCATCGTGCCGTACGTCGTCAGCACGAACTCGCCCTCGGCCAGGTCCTCCAGGCTGCGCCGGGAACTGTGGAAGCGGCGCACCGGGGTGCCGGGGGCGAACCTCTCGATCTCGCGCTGCCAGTTGCCCAGCAGGGAGGCCGGGCAGACGACGAGAGTGGGGCCGGCGGCCGACTCGTCGGTCTGCCGGTGCAGATGCAGCGCGATCAGAGTGATCGTCTTGCCGAGACCCATGTCGTCGGCCAGACAGCCGCCCAGGCCCAGAGCGGTCATCCGGGCCAGCCAGCTGAGGCCCCGAGCCTGATAGTCGCGCAGCGTCGCACGGAGCCCCGCGGGCTGCCCGACCGGCTGCTGCGCCTCGGGGTCGGTCAAGCCCTCCCGCAGCGCTGCGGGCCATCCCCTGGACTCCACGTCGACCCGGCCGCCGTCGACCTCCACGGAGCCTGTCAGGGCGGCGCCCAGCGCCTCGATGGGTGTGATCCTGCGGTCCTGCCGTGCCTGTGCCCGGCGCACCTCCTGAGGATCTACGAGCACCCACTGGTCGCGCAGACGCACGACGGGCCGGTTCGCCTCGGCCAGCCGGTCCAGCTCCTGCCGGGTGAGCTGCTGGTCGCCCAGCGCGAACGACCAGGTGAACGAGAGCAGGGCATCCGCCGACAGGAACGACGGTGCGTCGGAGACCAGCTTGCCGCCGGAGCCGTCCTCGCCGCCCGGCGCCACCCCGCCCGGACGTTCCGTGTCCTCGCGCGGGCCGACGACCGCCCGGGCCGTCACCTTCTGTACGAGTTCCTTCGGCCAGTGCACGTCGACACCGGCGGCGGCCAGTAGCCGGGTGCCTTCGCCGAGGAGTTCGCCGACCTCCTCGTCGGCGAGTTCGACGGCATCGGGTACCGCGGCCGAGAGCAGGGGAGACAGCGGCGGCCAGGCCCGGACAGCGCGGCGCAGGGAGAGCAGGGCGTCCATCCGCGCGCGCGGGCCGAGGGGAGAAGCACCCGCCCACACGGCGGCAGCGTCCGCGACGAGAGCGGGATCGCCGACGCTGTGCAGTTGCAGTACCGCCCGGAACGGCGGCCGCGTCTCGTCCGGCACGGCCGACGCCAGCCCGGGCACCTCCACACGCAGGGAGATGCGTACGTCCGCGTCGTGAACCGCGGCCACCTCCCTGGCCCACGCGCGATGCTGCGGTACGCGTTGCGGCTCCGGCGCCGCGAAGGCCGGACCGCCCGCCGCGAGCGTCGCCGCGGGAGAGCGCGGAAGGGCGTCGGCGACGGCGTCCAGGAAGTCCCGCACCAGCCGTTCCGGATCGGGCAGCCGCGACGGTTCGGTGCCTTCCAGCGGCACCGCGTGCGCCTCCGGCGGCATCGCGGCGGCCAGTTCGCGTATGCGCTCGAGGTCCTCCGCGCGCAGCGGGCCGGCGCGCCACACGTCCCGGTCCCCGGCGGTCAGCCCGGGCAGCAGCAGCCCGCGCGCGGCGAACTGGAGAGCCAGGACGGCGGCGGCACCCCAGAAGGAGGTCGCCCGATGAGCCTGCGCCGCGGCACGCGCGCGCGTGAGAACCGGCAGGGCGGCTCTCACCGGCAGCAGAACGGCCGGCACGGTCACGGCTTCGACGCCGCCGTCCTCCGCGGGCAGAACCACCGTCAGGTCCTCGGCGGAGCCGGACGCCACCGAAGGCGCGTCGTCCGTGGGGTGCCAGAACGCGACGCCGCCCCTGCAACAAGGACCGGCGGGCACGAACACGGCGCGGCAGCGGGCCAGCTCGGAGATCTCGGCGGGGGTGGCCGCGGGAATCCTCTGCTCAGCGATGATGCATTCCTCAAATTTGACTACTGGGGGCCGGATCGCCGAGGGTACAGCACATCAGGGGGTGAACGAGCAGGGCCGGGCCATGATCCGGGCTTCTCGCGCGTGGTGGAGTCGGCCTCCCTCAAGGGCGGGGAAAACCCCCGTACGGACTCGGGTGGTGGCGTCATGGCCCCGGAGGGTCACTGATTCGTACGTTTCATCAGGTCGTCCCGCTTCCTGAGAAACCGGAGACCTGCCATGACCCAGACCGCCGCCGTCCTCACGCAACCCTCCCCGGGCGAGGGCGCCGGGCAGGCCCCCGGCAGTGAGTTCGCGCCTCTCCTGCGCGCGGTCAAGGGCCGGG
This sequence comes from Streptomyces sp. NPDC002935, assembly GCF_040611295.1. Classification (NCBI taxonomy): domain Bacteria; kingdom Bacillati; phylum Actinomycetota; class Actinomycetes; order Kitasatosporales; family Streptomycetaceae; genus Streptomyces; species Streptomyces sp. NPDC002935. The sequence continues at coordinate 182,963 of NZ_JBEXNW010000013.1, forward strand.
GACTCCTGGAGCGTCGCCACGGCTGGTACGCGCGGGAGATCGCCTCCAACGCACTGATGCTGGCCGCCGTGGTCACCGGTGTCGTCCTGATCGGCAACTCCTGGTGGTCTCTGCTCCTCGCCCCGGTACTCGCCGTCCTCGCCGCCCGAACGGCGTTCATAGGCCACGACGCGGGCCACTCCCAGATCGCCGGCGGCAAGCCCGCCGGCCGCCTCATCGGCCTGATCCACGGCAATCTGCTCCTCGGGATGAGCTATGCGTGGTGGAACGACAAACACAACCGGCACCACGACAACCCCAACCACGTCGACAAGGACCCCGACGTCGTCGCCGACGTGCTGGTCTTCACCAGTGGGCAGGCCGAGGAGCGGACCGGATTCCGGCGCCGGCTCACCCGAAACCAGGCCTGGCTCTTCTTCCCGCTGACCCTCCTCGAAGGCGTCGCCCTGAAGGTCCACGGCTTCCGGGACCTTCGCCGGCAACCCCCGCGCGAGCGGGTCGTGGAGGCGTTGCTGCTGGTGACCCATGTCGTCGCGTACGCGACGCTGCTGCTCACCAGCATGTCCCTGGGCAGGGCGCTGGTCTTCGCGGCGGTTCACCAGGCACTGTTCGGCCTGCACCTCGGCATGTCCTTCGCGCCCAACCACAAGGGCATGGAGATGCCGGACCGGGACGGCGAGCGCTGGGGGCACCTGCGCCGTCAGGTGCTCACCTCGCGCAATGTCCGCGGGGGCGTGCTGACGGACTGGTTCCTCGGTGGTCTGAACTACCAGATCGAGCACCATCTGTTCCCCAGCATGCCCCGCCCTCATCTGCGTCGCGCTCAACCCCTGGTGCGTGCGCACTGTCTGGAGTTGGGTGTTGCCTACGCGGAGACCGGGCTCGTCGACTCCTACCGGCAGGCCCTGCGCCACATGCACGAGGTCGGGGAGCCTCTCCGGGTCCAGTAGGGGCGCGCATCAGGGACGTATCAGGGTCGCGGTCCGGAACCGTGGGACACGGGGACCCGTTCTCAGGACAGAGAGCGGCAGCAGCCGCGGAGGAGGCGACACATGTCGAAGAACGCGAAGATCGCCGCAGGGGGTGTGGCGGTCGGCCTGATCCTGTTGATCTGGCTGCCCTGGTGGGCCGCCTTCCTGATCGTTCTGGGAGTCCCGGCGGCCGCGTACCTGGCGCTGGACCCCTCGCAGCGGCGCAGGTTGCGCCGTGCCACCCGCAAGGAGCTGGGCCGCTGAGGAGCGACCGCCGCTGTGTCGACCGCACCTGCTTTCACAGCGGCCGGTGACGGTCGGAGAGGCCGACACAGGGGACTGACACGGCCGAAACGCAGGCGACTGACCAGGACCGCGCCACGGATTCCTCGTGACGCGGTCGCTCAGCTGGGGCGGACCGCCATCTTGTCCAGGGCCTCAAGGAGGCCGGGCAACTCCGGTCCGCGACCGACGGGCAGAACCTCGCCGGGTTCCTCGTCGAGCAGGACGAACGCGATGTCGTCGGTCCTGGCGACGAGGGACCAACCGGGGCCGTCCGCGCGCAGGGTACGAGCGTCGCCCGTGGCGAAGGACGAGCGGACACGGCCCAGCGGGGGCGGTGTGTCCACGTACGAGCGCGCCTCGGAGAGAACCCGGCGGACGCCGCTGCGGTCCCCGCCGTCGTCGCTCTTGTCGTCGGCGTCGTCCGAGGCCTTCTCGGCACCGTCCGAGGGCGCGAAGTCACTGTCGTCGATCTGCTCGCGCCAGGTCGCCCACTGAAGCGCGATCTCGTCGGCGCCGAGGCGTCGCTGGGCCGGCCCCCACGTGGTGGTGTCCGGCGGACTGAGCGGAGGCCGATCCGTGAGCTCGCTCGACGGATCGTGCGGAGCCGGTATGCCGGGGGCCGACACGGCCACCTCGAGGGGCCAGCCGGGCAGTGCGGCGACGACCGTCCGCTCGTCCGGCGACAGCTCGTGCTCCATGCCACAGTCCCAGGAGGCGATGGCGACGGCGACCAGTGAGACGTCGTCGATCACGACGGTCCACCGCGCACCCTCGCCGTCCTGGCCGAGCACGAGTCCGTACCCCTCGGCGAGAGGGGTGAGGTCGAGCGTCGCGCAGGCCTCCGGGTAGTCGTCACCGAGCACGCTGGGGAACTTCGCCGGTGTCAGCAACACCGCCGTCAGCACATACAGCGCGTCGTCGTCCCCCGTGGCGACGGCGTCTTCGTCCGTCCCGGCCATTCCAGCCTCCCGATCGCTCCATCTGTCGGCGCACCTTAAGCGACCGGAAGGCGCTTGTCACGGGCCCGAAACACACGCGGACCTGCAGCTATCCGGCTGGACAGGGGCGAAACGCCCCACGTCAGGCCGCGGGCAGTCCGAGCAGCGTGCGGGCGACCGCTTGCGGCGACTCGTCGCGCTCCCGGGCGAGAGCGATGACGGCCCGGCAGGCCAACTCGTTCACACCGAAGGACAGCGCTTCCGGCGACACCCAGGCGGCCGCCTCGTCGATCTGCTCCTGATTGTCCTCCGCGCACGCGGACACGTACACCGCAGCCGCCTCGAAGAGATTGTAGGTGCGTTTTCTCTCCTGCCGTTCCTTTGCCGGCGGCCGCCCCTCGGGCTGTTCGGCCGTCTTCTTGCGCCCCATCGTGCGCAGCCTGCCGAATATGCCGGACATCCGGGTCACCTTCCCCCTGCGTGATCGCTGATCGTCCATCTGCTGCTACTCAACGTAGAGTTGGAGCCGCGGCGACAGAAGAGGGACGGCTCGGTGAAGCGCTGCCGGCGACTCGAACAGATACGGCGGATGGATCCGGAGAGGGAAGCCTCGGTCGTCGAGCTGGGGACCTGCCCCGTCTCATCGGCCGGCCGCGTCGAGTGAGTCGAGCGTGGTCCGCAGCCAGGTCAGTTCGGCCTCGCTCGTGGCCCGCGCGATGGTGAGGATGCCGCGCCGGAAGGGGTCGTCCAACTCCTCGGCGCGCAGTGGCCGGTCACCGTCGTAGAAGAAACTCGCGGGCTCCTCCAGGAAGGCCAGTCTGCGGCGCAGTACGGCGGCCTGCGCCTCGGGGTCGTCCAGGTGTCCGAGGAAGGCGAGCACCGTGAACCAGCGGTTCTCGTCCGTGACGTCGCGCCGTGCCGGTTCCGAGAGCCTGCGGCGCAGTTCGCGCCCGCCCTCCTCGGTGAGCGTGAGGACGTGACGCGGGGCGGCCACCGAGCCGGGCTGTGTGGCCCGCTCCAGCAGACGCGCGTTCTCCAGCCGCTTGATCGCGGGATACAGCGTGCTCTCCGCTACGGGCTTCACGTGCCCGGTCAGCGCGGTGATGCGTTTGCGCAGCTCATAGCCGTGCAGTGGGGCGTCGTACAGAAATCCGAGGATGGCCAGCTCCAGCATGCCCATATTCTGCCGCACGATCGCTGTACATCGCTTCATCTATACCTCGGTTCCGATGTATTCTCCTGGAGCTGAGAGAAACGACGGAACGGCGACAGGGGAGAACACCATGCAGCAGGCCGAGTTCGACGGCAGGGGAAGCTGGATCCGCTGGACCGAGGCGGCGGGCACCGGACCCGCGCGCGTGTACGTGCACGGCCTCGGATCCGCCTCGACGGTCTACAACGCCCATATCGCGGCCCGGCCCGAACTGGCGGGCCGCCGCACCCTCTTCGTCGACCTGCCGGGGCACGGCATCAGCGACCGGCCCGCGGACTTCGGCTACACCCTGGAGGACCACGCCGGAGCGCTGGCGGCTGCCCTGGACGCCGCCCGGGTCGCCGGGGCGGAACTCGTCGCGCACAGCATGGGCGGTGCCGTCGCCATCGTGCTCGCCGACCGGCGGCCCGACCTCGTCTCACGGCTCGTCCTCGCCGAGGCCAACCTCGACCCGTACCCTCCGGCCACCGCGGGCAGCAGCGGCATCGCCTCCTACGAGGAGGACGACTATGTCGAGAACGGCGGTCACGCGCGCGTGCTCGAAAAGGTCGGCCCCTCCTGGGCCGCGACGATGCGTCTCGCGGATCCGCGCGCCCTGTACCGCACGGCGAAGGGGCTCAGGCAGGGCACCAGCCCGACGATGCGTCAGCTGCTGGTCGGGCTGACGACGGAGCGCGTCTACCTCCAGGGCGAGCTCAGTGGTGAACTGCCGGGGGTGGAAGGCCTGGAGGCGGCGGGGGTCCGCGTCGTGACCGTGCCGGGCGCCGGCCACAACATCATGTTCGACAACCCCGACGCCTTCGCGGCGGCCGTCGTCGGCACGGCCTGACGGCCGACGGCCGGGTCCGGCCGCCGATCATCCCCGGCGTACGGCCAGCGCGAGGAAGCGGGCGTCCTCGTCCACGTACGAGGTCATGTCCCAGCCCGAACCGGCGAGCAGAGGACCCAGGTTGGCCTCGGCGCGCAGGTCGTCCGGAGTGATCTGCCGTCCCTGGCGGGCCGCGAGCGCCGCCCGGCCGATCGGATGGAAGAGAGCCAGCGTGCCGCCGGGCCGCACCACCCGGGCCAACTCCCGAAGATTCTCGCCCGGGTTCGGCAGGTGTGCGACGAGTCCGGCCGCGAACACCGCGTCCAGCGACCCCGTGCGCAGGGGCAGCCCGGTGACATCGGCCAGCACCAACTGCCCGTCGCGGTCCCGCCCGGCCCGAACGGCGGCCGCCAGCATGGCAGGCGTCAGATCGGCTCCGATGACCACCCCGGTGCCGCCCACAGCGGCTCGCAGCGGAGGCAGGGCGCGCCCGGTGCCGCAGCCCGCGTCGAGCACGCGGTCACCCGCGCGCAGCCGCATGCCCGCGACCGCGGCCGCGTAGGCGGGCCCGTCGTCGGGGAAGCGGGTGTCCCAGTCCGCGGCGCGCGCGGCGAAGAACTCCTGGACGTGTGTGTGGTCGTCGCTCATGTGCCGCATGATCCCTCACCGACACGAAGGATGACGCGGTGCACACGTTCGAGCCTGACGCGATCGTTCAGGTGCACCTCTTCGTCACTTTGCAACACCTTTCGAAATGCGCCCCAGTTGTGCGCCCCTGTGCGCACTAGCGTCCCTGGGTCATGGGACACATGGACCACGCCGCCTTCGGGTGGCTGACCCCCGTACTGTCGTACGCGATGGCCTGCATAGGCGCCGCCCTGGGGCTGCGCTGCACGGTCCGCGCGCTCGACGCCACCGGACGGTCGCGCCGCAACTGGCTCCTCGCCGCGGCCTCGGCGATCGGCACCGGCATCTGGACCATGCACTTCGTGGCCATGCTGGGCTTCGGGGTCACCGGCACGGAGATCCGCTACGACGTGCCGCTGACCATCTTCAGCCTGATGGTCGCCATGGCCGTCGTCGGCGCGGGCCTCTTCGCCGTCGGCTACGGCCGCGACAGGCGCCGCGCGCTCGTCCTCGGCGGGCTCACCACCGGCCTCGGCGTCGCGAGCATGCACTACCTGGGCATGGCGGCGCTGCGGTTGCACGGCCAGGTGCGCTACGACCCGGCACTCGTCGGACTCTCCGTCGTGATCGGCGTGATCGCCGCGACCGCCGCACTGTGGGCCGCGGTCTCCATCAAGTCGCCCGTCGTGGTGGCCGTCGCCTCGCTCGTCATGGGCGGCGCGGTGAGCAGCATGCACTACACCGGAATGATGGCGGTGAGCGTCCGCGTCAGCCCTTCCGGCGATGTCCTGCCCGGGGCCACGGCGATGCAGTTCATCTTCCCCCTCGCCGTCGGCCTCGGGTCCTACCTCTTCCTGACGGCGGCGTTCGTCGCGCTGTCCCCGATGTCCGACCGACGCGAAGCATCCGCGTCGGCCCAGCGACCGGTCGAGAGCGTCGCCCGCTGACGGCTGGCCCGGAGCCACGCGGCCCGGACGGCACGCCCCGAACCTCTCCGATCGAGGAGGCCATGCGTACACCCCGTAGGACCACCAGAGCCGGCGCCCAGCAGTCACCCCCGTTGCGCGGCCGACGCGCGCACGCGGGCCCGCCGGCCGACGAGGACGCGGACATCGGCGAGCCCGACGCCGGGCCTTCGCCGGAAGCGTTCACGCGCGCGGGGCGGTGGCACATCAGGCCGCGCACCGTCCGGGCCAAGATCGTCAGCCTGCTGATGGTGCCGATCGTCTCCCTGCTGGCACTGTGGGCCTTCGCCACGGTGAGCACGGCGCAGGACGTCGCGCGCCTGCGGCAGGGGCAACGCGTGGACGCGACGGTCCGGGCCCCCGTCGACGCTGCTGTAGCCGCGCTCCAGGTGGAAAGAGCGGCAGCCGTCCGCTACGCGACCGACGCCGCCACGACGCGGCCGAGCGATCTCAAGGACCTCTCACGGCGCACCGACCGCGCCGTGGCGAAGCTGCGCCTGGGGGACCACAACACCGTCGCCGACGGTGCCGGTCTGCCTGCGGGAGTCGCCGGGCGGCTCGACACCTTCGTCACCGAGGCGGAGCGACTGCGGACGCTGCGCACCGCCGTACTGGAGCGCCGCACCGGATGGGACGAGGCGTACGGCCGGTACACCAGGACCATTTCGACGGGATTCGCTGTCGACGGAGCGATCACCGGCATTCCCGGTACGGGCATGCGCTCCGACGCGCGTGTCCTGCTCGAGTTCTCCCGGGCGGGGGAGGCGCTCGCCCAGGAGGACGCGGTGCTCGGCGGAGCCCGGCTCGCCGGGACCCTCGACGGCGTGCGGCTACGGTTGTTCACGGGGGCAGTCGACACCCGTCGCACCCTGACGGACGCCGCGGCGGCGGATCTCAGCGGGCCCGAACGAGCCGCCTGGAACGACCTCGTGGAGGGAAGCGCGTACGGCGACGTACGCGCCGTCGAGGACAAGGTGCTCGTCTCCCGCCCCGGCGCCAAGGCCCTCGAGGCCGCGCCGGAGGCGGACTGGAACATCGCTCACGCGCGCGTGCAGGACGCGATGAGCACGATCGAGGCCGACGCGGGCAGCGGTGCCATGGACCGGACCGACCCGTTCGCGCGCACCCTGCTCACGCCCGCCGGTGCCGCGGTCCTCTTCGGCCTCGCGGCTGTGGTCGCCTCGCTGGTCATCTCCGTACGCATCGGACGCGATCTCGTCGTGGAACTCGTCGGCCTGCGCGACAGCGCCCTGGACATCGCCCGCCGAAAGCTCCCCGAGGCCATGCGCAGGCTCCGCGCGGGGGAGACGGTCGACGTGCACGCCGAGGCCCCGCTGGGTCGGCCCTCGGAGGACGAGACCGGGCAGGTCGCGGAGGCACTGAACACCGTGCACCGAGCCGCACTGCGGGCCGCCGTCGAGCGTGCGGAACTGGCCGGTGGCATCTCCGGGGTCTTCGTCAATCTCGCCCGGCGCAGCCAGGTCCTCGTGCACCGCCAGCTGAATCTCCTGGACACCATGGAGCGCAGGTCCGAGGACCCGGACGAGCTGAGCGACCTGTTCCGGCTCGACCACCTCACCACACGGATGCGACGTCACGCGGAGAGTCTCATCATCCTTTCCGGAGCCGCGCCCGGACGGGCCTGGCGCAGACCCGTCTCGCTGACGAACGTCGTCCGGGCCGCCGTCTCCGAAATCGAGGACTACGCGCGCGTGGAGGTACGGCAACTCCCCGAGGCGGCCGTGATCGGAGGAGCGGTCGCCGACGTCACCCATCTTCTGGCTGAAGTCGTCGAGAACGCCGCCCAGTTCTCGCCCCCGCACACCAGAGTGCGGATCACCGGCGAACCGGTGGGGAACGGCTACGTGATCGAGGTCGAGGACCGGGGGCTGGGCATGGGCAAGGACAGGCTCGCCGAGGCCAACCGGCGCATCGAGCAGTCCGAGGCGCTCGACCTGTTCGACAGCGACCGGCTCGGCCTCTTCGTGGTCAGCAGACTCTCGGCCCGGCACGGCATCAAGGTGCACCTGCGGACCTCGCCCTACGGGGGCACCACCGCGGTCGTTCTACTGCCCACGGCCCTGCTGCACGACGGCCCGGCGGAACGTTCCCTCCGCCAGGCCGGCACGGACGGGCCGGTGGAAAGGCAGTACGCGCGCGTGTCGGCTGCCCCCGAGCAGGAAGCCGTGGAGGCCGTCACCGAGCGGCCCGCGCTGGTCCCCCCGAGACCCAAGACGTCCGAAGCCCCGGCGAACGGTTCGCGCGAGACCCCGCCGCCTCCGAGAATCGCGGCGCTCCGTCTGCACCGCCCCTCGGACGACTCCGACGACTCCGACGAACTTCCCCGGCGCGTCCGCCAGGCGAACCTCGCCCCCCAACTGCGCGGACAGCGTTCCGAGGAGTCGGCGGAGCCTCCGGTGCCCGAGACGACCGACGAGCGCACACCCGAACTCGTACGGGCGCGGATGGCCGCGTACCGAGCCGGCTGGGTACGCGGCGGCGGCCAGGCACCCGGCGTCGGCGCCACCCCCGGCCCCGAAGCGGGCAGCGACAGCAGCGAAGGAGACCCCGCATGATCCAGGACCCGAGTGTGAGAGCCGCCCAGCGGTCGGGTGAACTCGACTGGCTGCTGGACGACCTGGTGCTGCGCGTGGCCGAAGTACGACACGCCGTGGTGTTGTCGAACGACGGACTGGCGGTGGGCGCGTCCACCGGCCTGAGGCGTGAGGACGCCGAACACCTCGCGGCGGTCGCCTCCGGATTCCACAGCCTGGCCAAGGGAGCGGGCCGCCACTTCGGCGCGGGCGGCGTACGCCAGACCATGGTGGAAATGGACGAGGGTTTCCTGTTCGTCGCGGCGGCGGGGGACGGTTCGTGCCTCGCCGTCCTGACCGCGGTCACCGCCGACATCGGTCTCGTGGCGTACGAGATGGCGCTCCTGGTCAAGCGCGTCGGCGAGCATCTCGACGCCCCACCGCGCGTCGCCGCACAGCCGCCTGCGGCACGATGACCGAGGGCGGCCGGTGCAGATGACCGAGGACACGCCCGGCACCCCGCCGGAGCCGGGCAGCCAGTGGTACGACCAGGAGGCGGGACCACTCGTCCGCCCCTACGCGATGACGGGCGGCCGCACCAAAGCCGGTCCGACCGGAGTGCACTTCGATCTGATCGCCCTGGTCACGCTCGACACGGGCGCCCCCGGTGCCGACGACGACACCTCGCTCGGTCCGGAGCACCGGACCCTGATCGAACTGTGCCGAACCGAGACCCAGTCGGTCGCCGAACTGGCCGCGGACGCCGATCTTCCGCTGGGTGTGGTCAGAGTGCTCCTGGGCGACCTCCTGGAACGGAGCTGCGTCACCGTGAGTCGCCCGGTGCCGCCCGCGCAACTGCCGGACGAGCGCATCCTCCGCGAGGTGATCGAGGGACTGAGGGCGCTCTAGATGATCCCCATCGGTCGGCGCTGCGGCGCCGCGCGTTCACTCCAGGGCACTGGATGCGCGCGTTCCGGTCGCAACGGGCCATGTGTGGTCCAACCCCGTTCGGGGGAGCCGCAGTTGTCAGATGCTGACTTCGCGCACCCGTACACACGCACCGATGCCGACGGCTGTCGGCACTCCCGAGAGAAGTGATCGATGGTCTCCGAGAACTCCGATGCCTCGGGCGGCGACCCGACCGCCCTGGCATTGAAGATATTGGTCGCCGGTGGATTCGGCGTGGGAAAGACCACCCTGGTGGGCGCGGTCAGCGAGATCCGGCCGCTGCGCACCGAGGAACTGCTGAGCGAGGCCGGTCAGGCGGTGGACGACACCGGCGGAGTGGACCAGAAGGTCACCACGACCGTGGCCATGGACTTCGGACGCATCACCATCAGGTCCGGCCTCTCGCTCTATCTCTTCGGAACACCCGGGCAGGACCGCTTCTGGTTCCTGTGGGACGAGCTGTCGACGGGCGCCCTGGGCGCTGTCGTCCTCGCGGACACCCGGAGGCTCGAAGACTGCTTCCCCGCGGTGGACTACTTCGAGCACCGGCACATCCCGTTCGTGGTGGCCGTCAACTGCTTCGCGGACGCTCGCTCGTACGGCGCCCAGGACGTGTCCCGCGCCCTCGACCTGGACCGAGGTACACCGGTCGTCCTCTGCGACGCCCGTGACCGCGACTCCGGGAAGGAGGTACTGATCCGGCTCGTCGAATACGCCGGGCGGGTCCACACCGCCCGGCTGCTCGACTCCGTCGGCTGAGGCCGCGGGCGACCCTTCGGAGGACGCTTGCGCCGCCCCTGGCTGCTCACCCGTGCGCAGCCGCCGTGTTCAGTCGGCCACTGACGCGTAGGCCAGAACTTTCGCGATCCTCACGCGTACGAGCAGTTCACCGGGAACCCCGTTGCGCCTGCCGAACTCCTCCGCGCGCGCCTCGCCCATGTAGCGGCCGCCGATCCGGGCGGCCCAGTGCCGCAACTCGTCGACATCCTCCGACAGCACCGCCCGGCCCTGCAGCACCACGAAGCCGAAGGGCGGCCGGTCGTCGTCCACGCACAGGGCGACCCGGCCGTCCCGGGCCAGGTTCCTTCCCTTGACGCTGTCCTTCGCGGTGTTGAACACCACGTCGTCGCCGTCCAGCAGGAACCAGATCGGTGTCACATGCGGACTTCCGTCGGCCCGGACGGTGGACAGCTTCCCCGTGCGGGTCCCCTGCGAGACGAACGCTCGCCACTGCTCGTCGGTCATCTTCTCTGCCATGCCGCCCATCCTCCTTGCCCGGACGTCGGCTGTGGGGAAGGCTTGCTGGTCGAATCCTCCGGCCAGGGGGAATGACGCAGGGGGAGACCGGATCATGGAGCAGAACACGGGACTTGGCTGGTTGCTGGACGATCTCACCGAGCGCGTCGAGCACGTTCGGCACGCGCTGGTGCTGTCGAACGACGGGCTGGTGACGGGCGCGAGCACGGGACTCCGGCGCGAGGACGCCGAACACCTCGCCGCGGTCTCGTCGGGACTGCACAGCCTGGCCAAGGGTTCCGGCCGCCACTTCGGTGCCGGACAAGTACGCCAGACGATGGTCGAGTTCGACGATGCGGTGCTCTTCGTCACCGCCGCCGGCGCGGGCAGCTGTCTTTGTGTCCTCAGCGGGGCGGAGGCGGACATCGGCCAGGTCGCCTATGAGATGACGTTGCTGGTGAACCGGGTCGGCGAGCACCTTCGCGTCGACGCGCGACAGCCGGAGAGCAAACCCGTTATAGATCTCTGACCTGCGGATATGTCGTCGTGGCCGGAGTTTTCCACAGGCTCGCCACGATGTCCGACAAGCCGGATACGGTTTTTCCCGAGGCGAGCGCAGACCGGCGCGAGCGTCCGACACCTCAGGGGAGACCGCCATGTCCGGCAACACCATCACGCAGACCGCCACCTCGTCGCTCAGCCGTGCCGCGCGAGAACTGGAGCTCAGTCGCGGCGAGTTCGACCTGGCCCTGCGCCTCGGCTGCGTGCGCTCGGTTCCCGACGAGGGAGGTGGGGGACGCCGGGTCGCGCGCACCGAGATCGACCGGGTGCGCGCCGAGGCCGGCTTCCCGGAGGCGCTGCGTGAGCGGGTGAAGGCCGTCGGCACTACGGAGGGCGCCGCTCTCATGGGCGTCACGAGCACCCGGTTCACCCGACTCGCACGCCTGGGACTGGTCGTGCCGGTCAAGTTCTACCTGAACCGCTACCGCGTGGTGGTCTGGCTGTATCTCGCCGAGGAACTCCGGCAGTTCGCCGCCGACAAGCAGAACGCGCCGCTGATGAGCGGCCGGACGCCCGAAGGCCTCCGCGGCCGGCTGGAGGAAGGCCTGGACCTCCGTCCCCGAAACTGGCGCGGCCGCCACATGGGGTTCCTGCTGAGGCAGACCGAGGATCCCTGGGCCCGTGCCGCCGTAGTGGCGTCCCTGCTCGATCCCGTCCATGTGGCCGAGATCGTCAAGGATCCCTACGAGCGCGTCCATCTCGACCGCCTCCGCCCCGAGGGTGTCTCGCACGCCGCTCCGGACTCCCCGGGGGCGCGGATCGCCGAGCGCATCACGACGGCGGACGATCCCGACGAGATCAGCTGGCTCAGGGCCGACCTGGGCCAGAGCCTCCGCGAAGCCAGGGAGGACCGCCCCGCGCCCCGCCCGACACCGAATGCCCCGTCCGGCGCGACCTCGGGGCGGACGGCCACACCGTCGCCCGCCACACCGTCGGCGGGCCGACCATCAGGGGCGCCACCGGGAGCAGCCCCACCGCCACCGACCAGTGCTTCGCCCGCCTCGCGGCCACGGCACGCCGCCCCGCACGCCCCGCTCACCACACCGGAGTCCGGGCGGTCACGGAGGCTGCTCGGATGGCTGCGTCGGAGGAACCCGGACGCGTGTCCCTCTACAGCGCCCTGAACAGTCCTTCCTGCACGACCGAGACGAGCAGGCGTCCCTTCTGGTCGTAGATGCGCCCGCGGGCCAGTCCGCGGCCGCCCGTCGCGATAGGGGACTCCTGGTCGTACAGGAACCACTCGTCCGCGCGGAACGGCCGGTGGAACCACATGGCGTGGTCCAGCGACGCCATGTCGAAACCGCGCTGACCCCACAGCGGTTCCACCGGGATGCGGACGGCGTCCAGGAGGGTCATGTCGCTCGCGTAGGTGAGAGCACAGGTGTGGATGAGAGGGTCGTCACCCAGCGGTCCGACGGCGCGCATCCACACCGCGCTGCGCGGCTCCGCGCCCTTGGTCTCCTCGGGCGTCCAGCGCAGTCGGTCCACATAGCGGATGTCGAAAGGCTGGCGCCGCGCCATGCGCTCCAACGCTTCGGGAAGAGCGCCCAGATGCTCCTTGATCTCCTCCGTCACCGTCGGCAGGGACTCGGGGTCCGGCACTTCGCGGGCCGGCGGCAGCTGGTGCTCGAAGCTCCCTTCCTCAGGCTGGTGAAAGGAGGCGGTCAGATTGAAGATCGTGCGGCCCTGCTGCACAGCGGTGACGCGGCGGGTGGTGAACGACCGCCCGTCCCGCACCCGTTCGACCTGGTACACGATCGGGACGCCCGGCCGGCCCGGGCGCAGGAAGTACGCGTGCAGCGAGTGCACCGGTCGGTCGCCCTCGGTGGTACGGCCGGCGGCGACCAGTGCCTGGCCCGCCACCTGGCCGCCGAAGACGCGCTGCAGGGACTCCTGCGGGCTGCGGCCGCGGAAGATGTTGACCTCGATCTGCTCCAGGTCGAGCAGGTCGACAAGCCTCTCGGCTGGGTTCGTCATCGCTGGGATTCTCCTGTGCCTACAGCTGTCCGACGTCGGTGACCTTGACGATGGCACGGCCCTCCTCGTCGGAGGCCGCGAGATCCACCTCCGCGCTGATGCCCCAGTCGTGATCGCCGTTCGGGTCGGCGAAGGTCTGGCGGACACGCCACAGCCCGTGCTGCGGCTCCTCCACGATCGACAGCAGCTTGGGGCCACGGGCGTCGGGACCCGTGCCGAGGTCCTCGTACTCGTCCCAGTACTTGTCCATCGCCTCGCCCCACGCATCGGCGTCCCAGCCGGAGTCGGCGTCCATCTCACCGAGTTCGTGGAGATTGTCCAGTGCGGCGAGTTCGACCCTGCGGAACATCGCGTTACGGACGAGCACACGGAACGCGCGGGAGTTCGAGGTGACGGGCTTGACCTGGTCGGCCCTCTCCTGGGCCTCCTCGGCCGTCATCACCTCGGGGTTGGCGAGCTGTTCCCACTCGTCGAGGAGACTGGAGTCGACCTGCCGCACCATCTCACCCAGCCAGGCGATCAGGTCCTCCAGGTCCTCGGACTTGAGGTCGTCCGGGACCGTGTGCTCAAGCGCCTTGTAGGCACTGGCCAGGTAACGCAGGACGATGCCCTCGGTGCGGGCGAGCTCGTAGAAGGAGACGAACTCCGTGAAGGACATCGCCCGTTCGTACATGTCACGGATGACGGACTTCGGCGACAGCGGGTGGTCGCCGACCCACGGATGGCTCTTGCGGTAGGTGTTGTACGCGTGGGAGAGGAGCTCCTCCAGCGGCTTGGGGTACGTCACGTCCTGGAGCCGCTCCATGCGCTCCTCGTATTCGACGCCGTCCGACTTCATCGCGGCCACGGCCTCGCCACGGGCCTTGTTCTGCTGGGCCGCGAGGATCTGCCGCGGCTCGTCCAGCGTGGACTCCACGACGGACACCATGTCCAGGGCGTACGAAGGGGATTCGGGGTCCAGCAGATCGAAAGCGGCGAGCGCGAACGTCGACAGGGGCTGGTTGAGCGCGAAGTTCTGCTGGAGATCGACGGTGAGCCGCACGATGCGGCCGGTCGGGTCGGGCTCGTCGAGCTTCTCGACGACGCCGCCGTCGAGGAGCGAGCGGTAGATCGCGATGGCCCGCCGGATGTGCCGCAGCTGCTGCTTGCGCGGCTCGTGGTTGTCCTCCAGCAGATGCCGCATCGCCTCGAAGGCGTTGCCGGGCCGGGCGATCACCGAGAGCAGCATGGTGTGCGTCACGCGGAAGCGCGAGGTCAGCGGCTCGGGATCGGAGGTGATGAGCTTGTCGAAGGTGTTCTCCGTCCAGCCGACGAAGCCCTCGGGAGCCTTTTTGCGCACCACCTTGCGGCGCTTCTTCGGGTCGTCGCCCGCCTTGGCGAGCGACTTCTCGTTCTCGATGACGTGCTCGGGCGCCTGAGCGACGACGTAGCCCGCCGTGTCGAACCCCGCGCGCCCGGCCCGCCCGGCGATCTGGTGGAACTCGCGGGCGCGCAGCGTGCGCACCCGTGTCCCGTCGTACTTCGTCAGCGCGGTGAACAGCACCGTGCGGATGGGGACGTTGACGCCGACACCGAGGGTGTCCGTGCCGCAGATGACCTTCAGGAGACCGGCCTGGGCCAGCTTTTCCACCAGCCGCCGGTACTTGGGCAGCATGCCGGCGTGGTGCACCCCGATCCCATGGCGTACGTAGCGGGAGAGGTTGCGGCCGAACTTGGTGGTGAAGCGGAAGTTGCCGATCAGCTCGGCGATCTGGTCCTTCTCCTCGCGCGTGCACATGTTGATGCTCATCAGCGCCTGGGCCCGTTCCACGGCCTGCGCCTGGGTGAAGTGCACGATGTAGACCGGGGCCTGCTTGGTGGCCAGCAGCTCGGTGATCGTCTCCGTCAACGGAGTGAGCACGTACTCGTAGGACAGCGGGACGGGCCGGGTCGCCGAGCGGACCACCGCCGTGGGGCGGCCGGTGCGCCGCGTGAGGTCCTTCTCGAACATCGAGACGTCGCCGAGCGTCGCCGACATCAGGATGAACTGCGCCTGGGGAAGTTCCAGGATCGGGATCTGCCAGGCCCAGCCCCGGTCGCCCTCGGCGTAGAAGTGGAACTCGTCCATGACGACCTGGCCCACGTCGGCGTGCTTGCCGTCCCGCAGGGCGATCGACGCCAGGACCTCGGCGGTGCAGCAGATGACCGGAGCGTCGGCGTTCACGGAGGCGTCGCCGGTGAGCATGCCGACGTTCTCTGTGCCGAACATCTTGCACAGCTCGAAGAACTTCTCCGAGACGAGCGCCTTGATCGGCGCCGTGTAGAAGGTGACCTCGTCGCGGGCGAGCGCCGCGAAGTGCGCACCCGCGGCGATCATGCTCTTGCCCGAGCCGGTGGGCGTAGAGACAATCACGTTGGCACCCGAGACCACCTCGATCAGCGCCTCTTCCTGATGGGGGTAGAGGGTGAGACCGCGTTCCCCGGCCCACGACTCGAAGGCTTCGTAAAGGGCGTCGGGGTCTGCGGTCTGCGGCAGCTGATCGATAAGGGTCACGCCCCCATCTTGCCTGTCGACGCACGCGATGGGGGAATCGGATGCTCGTCGAAAGATCACGACCGCTACGCTGTGGCGCCGGCGACGCGTCAGCGTGCACGGACAACTGGACAGCGGTACAAGAGGAATAGGGCGGGGAACGGCCATGATGGGACCAGCACACTCACTGTCGGGGGCGGCGGCCTGGCTCGGCGTCGGAGCCGCGGCCGCCGCGGCCGGCCACACCATGCCCTGGCCGGTCCTGCTCGTCGGCGCCCTGATCTGCGCCGGCGCCGCTCTCGCCCCGGACCTGGACCACAAGGCCGCCACCATCTCGAACGCCTTCGGACCGGTGTCACGAAGGCTGTGCGAGATCGTCGACAAACTCTCCTACGCCGCCTACAAGGGGACGAGGAAGCCGGGCGACCCTCGGCGCTCCGGCGGTCACCGCACGCTGACCCACACCTGGCTGTGGGCGGTGATGATCGGCGCGGGCACCGCTGTGCTGGCGATCACCTGCGGCCGCTGGGCGGTCCTGGCCATCCTCTTCGTGCACATGGTGCTCGCCATCGAGGGCCTGCTGTGGCGGGCCGCCCGCGGTTCCAGCAGCGACATCCTGGTCTGGCTGCTCGCCGCGACGACCTCGTGGATCCTCGCGCAAACTCTGGACAAGCCGGGCAACGGCGCGGACTGGCTGTTCACGGCGCCGGGCCAGGAGTACCTCTGGCTCGGCCTGCCGGTCGTCCTCGGCGCCCTGGTGCACTGCCTCGGGGACGCGCTGACGGTGTCCGGCTGCCCGATCCTGTGGCCCATCCCGGTCGGCCGCAAGCGCTGGTACCCGATAGGCCCGCCCAAGGTGATGCGCTTTCGCGCCGGCAGCTGGGTCGAGCTCAAGGTGCTGACGCCGGTGTTCATGCTGCTGGGCGGCGTGGGCTGCGCGGCCGCGCTGAACCTCATCTGAGGCCGTCTCCTCACGATGCCGGCCGACGAACCGGACGCTCGGCGGCGCCGGCCGGCGTCGGGAGGCCCCTGCCCGCAGTGGCCGCGTGCCGCGGCGGGAGCGGGGGTACGCCCGGGCATCCGACTTCGGTGGCGGGACGTTTCTCGCTCACGCTCAGGACGTGGCGCCCGTCCCGCTCAGGGCTTCTCCTCCGCGCCGGACCCCTGCTCCCCGCCTCCGTACCGTCGCTCGAACTGGGCGATGCGGCCCTCCGAGTCCACCGTGCGGGCCTTGCCCGTGTAGAAGGGGTGGCTCTCCGAGGAGATCTCGACATCCACGACCGGGTAGGTCTCGCCGTCGTCCCAATCGATGGTCCGGTCGCTCGTCGCCGTGGAGCGCGTGAGGAAGGCGTAGCCGGCCGTGCGGTCGCGGAAGACCACGGGGTGGTAGTCGGGCTGCTTGTCCTGCTGCATGGGTGCTCCTTGGGGGAGGGACGGGCCGGATGCCCGTCAGCCGGACACGGAGTCCTCGTCGACGATGTGCATCGCGGCCTCCTCGGCCGAGGCCGCGGCGCCGTCGATGCCGATGTCCGTGGCGATGAGCCCGCTCTCCTCGTCCTCGTGCGCGCCTTCGTTCGGGGCCACCAGACGGCCGGAGCGCAGGGCGCCCACCTCGTTGTCGAGGGGCTCTCCGTCGGTGCCCTCGCAGTCGCCGATGCCGTCTCCGTCGGGTTCGGCGACGTCGGGCAGTTCATCGGCGAGGCGCTGCTCCAGTGTCTCGCCCGCCCGGCGCTCCGAGGCGGTCACCCCGCGGTGCTCCACCGCCCAGGGCCGCTCCGGCGGGGACCAGCCACGGTCCAGGGGGTCACTGACGCCGTCGGTGACCAGCGTGTCCTCGGCGTCGAGCAGCCCCGCGTCGTCCTGTACCTCGGATCCGTCGGGCTGGTAGACGTCGTCTCCCCATCCGTCGGCGCTGTCCACGGGTACCTCCAGGGGGTGCGGACGGGACCGGTGCCGCCGTACTCGACGACGGACGCGCGGGCCACTGGACACAGGCGTCGCCCCGCGCGAACCGGGTGGTTCCCGGGAGTCCCCCGAGCGGGTGCCCACGTCCAGACTTCCACCCCCCTTCGGCACCGCGCAACGCCACAGCGGACGACCGGCAGCGCCACAAGGGCCGACGTCCGGTCCCGCCGGTCACCGGCGCGGTGCTCCGAGGGCCGGTGGGGCGCCGTTCCCGGCGAGAGGCGGCACCGCACCGGCCAGGCCCTCCGCCGGGGCCGGTCCCCGTCGGCCCACTCCGCCGAGCGGTGGGACGGCACCGGCGCACTACGCCGAGCGGGCGGGTCCGCACCGGTCCGGTCCGCCGCGAGAACGGGAGTGAACCGGGCCGTAGGCCGCAAGGCCTGGAACGGCCCGGTGGGCCACCCCGCTCACCCGTGCCAGGACCTCCACAGGGCCGCGTACGCGCCGTCCGCCGCGACCAGTTGGTCGTGGCTGCCGAGTTCGCTGATGCGGCCGTTCTCGACCACGGCGATGACATCCGCGTCATGGGCGGTGTGGAGGCGGTGGGCGATCGCGACGACCGTGCGGCCGTCGAGGACGCGGGCCAGCGAGCGTTCCAGATGGCGGGCCGCCCGCGGATCCAGGAGCGAGGTCGCTTCGTCCAGGACCAGGGTGTGCGGGTCGGCCAGCACCAGCCGCGCCAGCGCGATCTGCTGGGCCTGGGCCGGAGTGAGCGCGAACCCGCCCGAGCCGACCTCGGTGTCCAGGCCGTCGTCCAGCGCCCGGGCCCAGCCGTCCGCGTCGACCGCGCCGAGAGCCGCCCACAGCCGGGCGTCGACGGAGTCGGCGCCGTCGGTCGCCGTCCCGGCCGGCGTCTCCTCGTCCGCGCGGTGCCGGGAGTGGGGGACGGCGAGCAGCAGGTTGTCGCGCAGGGAGCCCACGAAGACGTGGTGCTCCTGGTTGACCAGGGCCACGTGCGAGCGGACCACCTCGGCGGGCATCCTGGACAGTTCGGCGCCGCCCAGCGTGATCCGGCCGTCCCGGGGTGCGTAGATCCCGGCGAGCAGCCTGCCGAGCGTGGACTTGCCCGCGCCGGACGGGCCGACCAGGGCGACCCGGGTGCCGGGCGCGACGGCCAGCGAGACCTCGCGCAGGACGTCCACGCCCGCGCGGTAACCGAAGTGCACCCGGTCCGCGTGGACGTCGCGGCCGTCCGGCGTCACGGCCGGGTCGCCCGCATCCGGCGCGATGTCCCGGACACCGACCAGCCGCGCCAGCGAGACCTGGGCGACCTGCAGCTCGTCGTACCAGCGCAGGATCAGTCCCACCGGGTCGACGAGCATCTGCGCGATCAGCGCACCCGTCGTCAGCTGGCCCACCCCGATCCAGCCCTGGAGGGCGAAGAACCCGCCGATCATCAGGACCGAGCAGAGCACCGTCACATGCGTGATGTTGACGACCGGGAAGAGGACCGACCGCAGCCAGAGCGTGTACCGCTCCCATGCCGTCCATTCCTGGACCCGGCGGTCCGACAGCTCGATGCGGCGCCTGCCCAGGCGGTGCGACTCGACCGTGCGCCCGGCGTCGACCGTCTCGGCGAGGACGGCGGCGACGGCGGCGTAGCCGGCTGCCTCGGAGCGGTAGGCGGACGGTGCGCGCTTGAAATACCAGCGGCAACCCACCACCAGCACCGGAACGGCGATCAGTACGGCGGGCGCGAGCGCCGGGGCGGTCACGGTGAGGCCGCCGAGGAGCAGCACCGCCCAGACCACACCGATGGCCAGCTGCGGCACGGCCTCGCGCATCGCGTTGGCGAGCCGGTCGATGTCGGTGGTGATGCGGGACAGCAGGTCGCCCGTCCCGGCCCGTTCCAGGACACCGGGCGGCAGTCCGACCGACCGCACGAGGAAGTCCTCGCGCAGATCGGCCAGCATCCGCTCGCCGAGCATGGCACCGCGCAGCCGCACCTGCCGTACGAAGACGGCCTGCACGACGAGCGCGACGAGGAACAGAGCGGCGGTGGTCTCCAGATGGAGTTCGCGCGCGTGGTCCGAGACCCGTTCGACGACCGAGCCCAGCAGATAGGGCCCGGCCATCGAGGCCACGACGGCCACGGTGTTGACGGCCACCAGGAGCAGAAAGGCCCTGCGGTGCCGTTGGAACAGTTCGGTCACATAGGCGCGGACGGTCGCGGGCGCGCCGACGGGCAGTGTGTTCGCCGTCGTCGGGGCGGCCGGGTCGTACGCCGGTGGCGCCACGCCGATCATGCGGTCTCCTCGATTTCTTCCAGTACGCCGTCCAGAACGGCCTCGTCGTCCACCGTCACGCCTCCGAGAGCGGCCCGTGCCGTGGCCTCGTCGGCGGCCTCCTCATCGGTCTCCCGGGTCACCACGGCCCGGTAGCGCGGCTCGCTGTGCACCAGTTCGCGGTGCACGCCGACCGCGACGACCTCGCCTTCATGGACCAGGACGACCCGTTCCGCCTGGTCCAGGAGCAGCGGTGACGAGGTGAAGATCACGGTCGTGCGCCCGGCGCGCAGGGAACGCACGCCGTCGGCGATGCGGGCCTCGGTGTGCGAGTCGACCGCGGACGTCGGCTCGTCCAGGACGAGTACCTCCGGGTCCGTGATCAGGGACCGGGCCAGCGCGAGCCGCTGGCGCTGGCCGCCGGAGAGGGAGCGTCCGCGTTCGGTGATGCGGGCGTCCATCGGGTCCTCGACGTCCAGCGAGCCCTGGGTGAGCGCGTCCAGCACGTCGCCGCACTGCGCGGCGGACAACGCCGCCTCGGCACTCACCAGACCGGACGCGGGCACGTCGAGCAGCTCGCGCAGGGAGCCGGACAGCAGCACCGGGTCCTTGTCCTGGACGAGGACGGCGGTGCGGGCACAGTCCAGGGGCAGCTCGTCCAGCGGTACACCCCCGAGGACCACCGAGTTGCTCCGCACGCCCCCGACGAGCACCTCCGTGCCCGGCTCGGAGGCATGGCCGCCGAGCCGCTCGGCCAGCAGCCCCGCCGCGTCCGGGTCCCCGCAGACCACAGCGGTGAGCCGGCCCGCGGGAGCGAACAGCCCGGTGGCGGGGTCGTACAGATCGCCGCCCGGAACCTCCGCGGCGCGCGTTCCGTCGCTGTCCATGGCCCGTTCCAGGGACAGCACCCGGGCGGCCCGCCTGGCCGACGGGCGTGAGAAGGAATAGGCCATCGCGATCTCCTCGAAATGCCGCAATGGGTACGCGAGGAGCATCACGGCGCTGTACACGGTGACCAGTTCGCCGACCGTGATCCGGCCGTCGCGGGCCAGCAGCACACCGCGCCAGACGACGGCGATCATCAGCAGGCCGGGCAGCAGCACCTGGATCGCCGAGATCAGCGCCCACATACGGGCGCTGCGCACGGCGGCCCGGCGGACCTCCTGGGAGGCACGGCGATAGCGGTCGAGGAAGAGTTCCTCGCCGCCGATGCCGCGCAGCACCCGCAGACCCGCGACGGTGTCGGAGGCCAGCTCGGTGGCGCGCCCCGCCTTCTCCCGCTGGAAGTCGGCACGCCGGGTGGCGCGCGGCAGCAGCGGCAGCACGGCCACGGCCAGCACGGGAACGCCCACGGCGACGATCACGCCGAGTGCCGGCTGGTAGACGACCAGGCCGACGCAGACCAGTACCACCGTCACGGCGGCTGCCGTGAACCGTGACATGCCCTCCACGAACCAGCCGATCTTCTCGACGTCGCCGGTGGAGACCGCGACCACCTCACCCGCCGCGACGCGCTGCGTCAGCGCCGAGCCGAGCTGCGCGGTTCTGCGGGCCAGCAGTTGCTGAACGCGCGCGGCCGCGGTGATCCAGTTGGTGACAGCGGTGCGGTGCAGCATGGTGTCGCCCAGGGCGATGCACGCGCCGCACAGCACCATCAGAGCGCCGGTCAGGGCGAGCCGGGTGCCGGAGTGCTCGACGACGGCCTGGACGGCCAGACCGACGCAGAACGGCAGCGCGGAGACGGCCACGAAGTGCAGCAGACCCCACGCCAGGGCCTTGAACTGCCCACCGAGCTGATTCCGCCCGAGCCACCACAGGAATCGGGGACCTGAGCGCGCGTCGGGCACACCCGGGTCGGGATACGGAAGGTCTTGGATCTGCATGACGTCCCAGTGGCTCGTGTCAAGGGGTGGAGGGAGCCGCGGATTTCGGCAACCTGCCGGCAGCGGGGGCCGGTAGCAAACCGTGAAAGGTTCGCGTCGCAGCGTGGTCGGAAGCAAACGATTTTCCGCTTCGGGGCAAGGAATCGGCCCAACCGGCCGCGACCGGCAGGGACCAGGGGGGAGGACGATTCATCCGATACGTAGTGCGAGGATGGTCGGCATGCGAATGAACGGTGCGACGCGTACGGGGCTCGCCGCCATGGTCTGCGGGGCTGTCGCCGTCAGCCTCTCGGCCTGCGGTGGCTCGGAGGGCGGAAGCGGGGGCGGCGCGAACGGGCGCGCGAGAAGCGGTGGCGAAGCCGCCCGCACGAGCGGGCCCGCGGTCGACCCGAAGCGCATCCCCGACGTGGGTGACCGGCTCCAGAAGCGGATCCCGTCCGACTCCCGCCAGGTTGTGGCGGTCTACGGCGAGGGCAAGGACTCCGCCGACTCCACCGTCGTGCTGTACACGAAGTCCGGTACGACCTGGAAGAAGACCCGCAGCTGGGCCGCGCACAACGGCAAGAAGGGCTGGACGACCGACCACCACGAGGACGACAAACGCAGCCCCGTCGGAGTGTTCACGCTCAGCGACGCCGGTGGGGTGCTCGACGACCCGGGCGCCCGGCTCCCGTACACGCAGTCGGAGGACTTCCAGGCACCGCACTACTGGGCGAAGTCGCACTGGCACGACTTCGACTACGTCATCGCCATCGACTACAACCGCCTCAAGGGCAATCCGCCGGACGACCCGACCCGCCCGTGGGGCGACGCGAAGGGCGGCGGCATCTGGCTGCACATGGACCACGGCAGCGGCACGTCGGCGTGCGTGAGCCTGTCCAAGCCCGCCATGGAGTACCTGTTGCGCACACTCGACCCGGATCAGCACCCTGTCGTGGTGATGGGGGACAAGGCGGACCTGAAGGCCTAGAACCTGTCCGGTCGGACCGCGCACCGTGCCGGAAGCGCCGAAGGCGTGAGGCGGGGTCGCCCGGTGGTCCGGACGCCCCGCCGTCCCGGTGCTGCGGGGCTTTGCCCTTCCCATGCCCCTCGACCCCGAGGCGCCATTGCGGAGTGGTCGACCGCCCCGTAGAACACCGCACATGAGTAGACCGGTCATCATGTCCATGCTCGCCGGAGTGGTCCTCGTGGCGAGCGCCCTCGTCGGGGCGGGCCCGGCTCCGGCGGCCCCCGAGTCCGTCGCGGCTCATGCGTCCGCCGGGTCCGCCGTCGCTCGATCCGCCGACGTGCCCGCCGAGTTCGGCAGCGACTGGCACGATCCCGTCACCGCGTCCCCGCCCGTCGGGAGGCCTGCCGGACCGTCCTGTGAAGTGACCCTCGCCGAGGCGCAGTTCCGCGACTTCACGCCCTACACGGGCACGTACACCCCGCCGACGGGCTGCGGCGACCGCTGGAGCAAGGTCGTGCTCCGGCTCGAAGGCAAGGTCAAGGGGCGGCAGTTCGACCGCCTCGGCTATCTGCACGTCGGCGGGGTGGAGATCCTCCGTACGTCCACCCCGGAGCCGTCGCCCGACGGGATCGCGTGGTCCGTCGAGAAGGACGTGACGCGCTACAGCGACACCTTCCGGCAGAGCCGCGATGTCGAGATGCTCATCGGGAACGTCGTCGACGACACGTACACGGGCGTCCTCGACGTCAAGGCGACGCTGACGTTCTTCGCGGGCAGGCCCGCCGCGACCCCCGACCGTGTCCTGACCCTCCGGGACGGCACCCTGACCACTCCGCGCAACAGCGAGCGCGTGATCGCCGAGGTGTACGCGACCGGGTCCGGCGGCGGGTGCGAGGAGTACTGGTATCTGACGGTCCCGGACCCGGCGCCGTACTCCTGCAAGGCGGACAACGGTCCCTACCGCGAGGTGCGGATCAGCGTCGACGGCCAACTCGCCGGAATCGCCGAGCCGTTCCCGACCGTGTGGACCGGCGGCTGGTCCAACCCCTTTCTCTGGTACGTGATTCCGGGGCCCCGCGCCTTCGACGTGAAACCCGTCGAGTACGACCTGACCCCGTTCGCCGGGCTCCTCAACGACGGGCGTCCGCACCGGATCGACGTCTCCGTCGTGGGCGTCCCCGAGGGGCAGACCGGCTGGAGCGTGCCGGTCAACGTGCTCGTCTGGCAGGACGCGCGGCGCGCCCACGTGAGCGGTGCCCTCACCCGGGCCGAGGCGGGCGATCTCGCCAACTCGTCGACGTACACGCCCGGTTCGGAGAACCGCCTCGACACCACGGGAGGGCACCGTCTGACGGTCGCCGGATACCTCGACACCTCGCACGGACGGGTACGGACCACCGTCAGCCGCACCCTCGCGCACACCTCCGTTCACCGCTGGACCGACGGCGAGAGCACGGACGGCCTCGAGGCGAAGTGGACCGACGACGAGACGGTCGGTGTCGACGGACGTGGACCCGTCGTGACGACGTCCACCCGGCGCACGTACACGATGGACGGCACGACGACCCTCGGCGCGGACGACCGGCTGCGGACCGTGCTGACGCTCGGCGACCGGGCCGCCGTGGCCGAGTCCTCGGGCGGCCGGCCCACCGTGTGGTCACGGCTCGACGACACCTACACGGGCGACGCGACGTACACGGCGAACGTGCCGCGCGACCAGCGTCACGCGGTCGCCACGACGAGTGAGCGCTATCGGCTGTACGGCTCCGCCGGCTGCTACGACCGCTCCCTCGTCACGGTGCAGGGGGTGCTCACGCGGGACCGCGCCGGCTGCTGAGGCGCGGGCCGGCGGGCGGCCCCACCCGATGTCGAAGGCCCGGGGCGAGGACGGGTGGTGGACGGATGGGGGGCGGATGGTTGACTCGGAGGTGCCCGCCACGCATCCGGCGACCGGCCGGGTCATCCGGACCGGTCGCCGTCCCCGGGACGGGTCGCGCGCTCCAGCGCCAGCAGGGCGGAGTAGTAGCCGCGGCCCGTCGCGTGATCCATGCCCACCTCGCACATGCGGTTCGCCGACAGATGAGCGTCGAAGGCGCGGGAGGCCACGAACGCCGCCTCCTTCCGGGTGGCCGACTCGGTGAGTTCCTTGTGGAGCATGCCGCGGTCGCCCGCGAAGGCGCAGCACCCCGCGTCGTCGGGCACCACCACGTCGTCGGCGCACGCCTCCGCCACCGCGCGCAGTTGTGCCTCGTCGCCCAAGTGGCGCATGGAGCAGGTCGGGTGGAGCACCGCGGAGCCGAGGGTGCGGTGCACGGTGAGGTGGGGGAGGAGTTCTTCCGCGGCCCACACCAGCGAGTCGACGACCAGCAGTCCGGCGTGCAACTCCCGGTTGTCGGCGGTCAGATACGGTACGACCTCCCGCGCGATGCCGAGCGTGCAGGACGAGGCGTCCACGACGAGCGGCAGTCTGCCGCCGGCGGTCCAGCCCCAGGCGGCCTCGACGACGCGGTTGGCCATCACGGCGTTGCCCGCGTCGTACCCCTTGGAGTGCCAGATCGTCGCGCAGCACGTCCCCGGCACATCGTCCGGGATCCAGACCGGCTTTCCCGCGCGTGCGGAGACCGCGACGACGGCCCGCGCCAGGGGCATGTCCCCGGGGCTGGCGAAGATGCGGTTGACGCAGGCCGGGTAGTAGACGGCGACCGCCCCCACGCGCGCGGTGGCGGGCAGGGCGGAGGCGGTGGCTCCCGGCATGCCCGGCAGCCACTCGGGGACGAGATCGGGGCGTACGACCTTGCGTACCGCCCGCGTCACGGCATTCGCACGCCGGTTGCCGATCCGGTCCACGGCGGCGACGGCCAGCCGTGCGACGCCTTCGAGCGCGCGGAAGTGCCGCGCGGCCAGAGCGGCCGCCTTCTCCTCGCGGGGCGAGTGCCGGGCGTGCCGGAACTCCTTCATCAGGGCGCCCGTGTCGATACCGACCGGGCAGGCGAGTTTGCAGGTCGAGTCGCCCGCGCAGGTGTCCACGGCGTCGTATCCGTACGCTTCCAGGAGCCCGTCCTCGACCGGGGAGCCGCCGGGCTGGCGCATCATCTCGCGGCGCAGCACGATCCGTTGGCGCGGTGTGGTCGTCATGTCCTGGCTGGGGCAGGTCGGTTCGCAGAAACCGCACTCGATGCACGGGTCGGCGATCGCCTCGACGCGCGGGATCGTCTTCAGGCCCCGCACGTGCGCCCGCGGATCACGGTCGAGCACGACGCGCGGTGCGAGCACTCCGTCGGGATCGATCAGCCGTTTCGTGCGCCACATCAACTCCGTGGCCCTGGGCCCCCATTCGAGTTCCAGGAAGGGTGCGATGTTGCGTCCGGTGGCGTGCTCGGCCTTCAGCGAGCCGTCGAAGCGTTCGACGGTGAGCCGGCAGAATTCGTCCATGAAGGCGGCGTACCGCTCCACGTCGGCCGGCTTGGACGCGTCGAAGGCCAGCAGGAAGTGCAGATTGCCGTGTGCGGCGTGGCCCGCGACGGCGGCGTCGAAGCCGTGCCGTGTCTGGAGTTCCAGCAGCGCCTCGCAGGCCTCGGCGAGCCGCTCGGGCGGCACCGCGAAGTCCTCCGTGATCAGCGTCGTGCCGGACGGACGCGCACTGCCGACGGCTGTGACGAACGCCTTGCGGGCCTTCCAGTAGCCGGCGACGGTCCGCTGATCGCGGGTGAGGGAGTTCGTCACGGAGGGCACGGGCGACACCAGGGGGAGTCCCTCCAGCACCGCGCGGGCGCTCTCCTCGTACGCCTCCTGCGCGGCCTCGTCCGGAGCGCGGAACTCGACGAGCAGCGCGGTCGTCGGGCCGGGCAGCCCGGCCCAGTCCCCGGGCACGCCCTCGACGCTGACCGAGGCGCGCAGCGTGTTGCCGTCCATCAGTTCGACGGCCGAGGCGCCCGCGGCGGTGAACAGGGGTACGGCGGCGGCCGCGGCCGGCAGCGAGGCGAAGAAGAGCAGCGCGGCGGAGACCCGGCGGTCCAGCGGCAGGGTGTCGAAGACGACCTCCGAGATGAAACCGAAGGTGCCCTCCGAGCCGACCATCAGGCCGCGCAGGATCTCGACGGGTGTCGCACCGTCGAGGAAGGCGTCCAGGCGGTAGCCGTTGGTGTTCTTGATCGCGTACTTGGCGCGGATGCGGGCGACCAGCTCGGCGTCGGACTCGATCTCCGCCTTGAGTTCCATGAGCCCGGCGCACAGGGCCGGTTCGGCGTGCGCGAGCCGCTCGTCGGCGTCCGGTTCCGCCGTGTCCACGACCGTGCCGGTCGGCAGCACGAACGTGAGCGAGGCAAGGGTGACGTACGCGTTGCGGGTGATGCCCGCCGTCATGCCGGACGCGTTGTTCGCGACCACGCCGCCGACCGTGCAGGCGATCGCGCTGGCCGGATCGGGACCGAGGACGCGCCCGTGCCTGGAGAGTGCGGCGTTGGCGCGGGCGACGGTCGTGCCCGGAGCGATACGGACCCGAGCCCCGCCGTCGAGGACCTCGACCCCCGTCCAGTGCCGGCGTACGTCGACGAGGATGTCCTCGCCCTGCGCCTGGCCGTTGAGCGAGGTCCCGGCCGCGCGGAACACCACCTCGCGGCCCTTGCCGTGAGCGTACGAGAGCACGGCCGAGACGTCGTCGATGTCCTCGGGGACCACGACGACCCGGGGCACGAAGCGGTAGGGGCTGGCGTCGGAGGCGTACCGCACGAGGTCGGAGATCTTGGTCAGTACCTTCTCGGCGCCGAGCAGCGCGATCAGATCACCGCGCAGGGGCTCGGGAGTGCCCCCGGCCCGGTCCTCGGGGACCCGGTCGGCCGCCGGAGCCTCGGGGTGCGCGTCCGGGCGCAGCGCGTCGGGGTCGGGCTCCAGCAGAGGCATCGCGCACCACTCCTCACGGGCTCGCCGGGCAGCGCTGCCGGTCGGCTGCCCGCGGCGGGCGACCGAGTCGGCGGTCCGGCCGCTGGTCGGCCGCGGTGCGGTGAGCCGTGCTCAACCGGTCCGGCGGCGGTCTTCCGCCCCGGGCCGTTTCAGCAGCGGTGCTCCGCCATCGGCACGCCGTCCACCAAGGTGTCCAGCAGCCCGCCGAGCACCTCGCGCTGCTCGTCCGTCAATGGAGCCAGGATCTCCTCCGCGG
Source organism: Streptomyces sp. NPDC002935 (assembly GCF_040611295.1). Taxonomy (NCBI): domain Bacteria; kingdom Bacillati; phylum Actinomycetota; class Actinomycetes; order Kitasatosporales; family Streptomycetaceae; genus Streptomyces; species Streptomyces sp. NPDC002935. The sequence goes on from NZ_JBEXNW010000013.1 coordinate 210,715, forward strand.
CGCCGCGGCGCGCGGCGCGCAGTTCCCGCAGCGCCGTGCGCCCGTCGTCCGTGACCTCGATACGGATCACCCGCCGGTTGGTCGGATCGGGTACCCGGCGCACCTTGCCACTCGCCTCCAGGCCGTCGACCAGCGTGGTCACGGCGCGCGGCACCACTTCGAGGCGCTCCGCGAGATCGGCCATACGGGGCGGTGAGCTGTAGTGCGCGAGGGTGCGCAGCAGCCTTGACTGGGCGGGTGTGATGCCCAGCTCGCGCTGCTCCAGATGGCGCTTCTGGATGCGGTGCACGCGGCGCGTCAGGCGCAGCAACTGCTCGGCGAGCAGCCCGTCGGCATCGGGGGTGGTCATACGGGAACAATATCAGGATGCCGTTCATTGTGAGTATAGGTAACAATGAGCTAGGCTCCGGCAGTCGTCGGATCCTCACCGATGTCCCCGTCGTCCCGATTTCCCGGGCCGTCCCCTCTCCCTAGGAGTCCATTGCGTCCCGAACAGCCGACCTGGAGCCCGCCACCCGCCGACAAGGAACAGCCACGGCAGGTGCGCCGCATCCTGAGTCTCTTCCGGCCCTACCGCGGCCGCCTCGCGATCGTCGGCGTCCTGGTGGGAGCCGCGTCCCTCGTGGGCGTGGCCACGCCCTTCCTGCTCAAGGCGATCCTGGACACCGCGATCCCCGAAGGCCGTACGGGCCTGCTGACCCTGCTCGCGCTCGGCATGATCCTGAGCGCCGTGCTGAGCGGCGTCTTCGGCGTCCTGCAGACGCTGATCTCCACGACCGTCGGCCAGCGTGTGATGCACGATCTGCGCACGGCGGTCTACGGCCGCCTCCAGCGGATGTCGCTGGCCTTCTTCACCAGGACCCGCACGGGCGAGGTCCAGTCGCGCATCGCCAACGACATCGGCGGCATGCAGGCGACCGTCACCTCCACCGCCACCTCGCTGGTCTCCAACCTCACCAGCGTGGTCGCCACCATCGTCGCGATGGTGGCCCTGGACTGGCGCCTGACCGTGGTCTCCCTGCTCCTGCTGCCGGTGTTCGTGTGGATCAGCCGCCGCGTCGGCAATGAGCGCAGAAAGATCACCACCCAGCGCCAGAAGCAGATGGCGGCGATGGCCGCCACGGTCACCGAGTCGCTCTCCGTCAGCGGCATCCTGCTCGGCCGCACCATGGGCCGGGCCGACTCGCTCACCAGGTCCTTCGCGGAGGAGTCCGAGGGTCTCGTCGACCTCGAGGTGAGGTCGAACATGGCGGGGCGCTGGCGCATGTCCGTCATCGGCATCGTCATGGCCGCCATGCCCGCCGTCATCTACTGGACCGCGGGCATCGCCCTCCAGTTCGGCGGCCCCTCCATCTCGATCGGCACGCTCGTCGCCTTCGTCTCGCTCCAGCAGGGCCTGTTCCGGCCGACGGTCAGCCTGCTGTCCACCGGTGTGCAGATCCAGACCTCGCTCGCGCTCTTCCAGCGCATCTTCGAGTACCTCGACCTGCCCATCGACATCACTGAGCCCGAGAGCCCCGTCCACCTCGACCAGGTCAAGGGCGAGATCCGCTTCGAGGACATCGAGTTCCGCTACGACGACAAGGGCGCCCCGATCCTCGACGGCATCGACATCAGCGTCCCGGCCGGCGGCAGCCTCGCCGTCGTCGGACCGACCGGCTCCGGCAAGTCCACGCTGAGCTATCTGGTGCCGCGGCTGTACGACGTCACGCGCGGACGCGTGACCCTGGACGGGGTCGATGTCCGCGACCTCGACTTCGACACCCTCGCGCGCGCGGTCGGCGTCGTCTCCCAGGAGACGTACCTCTTCCACGCCTCGGTCGCCGAGAACCTCCGTTTCGCCAAGCCGGACGCCACCGACGAAGAGCTGCACGCGGCGGCGCGGGCGGCCCAGATCCACGATCACATCGCGTCGCTGCCCGACGGGTACGACACGGTCGTCGGCGAGCGCGGCCACCGGTTCTCCGGCGGCGAGAAGCAGCGCCTCGCCATCGCCCGTACGATCCTGCGCGACCCGCCCGTGCTCATCCTCGACGAGGCGACCAGCGCCCTGGACACCCGCACGGAGCACGCCGTCCAGCAGGCCATCGACGCCCTGTCGGCCAACCGCACCACGCTCACCATCGCGCACCGGCTGTCCACGGTCCGGGGCGCCGACCAGATCGTGGTCCTCGACTCGGGCCGCGCGGTCGAGCGCGGCACGCACGAGGAACTGCTGGCGCAGGAGGGGCGCTACGCCGCCCTCGTCCTCCGGGACGCTCAATTGGAGCCGACAAGATGACGATATGCCAGGTTTGTGGGCATTAGCGGGTTACCGTGCCCGTTATGCAGATGAACACTCCGCCACGGAGCACGATTCGACTGACGCGCCGGGGCCGGGTCGCCCTCATCGCGACCGGAGCCGTCGTGGCGGCCACCGCCGTGGCGGTGCCGCTGCTGAGCATGGGAAACGACGAGGACGCGCCCCCGACGACTCTCCTCATTCCGGAGGGCTGGCGCTCCGGCCAGGTCTACTCGGCCGTCGACAAGGCCCTGCGGGTGCCCGCGGGCACCACCAAGAAGTCCATCGTCAAGGCCAACCTCAAGCTCCCGAACGACGCGGACGGCAACCCCGAGGGCTACCTCTTCCCTGCGACGTATCCGCTCGGTGAGAAGACGACTCCCGAGTCACTGCTGACGTTCATGGTCGACACGGCGAACAAGAAGTTCAACGGGGCGCCGATCGCCGCGGGCGCGCAGCGCAACGCGATGAACGTCTATCAGGCGGTCACCATCGCGAGCATCGTGCAGGCGGAGGCGGCGACCAAGGCGGACATGGGCAAGGTGGCCCGGGTCGTCTTCAACCGCCTGGAGCGCGGTATGCCGTTGCAGATGGACTCCACCATCAACTACGCGCTGAACCGCTCCACCCTGAGCACCAGCCAGGCCGACACGAGGCTCAACAGCCCCTACAACTCGTACCAGCGCATGGGCCTGCCGCCCACGCCGATCGCCAACCCCGGCGAGGAGGCGATGCGGGTCGCGATCAACCCGCCCCCGGGCGACTGGCTGTACTTCGTCACGGTCAAGCCGGGCGACACGCGGTTCACGGCCAGCTACGAGGAGCACCAGCGCAACGTCGCCGAGTTCAACCGGAACCACCGGAGCACGTCCCCCACCGCAGCCGCTCCCACCGCAGCCCCTCCCACGGCGGCCGCTCCCACCGAAGTTGCTCCCACGGCGGCCGCTCCCACCGCAGCCGCTCCCACGAGCTGAGCGCCGTACGGGGCATCACACGGAGACCGGCGCGTCCGCCAGCAGTCGCCTGATGTCCCGTACGGCGGCACGTCCGGCCCGGCTGGCGCCGATGGTGCTCGCCGAGGGCCCGTAGCCGACCAGGTGGATCCGCGGATCGGCGACCGCGCGCGTCCCCTCGACACGGATGCCACCGCCCCGCTCGCGCAGCCGCAGCGGTGCCAGATGGTCGATGGCGGCCCGGAAACCGGTCGCCCACAGGATGACGTCGGCGTCCACGCGCCGCCCGTCCGCCCACTCCACACCGTCCGGGGTGATCCGGTCGAATATCGGCCGCCGGTCCAGGATGCCGTCGGCCAGCGCCTGCCGGATCGCGTCGTTCAGCGGCAGCCCGGTGACCGAGACGACACTGCGCGGCGGAAGTCCCTGCCGGACCCGCTCCTCGACGAGCGCGACGGCGGCCCGGCCGAACTCCTCGGTGAAGGGCCCCTCGCGGAAGACCGGGGGGCGCCGTGTGACCCAGGTGGTCTCGGCCGCGTGGGCGGCTATCTCCATCAGATGCTGGGTGCCGGAAGCGCCGCCGCCCACGACCACCACGCGCCGCCCGGCGAACTCCTCGGGGCCCGGATACTGTGCCGTGTGCAACTGCCGCCCACGGAAGGTCTCCTGGCCCGGATAGCGGGGCCAGAACGGGCGGTCCCAGGTGCCCGTCGCGTTGATCAGCGCCCGGGTCGACCACGTGCCGTCGTCGGTCTCCACGAGCAGTCGCGCACCGGGTCCTTCCCGGACCGCCCTGACATCGACCGGCCTCCGTACCCGCAGGTCGAAGGCGCGCTCATAGGCGTCGAAGTACTCCGAGACGACCTCGGAGGACGGGCGGGCCGGGTCGGCGTCCGTGAGCTCCATTCCGGGCAGGGCGTGCATCCCGTGCACCTTGCCGAACGTCAGTGACGGCCAGCGGAACTGCCAGGCGCCGCCGGGGCGCGGAGCGTGGTCGAGGACGACGAAGTCCCGCCCGGGCTCGAAACCGGTGCGTCGCAGGTGGTGGGCGGCGGCCAGACCGGCCTGGCCGGCGCCGATCACGACCACATCGACCTCACGCGCGTGTACCCCGGTGTTGTTCACGCTTCTACCAACCGGACCGGGTTCCGGGATCTTCCCGTCGGGCGCCTCACTGTGAGCCACCCGACGGCACCGCGTCAGCGGCGGACCGAGAGCGGCCGACCACGCCGACGACGTCGGTCAGGATTCCGCCCCGCATCGCCCGCGCCACCTGCGACGTACACGGGTGCCGCACCGACCGCACGGCTGCCGCCGTCGCTCTGGATCACGCGCGGAATCCGTCGTATGGGAGAGGATTGGGGCATGTCCGATGCCTTCACCACGCAGGTCCTGAACATTTCCTCCGGTTCGTCGGAGGCGGTCGTCGACCTCACCCGCGATTGCGAGGCCTTCCTCCGTGAGGTCGCGGCGGGCCGCGACGGTCTCCTGAACGTCTTCGTACCCCACGCCACCGCCGGAATCGCCATCATCGAAACCGGCGCGGGCAGCGACGACGACCTCCTCACCGCGCTGCACTCCCTGCTCCCCGCGGACGACCGCTGGCAGCACCGTCACGGCAGCCCCGGTCACGGCCGCGACCACGTCCTCCCCGCCATCGTCCCGCCGCACGCGACCCTGCCGGTGGTCGACGGGAGCCTGGAGCTGGGGACGTGGCAGTCGGTGTGCCTGGTGGACACGAACCGGGACAACCCCGACCGCGAGGTTCGCCTGTCGTTTCTCGGCTAGCGTGGCGCGGCCAGGATCGCGGGGCCGGGCCAGGGCCTCAGGTCGCCTTGCGCCACACGGAGATGTGCTTCGGCGAGTCCTGGGTGAAGGGCGCCCCGTCCCAGTCCGCGACGCGCCGTTCCAGTTCGAGTCCCGCGATCCGTGCCATCAGGTCGAGTTCCGCCGGCCACGCGTACCGGTGCCGGGAGGCGTCGCGGCGATAACGGCCGTCGTCGCCGTCGCGGGTGAGGTGGTGCGAGACGAGAATCTGCTCGACCAGATCGAAGGTGTCGAAGCCGAGGTGCCGTTCGGAGACGTCGAACGGCACCGCGACCTGCCCGGGCGGCAGGAACCGCAGCGGCGGAACGCCCAGCTCGACGACGAATCGCCCACCCGGCGTCAGATGGCGTGCGGCGTTGCGGAAGCACGCGACCTGCTCGTCCTGCGTGAGCAGGTTCGTGATCGTGTTGTAGACGAGATAGACCAGGGCGAACTCGCCCGGGACGACGGTCGTGGCCATGTCGCCGACGGCCACCGGGAGCGTGTCCTCGTCGAGCTTCTGCCTCAGGACCTCCGCCATGTGCTCGGACAGTTCGATGCCCACCACCGGCACACCGCGTTCCCGCAGCGGGACACCCACTCGCCCGGTCCCGATGGCGAACTCAAGTGCCCGTCCGTCTCCGGCGAGTTCGGTGAGGAAGGCGAGCGTCGGTCCGAGAACGGCGGCCGAGGACATCACGGTCTCCTCGGTGTCGTAGCGGTCGGCGGTCGCACGGGTCCACAGCTCGCTGCTCGTCATGAGAGGCCACTGTGGCGCGCGCGACGGGCGCTGTCGACGCATTTAGGTTGTGGCGTCATGGTGATCAGCGCGTCGACACTGCTGAAGAGAACGGCCCGCCGCCATGGGCCGGTCGTACCCCGAGCGGGAGGAGCCCCATGAAGGTGTTGGTGACCGGTGGGACGAGCGGGCTGGGACTGGCCATGGCCTCCGCCCTGGCCGAGGCCGGGGCGACGGTCGCGCTGACCGGGCGATCCGGTCGGCGGGCGAGCTCGGTCGCCGCCGGACTGCCGGGTGCGATCGGCATCGAGCTGGACGTGCGGGACGAGTCCTCGGTGGCCGGGGCGGTCGACCGGGCGGAGGCGCGGCTCGGCGGCATCGACATGCTGGTGAACAACGCCGGCATCGGCATGCGTACGGTCGACCCGCACTTCATGACACGCCCTCAGGGCTTCTGGGACGTGCCCGTCGACGCCTTCCGTGCCGTGATCGAGACCAACCTGACCGGCTACTTCCTGGTCGCGCGGGAGGTCGTGCCGCGCATGCTGGCCACCGCCGGTGGCGGTCGTGTCGTCAACATCGCGGTGAGCGAAACGACGATGCACCGGGCCGGGTTCGTCCCCTACGGGCCCTCGCGTGCCGGCAGCGAGTCCCTCTCCCGGATCATGGCCGCCGACCTGCGGGACCGGGGCGTCACGGTCAACCTCCTGCTTCCGGGAGGCCCGACCGTCACGGGGATGCTGCCGCCGGAGGCCGTTACAGAGGGCCGGGCGTTCCTGGAGCCCTCCGTGATGGGCCCGCCCATCGTCTGGCTGGCGTCCGACGACGCGGCCGGTGTGCACGACGAGCGGATCGTCGCCGTCGAGTTCGAGACCTGGCTGCGCGAGAGGAACGCCGGGCGATAGGGCGGACGCGGCACGGCCTCCCGCGCCGGGACGGTCCGCCCGGGTCGGGGAGGGCGCTTCCGAACAGACAGCGCCGCGCGCGCTGTTCGTGCGCCGGGTGTACGCGGCATGCCCCTGCCCGAGGCCTGGCGACCGCGATGACACAGTCTGGCGTACGGTCCGGGGCGGGACTCCTGGGTTCCGCCCCGGACCGGGAGCCGGGGGCTCAGGCTCCGTAGGCCACGAGCGCCATCATCCCGGCCTCGCTGTGGTAGGCGTTGTGGCAGTGCAGCATCCACTGGCCCGGGTTGTCGGCGTCGAAGTCGACGGACACCTTCGTCTTGGGCAGCACGATCGTGGTGTCCTTGCGCGGACCGGTGCTGCCGAGCTGGTACGTGTGGCCGTGCAGGTGCATCGGGTGCCACATGCCCGTGGTGTTGATGAAGTCGAGCCGGACACGCTGGCCCTCCTCGACGAGCAGCGGGTTCGCGGTCGGATGGGCCATGTCGAACGGCGTGCCATCGACGGCCCAGTCGTACCTGTCCATGCTGCCGGTCAGTCTGATGCGGTGAACCCGGTCGGGCTCCTTCGCGTCCAGTCGTACGTCGTCGCGAGCGCGCAGTTGCGCGGCGGTCACCATCAGACCGTCCAGTTCGCCCGGCCGTACGGTCGGATCCGGCGTGCTCCCCGATCCGGTGCGCATCAGAGCCAGGCCGGCGGCGTCCTTGCCCTCGGCGACCGCGACGAGCGGGAAGACGCCGTCGCCGAGGGTGACCAGGACGTCGTACCGCTCGCCCATGCCGATCAGCAGCGCGTCGACCTGCTGGTGCTCGACGGGGAAACCGTCGGTGTGGGTGATGGTCAGTCTGTGGCCGCCGAGGGCCACCCGGTAGGCGGTGTCGCTGCCCGCGTTGATGATCCGCAGGCGCACACGCCCGCCAGGCTTGCCGGTGTGGACGGCCGGGTCGGTCGGCACTCGCCCGTTGACCAGGTGGTACGGGTACTTCACGTCCCCGGCGTCGCCGCCGAGCAGCCGGCTGGTGGCGTCCGCGAGCCTGAACCTCGTCGCCATGGCGTGCCGGGAGGCGGCGGACGAGGACGGTGAGGCCGTCGTCGCCTCCGGGCCTGAGCCGCTCATGTCCATACCGCCCATGTCCGGCCTGAGCGCGGCGAAGGCTTTGTCGGGCGTGCCGGTGACGCCGTCGAGCCAGTCGTCGAGGACGACGACCCATTCGTCGTCGTACGACAGCGTCTCCTTGGGGTCCTCGACGATCAGCGGGGCGTACAGGCCGCGGTCGATCTGGACACCCACGTGCGGGTGGAAGTAGTAGGTGCCGGGTGTGTCGGTGATGAAGCGGTACGTGAAGTTGGATCCGGCCCGTACCGGGGTCTGCGTGACCGGCGGTACGCCGTCCATGTCGGCGCGCAGCGCGATGCCGTGCCAGTGGATGGACGTCGTGGTGCTGCCGGGCAGTTGGTTGGACAGCTCGGCGGCGAGCGTGTCGCCGGCGGCGACACGGATCTCCTTGCCGGGTGCCTGGCCGCTGAAGGCCCAGGACTTGGCCATGATTCCGCCGCCCAGGTCGAGCGTGGCGGGCGCGGCGGTCAGGTTGACCTGGTGAACCGTGCCCGTACCGCTCCGCTTCCTCTCCGCGCGGGCGACCTGGGAACCGGAAGGGCTGAGGAGGGAGGGGCTGGTGGAGGCGTCGTTGCTGCAGGCGGCGAGCAGGCCGGTGCCTGCCGCCGCTCCCAGTCCGGCGAGGACGGAGCGACGGTTGATGCTGTTCACGAAAAGTCCACTTCTCGATGCGCGACAGGCCTTTCGGGAGGGTCCGGACACGGCTTGCCGGCGTCGCTGGACACCGGAAGCCGTCGGACGCGGCCTATGTGCGCGGTGGAGAGAGGGGAGACAGGCCGGGTGGCGCACGCTTCACGGGGTGTGCGATGTCCACGCTCGCGAGCGTCCCGACCGGCGACGGGAACGACGGGGCTGCCGACTCGGGAGGGGCAGTGGGCCGTACGGCGCGGATGCCGGCGGGCGCGCAGAGTCGCATGGCCGCAGGAGGGGGACGCGGCCCTGCCGGGACAGTGCGCCGAAGTGCCGGTTGCCGGTGAGCCCGTGGGGGAGTGGGCGCCGGGAACGGAGAGAGATCCCGGCATTCCGTGCGGTGCGGCCAGCGAAACCATGGTGACGGTCGGCTCGGGGAGCTCGTGGTGGAGCAGCACGGTGACCAGGGAGCACAGCAGGACCAGCAGGCCGCGCACCCGGCGGGCGGCGCCGTCGAACTGGGCCCGGGGCAGCTCTCGTACCGTCATCACGGGCGTCCGCACTTCCTGCGAGCTGGAGACGCCCACTATACCCTGTATGGGTATATATGCCCTCGAAGGCGGCGGCGTCGCCGGGCGACCTCGATTTCCGCCCCGGGGAGCGGCTACCTCGCCGGGATCTTCTGCTCGAACCAGACGACCTTGCCGCTGCTCAGTCTCGTCGCGCCCCAGCGCAGGGCGAGTTGGTTGACCAGGAACAGGCCGCGGCCGCCCTCGTCCCCGGGGTCGGCCTGTCGCATCCTGGGCACCTGGGGCGAGTCGTCGGTCACCTCGCAGCGGAGCACATCGGTGCGCAGCAGCCGCAGCGAGAGGGGCCGCGAGGCGAAGCGCACGGCATTCGTCACGACCTCGCTGACCATGAGTTCGGTCGGGTCGATCAGGGACTCGAGACCCCAGCGGCGCAGGGCCCTGCGGGTCAGCCGGCGCGCCTGTCCCGCGGTCATCGGGTGCGGGGCCAGGTACCAGTAGCCGACGCTGTCCGGCGGGAAGCCCTCGAACCGGGCGGTGAGCAGGGCGATGTCGTCGTCCCGGGCGCCCGGGGTCAGGGTGCCCAGCACGTGATCGCAGAGCACCTCGAGAGAGGTGAGTCCCCGTGCGGTGCTCTGGAGCCGGACCCGCAGCGCCTCGACGCCGCTTCCGATGTCCGTGTCGCGGGACTCGACGAGTCCGTCGGTGTACAGCACCAGGGTCGCTCCCGTGGGCGCGGCCATCTCCACCGACTCGAAGACGACACCGCCGACGCCGATCGGGGCCCCCGGCGGGACCCCCAGGACCTCGGCGCGGCCGTCCTCGTGCAGCAGCACCGCGGGCGGGTGACCGGCGTTCGCCATCAGCAGGCGGTGCGATATCGGGTCGTAGATCGCGTAGAGGCAGGTCGCGATGTGGTCGCTGCCCAGCCGCTGGGCCTGCTCGTCGAGGTGGTGCAGGACCTCGTCGGGCGGCAGATCGAGACCGGCGAGGGTCTGCACGATGGTGCGCAGCTGGCCCATGATCGCGGCCGAGGTCATGGAATGGCCCATCACGTCGCCGACGATCAGCGCCACGCGGTTGCCCGGGAGCGGGATCGCGTCGTACCAGTCACCGCCGACCTGGGCGGTCTTCGAGGCGGGCAGGTAGCGGCTGGCCAGCCGGATGCCGGTGGGTTCGGGCAGCGACGACGGGAGCATGGTGTGCTGGAGCGTGTCCGCCACGGCGGCCTCGTGGCCGTACATCACCGCCTTCTGGACCCCGAGCGCGGTGTGCGTGGCGAGCTGCGAGGCGACGAGCAGGTCGTCGCTGGTGAAGACGGGGCGGTCCGTTCTCCGGAGCAGGACGACCGTGCCCATGACGTGATGGCTGCCGTGCAAGGGGGCGATGATCACTCGGTGGCCCGGCGGCAGCGTCCCCGGCGGGTCCGCCCCCGCTCCGAGGAGTTCGGCGACGGCGGGCGCGTTGCCCGGGGCGTCACCGAACGCGGGACGCCCGTCCCGCAGCAGCTCCGCGAGCCGCCCGCCGCCGGCCGGTTCCACCCGCTCGGCGACCTCGGGGAGCGCGGGCGGTGGCGGGGACCCGTTGGTGTGCGGCGTCCGCGGGGAAGCCCGGTCGACGCTGTGCAGTTGCAGGACGACGGGCGCGGCCGACTGTTCCGTGCCCACCGGCAGCGGATCGTCGAGGTGGATGAAGATCGCGTCCGCGAAGTCCGGCACGGCGGCCTGCCGCAGTTCCCGGAGCGTCTCGTCCAGGTCCATCCCGCGGGCGATCCGTCGGGTCGCCACGTCGAGATACCGAAGGCGGTCGGTCTGCGGCACGCCGCCGTCGGTCATCGCGGCAGGTGAGGCGAGTCCCTGCGGCGGTGCGGTGCCCTCGTGAGGGGTGTGGTGTTCGGTCACGCGTTCTGTCCCGTCCAGTGGGTGGCGCGGTCCGCGGCCAGGACCGGGCCTCCTCAGTCACACCGTCGGCAGCAGAGGAACACCTGTTCCTCGGGCGGGACGTCGGCAACCGCGGGGGCGTACGTGTACGAGGTCTCCTCGACGATCTCGAAGCCCGCCGCCTCGATGACCTTGTGCAGGTCCTCCCGCAGATAGCCGGAGACCCTGATCGTGTTCCCGAGGAACGGGATCGCGAAGTCGTCCACGTCGGCCTCGACCATCGACAGGACGAACAGGCCGCCGGGAACGAGGAGATGACGGACTGTCAGCAGGGCGAGAGGGATCTCCTCGCGCGGCAGCATGAGCAGGGAGAAGAAGGCGGCGACCGCGTCGAAGCGGCCGAGGTCGCTCGGGCCCCCCGGCCGCAGGTCGGCGAGGTCCAGCTGATGGAACGTCGCGTCGGGGACGTAGGCCCTCGCGAGCTCGACCATGCCGCCGGAAAGATCGACGCCCACGACCTCGAAGCCGGCGTCCGTCATCTGGCGCGAGGTCGGCACCCCCGTGCCACAGCCGAGATCCAGGACGCGCGATCCCTCGGGCAGGGATGCGATCAGCCACGCGCCCGCGGCGACCTGGCCCTCCTTGTGCGGAAAGGCCTCGTCGTAGCGGTCGCCGATGGCGTCGAACGCCTCGGCCTGACCGCGCCGGTCGAGCAGGATGCTCTCGTAATCAGTCTTGTGATTGCTGTTGATCACGAAAGAAACCTTTCATGGGGCCCATCGGATTATTTCACAATTCGGACGAAAGTGGCCGTGAAGGGACCTCTGAGCCTTATCGGTCGCTCAGGAGACGTCAATTCGAGACGATAGTCGTTCAGCGTTCGTCGAGATGCCCGAGTGTCCGAAATTGCTCGGCCGGCGGGACGGCCCCCACTCCGGCGTCCGGCCGTCCCTGGCGCCCGAACTCGCCTTCTGGGCAAGGGTGTTGCTCGGACCCGGGCGGCGACGACACGACCGGAATCCGTCCGGCCGCAGGGTGGCCGGAGCGGGCCGTGACGACAATGCGCCCCCGTGATCGAGTACATGGCGAAGTCGGCGTTCGCCTGGCGGAGTTGGCGTCCGGACGGTGACGTGCCCCCGTTCTCGATCCCGGGTCGCGGCCCGCCTCACCCGTACCGGAATGTCGTATTCGTGGAAGGATCGTGTTCAGCCCCGGGCCCGAGTTCGGAGGGACCCCACGGTCCGCCCGCCGCAGGCCCGGGCCTGCGGTACGTCCTCATGTGGACCCGGAGGTTGCTGTGCCCGTACACCGCGTCGGACTGGTGATCCACCAGGGGCGGACGGCGGCCCGCGACGTCGCCCGCGCCGTGCACGCCTGGTGCGACGCGCGAGGCATCCGGTGCACCGAGATCGATGTCTGGGCCAAGGACCAGCAGCGCCGCGGCGGGCGGGCTGAAGCGGAGGCGGCCGGGAACCCGGACCTCGTCGTGACCCTCGGCGGCGACGGCACCTTCCTGCGCGGTGCCCGGATCGCCGTCAAGAGCGACGCGACCGTGCTGGGCGTCGACCTCGGGAAGGTCGGGTTCCTCACCGAGGTTCCGGCGGCCGACGTCACGCGGGCGTTGCAGGCGGTCCACGACGGCCATGCCGCCGTCGAGGAACGCATGACGCTGACCATGCGCGCCTCCCGGGCTCTGGAGATCCCGGAGGGCATGGAGGCACTCCTCCGCTACGGACGGGGTCCCGCGCTGCCGCCCCCGCAGGTGAGGTCCGCGACGACGGAGGGTGACGGCTGGGGAGTGGCCCTGGATGTCACGGCCCTGAACGACGTCGTCCTGGAGAAACTGGCCCGGGACCGCCAGGTCAGCGTGGGCGTCTACATCGCCGGACGGCGGCTGGCCTCCTACGCGGCGGACGCGTTCGCCGTCGCCACCCCCACCGGATCGACCGCCTACAGCTTCGCCGCCGGCGGTCCCGTGCTCTCCCCGCACATGGACGCGGTCGTCTTCACGCCGATCGCGCCGCACATGACCTTCAACCGCAGCGTGGTCGCCGCGCCGGACGAACCCGTCGCCCTGCGGGTGCTGCCCCATTCGGGCCAGGCCGCCGTCAGCATCGACGGCCAGCTGCGCGGTGTACTCGACCCCGGCGACTGGATCGGTGTCTTCCGGGCTCCGCAACGGGTGCGCCTGATCCGTCTGCACCCCACCGACTTCTACGGCCGGCTGCGCGACCGCTTCCGCCTCACCGACGCACCGGCCACGGCGGCCGACGGGGAGGCCGCCCCGTTCTTCCGCCCCGACACCCCCATCCCGCCGGACCTCGCCGAACTCCGCCTGCCGCCCCCTTCGGCGGCTCGCTGACGACGGGGCCGCCGACGGCGCGGGCCGCGCGGGATTTCGGGATGCCCGGGAGAAGCTGTCGAGCTGTCGATCCGGGTGGGTCCCGTTCGACGCACGGGTGAGAGCGGGAAACCACGTATCCGAGGAGCACGGTCATGCCCAAGCTGCGCGTACACAACATCACGGTCTCGGTGGACGGCGCCGCCGGGCCCCGTCAGCGTCTGGAACACCCGCTCGGCGAGGGCTTCGAGGGGATGCACGAATGGATGTTCGCCGCGATGCGCGACCTGGCCGACGGGAAGGGGGGAATCGACGTCGACCACGTGGCGCGCGGCGAGGAGAACATCGGCGCCACCATCATGGGCCGCAATATGTTCGGGCCCCAGCGCGGACCGTGGGAGGACGAGTCGTGGACGGGCTGGTGGGGCCCCAACCCTCCGTACCACAACGACGTGTTCGTGCACACGCACCACCTGCGGCCCTCGGTGGTCATGGAGGGCGGGACGGCCTTCCATTTCACCGACGAGCCCATCGAGACGGTCCGAGCCCGGGCCTTCGAGGCGGCGGCGGGAAAGGACGTCCGGATCGGCGGCGGACCGGCCACCGTTCAGCAGTACCTGCGCGCCGGGCTGATCGACGAACTGCACCTGGCCATCGTCCCGCGACTGCTGGGCCGGGGTGAGCGTCTGTTCGACAACCTCGGGGACGGGATCGACGGCTACCGGGTCGCCGAGCTGGTCGGATCGCCGAGTGCCACGCACGCCCTGCTGGTCCGACGCTGACCGCACCACAAGGCCCGCCGCTCCGTCGCTGACCGCCCCGCAGGCCCGCCGCTCCGACGCCGACCGGCCCGCCGCTCCGTCGCCGACCGGCCCACAAGCCCCGCCGTTCCGTCGCCGACCGGCCGGGGGCGGGCCCGACCGGTGGTCCCGAGCTCGCCCCCCGAGCGAGGGCTCAGCCCTTCCGCGTGGGCGAGCCCGGTCCGGGCGCGCCCACGCGCAGGCCGTCCATCACCAGGTCCAGCAGACGCCGGGCGCGCGACCTCCAGTCCCCGTGCGGGTCGAGCCCCCAGAGCCCGGCGACGGCGAGCATGAAGTCGTCGGGGGTCACCCCCGGCCGTATGGTGCCCGCCTCCTCGTTGGACTTCAGCAGGAGCGCGACGGCCGAACCGATGGGCCCGCGGCCCAGCTTCGTGAGCGTCCCCCGCGCGGTCGTGGTGGCCGTCCGCAGCGCTTCCGCCAGGCCCGCCTTGGCCATGGCGTACTGCGCGAGACGGTCCATCCACTCCCGCAGCGCCTGATCCGGTGCCCGGGCGGCGAGCAGGCGCGGCGCCGCGTCGGCGACCTGCCGCACCTCGTAGCGGTAGACCTCCAGAACGAGGGCCTCGCGATGGGGGAAGTTGCGGTAGAAGGTCCCCTGCCCGACCCCCGCCTTCTTCGCGATCGCGCTCACCGGGGTGTCCGCCGAGCGGGTCAGCTCCGCCAGGGCCACCGCCAGGATGCGCTCGCGATTGCGCTGCGCGTCCGCGCGCAGAGGTCCGTCCTGACCCGCGGGCGCGCCCGAGCCCGCAGGTGCCTCCTTGTCGGGATGCACGCGATCTCCTTCCGGAACGACGGCCGGACTGCTCCCGGGCCACGGCCGGACCGCCCTCGCCGACCGGACGACCGTCCGCCAGGTCCGCAGGTGGTTCACAGCTGTCCGCGCAGAGCCCGCTTCAGTGGCTGACCCGCTCCGCGCGCAGGGGCCGGAAGCTGTCGCCGAGGCATTCTCGCGCACCCGGCGGATTTCCGGCCGTGGACTTCCGGATTCCCCGTAGGTCGCGTACGGGACGGCGATGCGGCGCATGGTCGCGGTCGCGCGGTCAGTTCCGCGCGGCCCGCCCGATCGACTCCACCAGCGGCAGCAACCGGTGCGGGACGCGCTCGCGCAAGGTCACCTCGGTCCTGGTGCGGACCACGCCGGGCAGGCTGATCAGCGACTGGATCACATCCTCCAGGTGGGCGTTGTCACGCGCCGCGACCCGGGTGATCAGATCGCCGCCGCCGGTGATCGAGAACGCCTCGATGATCTCCGGTACGGCGGCGAGCGCGTCGCCGACGTCGTCGAGATGGCCCTGGGTGACCTCGATGTGCACGAACGCGAGCACGGGGTGGCCGAGGGCCGCGGGGGACAGCGAGGGGCCCGTCCCGGTGATCACTCCGTCCCGCTCCAGCCGGTCGAGGCGGGCCTGAAGCGTGCCGCGGGCGACACCGAGAATGCGGGCGTACTCGCGGACGCTGGTGCGCGGCTGCTCCAGAAGCAGCCGCAGGATGCGGGTGTCGAGCTCGTCGACGGCCATGGTCCGTTGGCCTCCCTGTGGCCGAAAATGCTCTTCTCTAACTGTACCAATGGCCCTGCCGAAATCGCGCCGGTTGAGCCAGTTCCAGGCTGCCGCTTACCTTGTGCGTATCGATGGCGCTGCGCAGCGCCGGACGGCAAGGACGCCGTACCGGACCCGCGGCGCCTTTCGCATGTGCGCTGCACATGCCGAATCTGTGCAGAAGCGCGAAGTAGGGGCGGGCCGCCGACGGTGAAGAAGATGTTCATGGCTCCGGATCCGGGACTGTTCCGGTTGCGGGTCTCGCTGCGGGCGGTCCTCGGGATCGGCCTCGCGGTCACCCTGTGCGAACTGGTCGGGCTCTCGCTGCAGGCGTCGATCACCGGCGGTCTGGCGGCGCTCCTCGCGCTGTTCACGGTCGGCGACCCGACCGTTCGCGGTCAGGCGGGCACCACCGCCCTGCTGCCGGTCGTAGGTCTTCCGGTCCTCGCGGTCGCGACCGCCCTGCACGGGGTGCCGACGCTGCGGGACGCGACCTGGCTCGCCGTGGTCTTCTGCGGGGTCTACGCCCGCCGCTTCGGCCCGCGCGGAAACGCGCTCGGCATCTTCGCGTTCATGATGTTCTTCACCACCCAGTTCCTGCACGCCGTGCCCGGCCAGCTCCCGCAGCTGTACGCCGCCGTCGCGCTGTCGCTGGCGGCCTCCTCGGCCGTGCGATTCGGTGCCTGGTGCATCGAGCGGCGTACGCCCCTGCCCGCGGCGCCGCTGCCGCTGGACGGACGCGGCCTGGCGCGCCCCGCCACCCGCCAGGCCTTCCAGGCGACCGCGGCCTGCGCCTTCGCGCTCACGGCGGGCCAGCTGCTCTCGCACGACCGCTGGTACTGGGCCGTCGGCACCGCGTGGTGGATCTTCGTCAACACGGCCTCGCGAGGCGAGACGCTCGTCCGCGGATTCCGGCGCGTGCTCGGCACGGTCACCGGCATCGTGGCCGGGCTCGTGATCGCCGTACCGCTGCACGGCGCACCCGCGCCCACCGCGGCCCTCGTCGCGGTGTGCGTCTTCGGGATCTTCTACACGGCCGCGCCCTCGTACAGCTGGATGATGTTCTTCGTCACCGTCATGGCGGGCCTGCTCTACGGGCTCCTCGGCGTGCTGCACCCGGGACTGCTGGCTCTCCGGTTCGCCGAGACCGGGGTCGGCGCGCTCGGCGCCGTGCTCGCGGTCGCGCTCGTCCTGCCCATCACCACGCACACGGTCACCGACCGGTGGATCGAACGCGCCCTGCACGCCGTGCACGGCTGTACCGCGGCGGCGGCCCGGCGGCTCGCGGGCGACGCCCAGGCGGACCCCGCGCCGCGCGCGGGGGAGCTCGAAGCACTCCTGGGGCGCGTGCGGATGGCTCTCGCGCCCCTGGTGCATCCGCTCAACCCGATGCGGGAGCGCAAGGAGCGGGCCCGCGCGATCCTCGTCCTGCTCGACGACTGCGCGCGCGAGGTACGGGGTCTCGCCGCCGTCGCAGCCGACCCGGACGCCTCGCACGACGCCCGCCTCACAGCGGCCTGCCGACGCGTCGAGACGGCGATGGAATCCCTGGTCGGCGCCGTACCGGGCGGTGCCGTGACGGCCCACCACGGCGCCCCGGGGCACCACCCCGGTGCCGAGCAGGCGCTCGTCCACCTGCACGGCCTGGAACGGGCGCTCGTCGAACTGGCGACCCCGCTGCGCGGCGCGCGGCTCGTCGGCGCCTGACGTCTCCCGGGCCGCTTCCCCCGGCGTCGGGCCTCCGTCCGCCTGCCCCGGCGTCCCGCCTCGGTCTGTGGACACGGGCGCCCGGAATGAGGCAGATTTACCGGCCATCTACAGGGTGGATCACCGCACCCGCCGGGTAACTCCGCGGCTATCGGACGCACGGACGCCGCGGACCGTGCGGGAGCGGCCCGCGGGCGGAACTCTTGGGGGCGGCACCATGCGCGACTTCCCGCGCAGAACCACAGACGAAGAGCGCACCACCGACCCCGCGGGCGTGGTGCGCCCGGGCCCCGAGGGCGAGGGACCCGGCGGCTGGCTGGACCGGATCCGGCAGGGCGACGAACCCGACGGCGACCATCCGGAACGGGGGCGCGGACGCCCGCTGGACGGCCTCGGGACGAACCCCGCCGCCATCGGCCCGACGCACGCCCACGAAACTCGTGGCGGCCGCCGCGGGGACGCCGCGGAGCCTCGCGAGCCGTACCCTCCCGGCGCCCCCGCCGACCGCCACGAGAACCCCGCGCCGTCGCGTGGACCGCACGCGCACCGGCCCCGGGACGGCCGCCGTACGGACGACGTGTCCTCGTCCGCCGTTCCGGCCGACGCCTACCGCGTGGAACTCGCCGCGGAGCTCCGCACCCTCTCCGCGCGGGTCGACGCCATGGCACGGCTCCGCACCGAACGCGGCGCCACCCCGGTACCGGGGCCGCGGGGGCGGCTGATCGCCGGGGGAGCCGCGGCCGAGGCCCTGGCCCGTCCCGCCCTGGACCCCGGCCGGACCGCGCCGGACGCGCGGACCGTCACGCGGCGGATCGATCCTGCCCGGAAGGAATCGGGCTCGACCCCGCACCGGCGCACCCCGGAACCTAGCCCCCGCGACCTTCTCCGGGCAGCGGCCGAGTTCCTCACGCTCCACCACACCGAGGAGCGCCTGGGGGATCCGGCCCGGCGGATCGCCGCCGCCCGTGCGGAGATCGCGGACACCGGCACGTACCGGCACACCACCAGGGAACTCGTCTTCGGCGCGCGGGTCGCCTGGCGCAACGCCAACCGCTGCATCGGCCGGCTGTACTGGCACTCGCTCAGCGTGCGCGACCGCCGGGACGTGCGGGACGCGGGGGAGGTCGCCGAGGCGTCGGCGGACCACCTGCGGGAGGCCACCCGCGACGGCCGCATCCGGGCGCTCATCACGGTCTTCGCCCCGGACACTCCGGAGCGCCCCGGCCCCAGGATCTGGAACGAACAGCTCATCCGGTACGCGGGCTACACACGCCCCGACGGCGGGGTGACCGGCGACCCGCGCAACGCCGGCCTCACCGCGGCCGCCCGCCGGCTCGGCTGGCCCGGCGGCCCCGGCACACCCTTCGACGTCCTGCCGCTGGTGATCGAGGACGCGGGCGCCGCGCCGCTCTGGTTCACCCTGCCCGAGGACGCGGTCCTCGAAGTGGAGCTCACCCACCCGGAGTACCCCTGGTGGCACGCGCTCGGGCTGCGCTGGCACGCGGTGCCCGCGATCGCCAACATGTGCCTGGAGATCGGCGGCGTCTGCTACCCGGCCGCACCTTTCAACGGCTGGTACATGGGCACGGAGATCGGCGCCCGCAACCTCGCCGACACCGACCGCTACGACCTCCTGCCGTTCATCGCCGACCGCCTCGGCCTCGACACCCGCACCGACCGGTCCCTCTGGAAGGACCGCGCCCTCGTCGAACTCAACCGCTCCGTCCTGCACTCCTTCGACCAAGCGGGCGTCACCGTCACCGACCATCACACGGAGTCCCGGCGCTTCCTCACCCATCTGGGGCGCGAGGAGCGCAAGGGCCGCCCGGTGGGCGCCGACTGGTCGTGGATCGTGCCCCCGATCTCCGGCAGCGCGACGCCGGTCTTCCACCGCACGTTCGAGGCCGTCGAGCTGACTCCGGCCTACGTCCACCACCCGGAGGCCCTCGAACGGGCGCGGGGCGCGGTCCTGTCCTAGCCCCGGTGTTCCGGTTCCAGCCCTCCCGTCCGGCCGGCCGGACCTCCCACCCGGTCTGGTCTAGACCGCAGCTCCCCGACTGCTACCGTCGCCCCCGATGAAGCGGGACCGAGAGGGGACAGCGGTGGCGGACGAGGGCAGGCGGCAACAGCGGGCGTTCATCGGCTCGTTCACGGCGGCGGGAGGCCTCGGCGTCCTCACCGCGGCGGTGGACCCGGGCAGTGGCGCCCTGACCGTCCTGAGCGCGGTCGACGGTGTCCCCGACCCCTCGTACCTCGCCCTGTCGCCCGCGCGCGACGTCCTGTACGCGGTCAGCGAGACGGCCGAGGGCGCGGTGGCCGCGTACCGCGTGCACGCCGACAAGCCGGAACTGACCGGTCCGCCGATCCGGACCGGCGCCGGCGGCCCCACCCACCTCAGCGTCTTCGACGGACACGTGCTGACCGCCGACTACGGCTCCGGCAGCGTCACCGTCGTGCCCATCCGCCCCGGCGGCGGACTCGCGGGGGCCGCCTCCAGCGTGCTCCGGCACACCGGTTCCGGTCCGCACACGCCGCGGCAGCAGAGCCCGCACGCCCACCAGGTGCAGCCCGACCCCACCGGCCGCTGGGCGGTCAGCGTCGACCTCGGCACGGACTCCGTCCGGGTGTGCGCCCTCGACGGCGGAACGCTCACCCTGCACCGCGAGATCGCCCTGCGCCCCGGCTCCGGGCCGCGCCACCTCGCCTTCCACCCGCGGGGCGAGCACGCGTACGTCCTCAACGAACTCGCCCCGACCGTCACCGTCTGCCGCTGGGACGCCGCCGAGGGCTCGCTGCGGCCCGTCGGCGAGACTCCGGTGCTGTCCGGGGTCCCGGTCGGCGACGCGTATCCCTCGGGCATCGTCGTCTCGCCCGACGGCCGCTTCGTGTGGACCGCCACCCGCGGCCAGGACGTCGTCTCCGTACTCACGCCCGACGCGGTGGGCGAGGGGCTCAGACTGGTCGCCACGGTGCCCTGCGGTGGCGTCTGGCCCCGCGCGCTGGCCCTCGACCCCTCGGGCCGCTTCCTGTACGCGGCGAACGAACGCTCCGGCGACGTGACCTGGTTCACCGTCGACCCGGACACGGGCGTGCCGCGCCGTGGCGGCTCGGTCGAGGCGCCCGCGGCGTCCTGCGTGGTTTTCGGCTGATCCGGTCGATTCGGCTGCCCCGGGGGATTCGCGCGGGGCACGCCCGGCGCGCCGCCGGGTACGCCTCGCGCCCATGAGGAAGGGCCCCTCCTGCCACAGGAGGGGCCCTTTCGTTCCACTGGTCGTACGGGTGGTGCGGGTGGTGCGGGTGTACCGGCCGACTAGAAGGCCGGAGCTCCCTGGGTCTGTGGCGGCGCGATGCCCAGCGCCGACGTGTACTGGGCCAGCGCGAGCTTGCCGATCGCCGGGTACGGGCCGAGCGCCTCGGCGGCGCTGCAGCCGGCCTCCTTGGCGGCCGCGTCGAGCAGACCCGTGTCGAGCTCCGGACCGATCAGGTACGGGGCGAGCGCGAGCTGCTGCGAACCCGAGCCGCGCAGCTGCTCGGCGATGGCCGCGATGGAGCCCTCTTCGTCGAGCGCCGCCGCCATGACCGGCACCGCGAGCCGTGCGGCGAGCAGCATGCCGGTGATCCCGGCCGCCTGCACGGCCTCCTCGCCGCCGACGGTGGCGAGCACGATGCCGTCCGCTGCGGTCGCCACGGTGAACAGCCGGGCGCGGTCGGCGCGGGCCAGACCGGCCTCGGACAGGCGCACGTGCAGCGCCTCGGCGAGCAGCGGGTGCGGGCCGAGGACATCCGTCAGTTCGGCCGCGACGCGGCTCTCCATGACCGCCTGGCGGACCCGGCGCAGCAGCGCGTTGTCCGGACCGGCGAGCAGCGGCACCACGATGCCGACCGGCCCGTCGGGCGCGGCCGCGTCGGAACCGGCGGCGCGGGCCTGCTCGAAGCGCGCGGTGCGCTCCTCGGCGGCGTGGGTCAGCACGGACTGCAGCGTGGGGAACTCGTCGTTCCCGTCCAGGTAACCGATGCGGGCATCGAGGCCGGGGAGCTCGGAGCGCGCGATGCTCACGACCTCCTCGGCGAGGCTGCGCGTGGCCGCGCTGGGAGTGCCCGGTACCGCGAGGACGAGCGCGGGCGCGCCCTCGGGAGCCGCCAGGGGTTCCGGACGGCGGTGCCGCCCGGCTTGGCGGGGTCGCGGCATTCGTACTGGCAGGCCGGACGCGGGCCCAGTGGGGGAGCTCATGGCGTCGCATGTTACTGGTTTCCTGGGTTCCCCTGTTCGGGGAGGGTGCAGGTGAGCGGTATCCGTCCGCTTTTGTCTGATGAGTTACGTACGGATCAAAAGTGATCAGTACTCACGGACTTGTCGGTCCTGCGGCGAATTCTGGTCATCGATTTCCGGATACGACCTTTCGGCCACCAGGTACAACATCCGCTCGTCCCGGGGCAGTGCGAGCCGTCCGTCCGCCAAGTCGGCGGCGATCCGGAGCGCGCCGTCGAGCGGGTCGCCCGCGGCCGGCACCTCCCGGGCGTGCGGAAGCCGCTCGGCCAACTCCTCGCGCAGGGGTACGAGGAGCGGGGCGCCCATCTTGAACAGGCCACCGGTGAACGCGAGATGGGGCTCGCCGTTGGGCGGGCACGCCGCCGCGGCCGACTCGGCCATGTGCCGTGCGGAGGCCCGCAGGATGTCCGCCGCCACCGGATCGCTCCCGGCGTGAGTGGCTACTTCCGGGGCGAAGGAGGCGAGCACGGCGGCCCGGTCGGTGCGCGGGTACAACCGGCCCGGCAGCCCCGGCATCGGCCCGAACATCTCCTCCGCCCGCGCCAGCAGCGCCGTCGAGCCGCCCGCGCGGCCGTCGAAGGCCCGCAGGGCGGCCTCCAGGCCCGCGCGGCCGATCCACGCGCCGCCGCCGCAGTCGCCGAGCAGATGGCCCCACCCGTCGGCCCGGCGCCACGTCGTGAGGTCGGTACCGATCGCGATCATGCCGGTGCCCGCCGCGATCACCGCGCCGGCCCGGGGGCCGAGGGCGCCCGTGTACGCGGTCACCGCGTCGGCGGCCAGCGCGAGCCGCCGCACTCCGAGTTCGCGCTCCAGTGCCGTCGGCAACTCGGCCCGCAGTTCGTCACCGAGCGTGGCCAGTCCCGCCGCGCCGATGGTGACGGCCCCGAGCCGCTCGGCCCCTGCCTCGGCCATCAACCGCCGGGCCATCGGCAGCAGTTGATCCAGCAGATGCCCGGCCGAGATACCGCGCGGGCCGGTACGGACCGGCTCCTCGGAGCTCAAGGTGTCACTGAGCGGGGTCGGGGGAGCGGGCGGCGCCGCCCCCTGTCGTACGGGGGAGCGGGCATCGCCCGCCATCCCGTGCGCGGCGAGAGCCACGCGCAGCCCCGAACCTCCGGAGTCCACGGCCAGCACCACGGACGGGCCCGAACCGCCCGTCCGCCGGCCGCGTACGCCGTCGGGCGTCACGGCAGGCGCCAGTCCACCGGCTCGGCTCCCTGCCTGGTCAGCAGGTCGTTGGCGCGGCTGAAGGGGCGGGAGCCGAAGAAGCCGCGGTCGGCCGACATGGGCGAGGGGTGCGAGGACTCCACCGAGGGCAGATCGCCGAGCAGGGGGCGCAGATTTCGGGCGTCGCGGCCCCACAGGATCGAAACCAGCGGGCGGCCGCGGGCGGCCAGCGCCCGTATCGCCTGCTCGGTGACTTCCTCCCAGCCCTTGCCGCGATGGGCCGCGGGGCTGCGCGGAGCCGTGGTGAGCGCCCTGTTGAGCAACAGCACACCCTGTTCCGCCCATGGCGTGAGGTCGCCTGTGGACGGCGGGGGCGCCCCGAGGTCGGTGTTGAGCTCGCGGAAGATGTTGATCAGGCTGGGCGGCAGCGGTCGTACCTCCGGGGCCACCGAGAACGACAGCCCCACCGCGTGCCCCGGTGTCGGATAGGGGTCCTGCCCGACGATGAGGACGCGCACCTCGTCGAAGGGCTGCTGGAAGGCCCGCAGGACATTCGCCCCGGCCGGTAGGTAGGTGCGTCCCGCGGCGATCTCCGCGCGCAGGAAGTCGCCCATCTCGGCGATCCGTCCGGCCACGGGGTCCAGGGCTTTCGCCCAGCCCGGTTCGACGATCTCATGCAACGGTCGTGGTGCCACGGGCGTCACCCTACTGCCGTACCCGTGGCGGAGATCAAACCGGTGCCCGGCCGGCGACCGAGGATGACCGATTCGTCGTCGAAGTCGGTCGTCTCCGGCACAAGGCGCCTGTCATCGTGGGCCGTTGGAGACCCCGAGCCTCAGCCCACGACGGCCGCGCGGACGCACAGGACGTCCGGCAGGTGCGAGGCGAGCTGCTGCCAGCTGTCGCCGTCGTCCGCCGAGGCGTACACCTCGCCGTTGCGATTGCCGAAGTACACGCCCGCCGGGTCCGCGCCGTCCGTGCTCAGCGCGTCGCGCAGCACCGTGCCGTAGTGGTCCTCGGAGGGCAGCCCCGCCGTCAGCGGCTCCCAGCTCCTGCCGGCGTCCTCCGTACGGAAGACGCGGCACCGCCGGTCGGCCGGGACCCGGTCCGAATCCGCGTTGATCGGGAAGACGTACGCCGTGTCGCCGCGGTGCGGATGTGTCGCCGCCGCGAATCCGAACGTGGACGGCAGGCCGGCGCCGATGTCGGTCCACTGCCCGCCCGCGTCGTCACTGCGGTACACACCCCAGTGATTCTGCAGATAGAGCCGGTCCGGGTTCGCCGAGTCGCGCGCGACCTTGTGCACACACTGCCCGAACTCCGGGTTCGGATCCGGCAGGAAGACCGCGGACACACCGGAGTTGGCGGGTTCCCAGCTCGCTCCGCCGTCGTCGGTGCGGAACACTCCGGCCGTGGAGACGGCGACCGTCACGGCTCGCGGGTCGCGCTCGTCGGTGAGGATGGTGTGCAGCCCCTCACCGCCGCCTCCCGGGACCCACTTCGAGCGGGTGGGGTGTTCCCACAGAGGACGGACGAGCTCGAAGGACTCGCCCCGGTCCTCCGAGCGGAACAACGCGGCCGGCTCCGTCCCCGCGTACACCACGTCCGGCTCGGCCGCCGCCGGGTGCAACTGCCACACCCGCTCCAGCGAGGCGCCCGTCTCCTTGGGGAACTTGACCGCGGGCCGCGCCGGTTCGGTCCATGTCAGACCCAGGTCGTCGGAGTGGAAGACGGAAGGCCCCCAGTGCGCACTGTCCCCTCCGGCCAGCAGCCGCGGCCGGTCGCCCCGGGTGTCGATCGCGACCGAGTACACGGCCTGTGCGTTGAAGTACGGATTCTCGTCGAACTCCCAGGCGCCGTCGCGCCGTCGTCCGATGAAGAGGCCCTTGCGGGTGCCCACGGTGAGTAGTACGTCGGCCATGACCGGCCACCTCCGCGACGTCGGTGTCTGCGCTACGGGCCAGTCTGCACCCCGCCACTGACAGCCACCTCCGGGACGCGCCTGGCTCCCGGGAGCGGACGAGCCCAAGGGCACGGCGTGAGCATCGAGCGGAGCGGGCGCGTAAGGGAGGGAGACGTGGCGTGTCCGTGCGGTGGTGAGGAGGATGCCCTTGATGGCGGCATTCCGTGGTCCGAAGGTCTGGCTGTGGCGATGGCGGCGCAATCCGCTGAGGCGGCGCAGCGATGTCCTGGAGGCCTGGATCATGCTCGCGGCCTGGGCACTTACCGTGCTCGGCGGTGTGTTCACGGGCCTGGCGGCCGCTCGCGCCGTGGAGCACGCTCTCGCCCAGGAGCGCGCCGAGTGGCACGCCGTCCCCGCCCGTCTGGCCGAGGACGCCCCGGTCGCGAGCGCCACGGGGGCGGGTGATCGCGTCGTGTGGGCGAGGGTCCGCTGGACCAGGCCGGACGGCACGCCCCGATCCGGCCGGGTACGGGTCTACGCGGGCACCCCGGCGGGCACCCCGGTCATGGTGTGGAACGACCTCGACGGCCGCCTCGTCACCAGACCCACCACCGTCGCGGAGGCCCGGTTGCGGGCTTCTCTGGTCGGCGTCCTGGCGGGCGTGGGCGCGGCGGGGCTCCCCTTCGTCACCGGGCGGCTCCTCCGCGGACGCCTGGAACGGCGGCGCATGGAGCGCTGGGACGAGGAGTGGGAGCGGATCGGACCGCTGTGGGGGCGGATGACGAGCTGAGCGGGCGCTTCGGAGCCCTCACCGGTACCCGCGCCTCGCTGATACCCGCGTCTCGCCGGTGCCCCCGCGGCCCCGATCCCGCGCTCCGGCGTCGCTACGCGCCGTCCAGGGCCGCGCGAGTGGAATCGTCGTCATGCGGCGTCCAGGGCCGCACGGCAGTCCCGCAGGAGTCGTTCGTCCTCCAGGACGTCGTGGCTGCCGTGGCCGCCGGAACGGGCCCGGTGTCGCCGGGGCGAGGCGATCTCCGCGCGGACCAGGTCGTGCACGGGCCCGCCGGCGCCGCCCATCCGGACGAGGCACGCGGTGATGGTGCCCCGGGTGTACGGGTTCTGGCGCCAGGCCGCGCGGAACACCGGCAGGACGGGTTCAGGATCCCGGGAGATGTCCCACAGGGCGCACGCGGCGGCCGTCCGCTCCCACACCTCGGTGGAGTCCGTCAGGTGACGCAGCGCGGGAAGCGCGGGTGCGGCCGATGTCCCCATGCGGCCGAGTGCCTCGGCCGCCGACCGGGGGTCACCGCCGGCCGACTCCGAGGCCAGTGCCCGTAACAGCGGCGGAAGGACCGCCTCCGCGTCCCCCTCCACGGACCAGAGCGCGTCGGCGGCCGCCGTGGCACTCTCCCCGGCCAGCAGCTCCCGCAGCGCGGGTATCGCCTCACGCGCTCCCGCCCCGAACGCGCCGAGCGCCCCGGCCAGCGCCCTCACCAGAGCGTCCCGGAGCCGCAGTTCGCGCGGGGTGCCGTGCAGCAGCCGCAGCATCTCCGGCACGGCGGCGGCGTACCGCAGTGTGCCCAGAGCGGACAGCAGGGGCGCGGCCCGGCCGTAGGTCTCCGGGTCGTCGAGCGGGACCTCGGCCAGCCGCTCCCGCAGCAGCGGCGCCAGCGGCGCCGCGGCCGGGCCCAGATACCCGATGGTGTACCCGGTCTCGTTCGGCACCACCGGGTGGCGCAGCACCTCCGCGAGGGGCTGTACCGCCCGCGCGTCCCCGCACCTGGCCAGGGCCTTCAGCGGGCGGCCCAGCGTCGCCCTGCCGCACCCCCAGGAGTCAGGTCCCGACTCCACGAGCGCGGCGAGCCGGTCGGCCGCCGGCGCCGCCAAGGTGAAGAGGAACTCCAGGACATACACCGCGGCGCAGCGCAACCGCTCCTCGTCCGAGCCGAGTTGCTCACCGATCAACGCGACCGGCTCCTCGTACGCGGCACGCCATTCGCGGAACAGACCCGCCGACATCCATACGGCGTTGCACCGGTCGTCCGTGTCCTGGCTGCTCAACTGCCCCTTGAGCAGGGCGATCCGGTCCGCGGTGCGGGAGCCCAGCGCCCTGTGCAGCGTCCGGAGCAGCTGGGCGCCCTCCTCGTCCGCGGGGCGCATACGGCGCAGTCGGCCGATGAGCGTGTCGGTGGACGTCCGGGTGGGCTCACCGGACGGCCGGAAGTGCTGTGACCTGGTGTGGAGCAGCGCGACGACCGTGGGCACGAGGTCGGCGGGCAGGCGATCGGGGGCACATGAGGCGAGCTGTCCGAGCGCCGCGAGCCGCAGTCCCGGGTGGTGCGGGGCGGCACACAGCGACGCCAGGCGGTCCACGGCCGGGGCCGCGGACTCGGCGTACAGTCGCGCGAACAGCCCGAGGCTCTCGACCAGTGCCAGCCGGACGCCGTCCTCCGGCTCGTCTTCCAGCCGTCGGCTCAACAGGGCCAGCACGCGCGGCGGTTCGTCGTGGAACCGTACGAGCGCCGACGGCACGGCTCGGCGTACCTCCGCGTCCCCGTCCGGGACGAGGCCCAGGAAGACCGCGGCACCCGCCCGGACCGCGGCTCGCGCCATCGCGTGGTTGTCGTCCTCGGGGTCCTCGGCGTCCTGGCCGGGTACGACCTCGTCGTTGTCGGCGATCTCGCCTTGTTCGTCCTGTTCGTCGTGCTCCCCCCAACCGTCCCCGGCGTCCGATCCTCCGATGCTGGCGAGCAACTCCACGATCCCGCCACGGTCCGGGAGTTCCACGTGACCGACGAGCCTGAAGAGGAAGGGGATGGACGCCAGCGTCGAGTCGTACACATCGCCCTGGTGGTGCACGGCCCCGTACATTCCGTCGAGTGCGGTCTCCCGCTCCTGGGGGCTCGGCGAGGCCAGTCCCCGCAGCAGCTCCGGCACGTCCGCGGCGTTTCCGTAGGCATGCTCCATCGAGGCCCAGTCGACCTCGTCGATCCCCCTGAACACGGTGTCCCTCCCCAGGCGTACGGCCATTGATCGTGAGTGTGCACCACGGCACTGACAGTGACGCCCGACGCCCCCTCAGTCGATGGCGACAACCAAGCCAACTACGGCGCGAACGGCCGCTTCACGACGATTGGCCGGACCGATGCGGGCGAGACGGCCCGGAAAGGGGGAGGGGAAAGCCCGGAAACAGCCGCCGGACACCCTCCCGGGCGCCCGGCGAACGTGATGGGTGACCGCGCCTGCCGGCGTGGTCAGAGGCGTGGCGCCGACGACGCGGGGTGAGCATGCCGCGCCCCGGGCGCCACGAGTGGTGCTCCGGGAGGCTGTTGAGCCGGGTGTGCCCGGCGCCGGGAGGCGAACCGGGGCAGGGCGGGCGGAGCGAGGAAGCCCTCCGCGCGGGCCGCGGCGATACCGATGCGGGGAAGGTCGGCGCTCTTCTCGAAGAGGAGGTAGCGCGGTTCCCAGACTGGCCGGTACTTGGCGTTGGCCCGGTACAGGGATTCGAGCTGCCACCACCGCGAGAGGAACGTCAGCACCGAACACCACAGGCGCAGCACGGGGCCCGCGCCCAGCCGGGTGCCGCGTTCGAAGACAGAGCGGAACATCGCGAAGTTCAGGGAGATCCGCTCGACACCGATCTCCTCGGCGCGCAGCAGCAGTTCGATGACCATGAACTCCATGAGCCCGTTCTCGGAGTTCCGGTCGCGGCGCATCAGGTCCAGCGACAGCCCGCGCTCGCCCCAGGGCACGAAGCTCAATACGGCCCGGGGTTCCCCTTCGCTGTCATGGCACTCCAGCATCACGCACCGTCCGTCGGCCGGGTCTCCCAGCCGGCCGAGCGCCATGGAGAAGCCCCGCTCGGTCTCGCTGTCGCGCCACTGGTCCGCCTTGTGGGTCAAGGCGGCCATCTCGGCGTCGGGGATGTCCTCGTGCCGCCGGACGCGAACGGTGTGACCGGCGCGCCGGACCCGCTTGTGCGCCTGCCGGACGCCTCGCATGGCGCGCCCCTCCAGGGTGAAGTCGGACCGGTCCACGATGGCTTCGTCGCCGAGCTCCAGGGCGTCCAGGCCATGCCGGGCGTAGACGGTCCCGGCCTCTTCGCTCGCGCCCATCACCGCCGGTGTCCACGCGTGGCGCCGTGCCTCCCGCAGCCAAGCCTCGATCGCGCCGGGCCAGGCCTCAGGGTCGCCGATCGGGTCGCCGGAGGCGAGGGTCACGCCGCCGCCGACGCCGTACGCGATCGCCGCCTTGCCGCTCGGGGACCAGATGACCGCCTTGTCGCGGCGCAGCGCGAAGTAGCCGAGCGAGTCGCGTTCCCCGTGCCGGGCCAGCAGGTCCCGCAGCCGTGACTCGTCCTCCTCGCCGAGGAGTTCGAGGCCGCGCGGGGAGCGGAAGCACGCGTAGAGCACCAGCAGGAAGGTGGCGGCGATCAGAGCGTTGATCAGGATGTCCACCCAGCGGGGCGCGGCGACGCTGTCGAAGCGGTCGGCGAGCGGGCCGACACTGATTCCGCGCAACAGGGTGTACGCGATCCGGTCGCTCAGCGGCGTTCCCGCCACACGGTTGGTGGCGCTGACGAGCAGGGTGCCGAGGGCGGCGCTGACGAGCAGCCCGCCGGCGCCGACGGCCAGCGCGAGCCGGGGATTGGAGCGGTCCCCGACGGCGTGGAACTCCCTGCGCCCGAGCAGGAGGGCGGCGACGAAGAGAGCGGTGAGCAGGACCGAGAGCCAGTTGAAGCCGTGCCGTTGGTAGCGGTCCTGGGTCAGCGCCACGGTGTAGAGCGCGAGGAGCGGCCCGGCCAGCAGCAGGTTGAAGATCCACGCGGCCCGTTTGCGGCGCCGCATCACCAGCGCGAGAAACAGGGCCAGCGCCGCCGAGATCAGCCCCGCCGTGGCCAGATACGGCGTGAAGTACTCGCCTCCGTTGTGCTCGTGCACCTCTTCGCGGAACGGCAGCGAGACCACCGCGACGATGTTGAGCAGAGCGAGCAGCCGGAGGTACCAGACCGTGAACGCGGCCGCTCTTGGCCGGATTCCGATGCCTGCTCGTTCGGCCTGGGCCATCCGGCGCGAGCCGGCGGTCCGCTGTTCCGGGATGAGCGCTGACTGTTGTACGGACACCGTGGAGCATCACCTTGGGGAGAGGCCGGGGGAACCGGTGGGGGACAGAGGGCCGGAACACTACATGGTGTAGGGAATGGCGGGGTTATCACCAGGTGGAGGCGGCGTGGACGGGTAAGGAGGTGGTGAGAATCAGGCCCATGGGCCCGCGTCACATCAGCCTGGGGAGGCGGGCTTCGCGAGGCCGGAGTGGACGCGGAACCGTGCCGACCGGCCGCGGTGCGGCCGTCGCGACGACCGGGCCGAACGCCTTCGGCTGAACTCTTCGGCCGGACTCCTTCAGCCGAACTCCTTCAGGGGTGAGCCGGATTCCTCAACGGCCTTCCGAGGCTCCTCGGTTGGGACCCGTGTTCCCGAGATGTCTGCCCGGACACGGCTCCCCGCCGTCCCCGAGCGGGCGGTCGCGTGTGGTCGCCCGCCACAGGAGGTCCCCCAGTGCAGCGCCCGCGGCCACCAGGGCCGTGATCACTCCGGCCATGGTCAATCCGTCGCCGAGGTGCGGGCGTCCGTGCAGGGCGTGCAGATCGAACCCGCACAGGTGGTACACGCCCACCGCGGCGATCCCGAGACTCGGCACGAGCAGCGCCAGCACGGAGGCCGGTCCGCGTCGCGCGCGCCCGGCGTCACGTTCCTTCACGCGCTCCCCCTGATGTAGGACGCTCACCGCCCGGGACCCTACAGTACGTAGGGTCGCCCTGTCCTGGCCGTGCTCCGACCGTGTTCCGCCGGGTACCCCGGGGGACGCCCGCCATGCGGCGGCCGGGAACTCCGGGCGTGGGGGGGGGCGGGGGCAGGGCCCCCCCCCACCCGGCCGGGGGCGCGTTGTCTTAACACACCACGGCGCCCGGGCCCGCCCGCGGGGCAGGGGGGGGGGGGGTGGGA
>NZ_JBEXNW010000014.1:0-235311 GCF_040611295.1 Streptomyces sp. NPDC002935
CGGCGACCGCCGATCGGCGATTCCGTCGAAGCTCCGCTGCAAGAGCGCGGGCCACGTCCTGGAGAAAGCCGTGATCTCCGTGTTCCGCAGGGGCCCCGGCCGGCGCGCGTTCCGGTCCTCGGTCCCTACGGCGCGGCCGGCGCGGCGCCCTTGAGTTCCTTGGACTGCTTGCGGGCTTGCAGGGCCTTGACGACGGTGTGCACCCGGATCGCGGTGAACACGAGGACCGCGAGGCCGAGGAGCGCCATGAGCGGCTCCCCGTCCCGGGCCGCGGCGTAGAAGAGGAAGCCGCTGAAGGGGATGCCGACGGCGATGAGCAGAGGCTCGCGCACCCAGAACGGGAGGACGCGAATGATGAGTCCGAGCATGCGATCACTTCAGCAGGTACATGCCATTGAATGCTGTGATGGAGCCCACAATTCCGCTATGCGGAATCGGATCGTTGCAGGACAGTGAGCCGGGCGCCGCCGTAGCGCGCCCCGTCGCGACAGTGAAGCGGGCGCGCCGGAGTCCGGCCGCCCGCAGGCGTCGCTCTCCCAATGTCCAGTTTTGCTCTGGTTCGGGTAGCTTCGAAGGCATGAGGGCCGCACGCACCCGAGGACTTCCAGGCCTGTTGGTCGCACTGATGCTCGCGGCCCTGGCGACACTGTGGTTCCCGGCGCCCCGGGCGCACGCGGCCACCGACGTCTCCACCGTCGCGGCGGCCCTGCGGGAGAGCCCTGTCTATGTGGACCCGGCCGCCTCCGCCCAGCTCTCCGCGACGGAGGCCGACGCCCTGGCCGCCAAGATCAAGAAGGCCGACAAGCCGGTCTTCGTCGCCGTGCTCCCCGCGGACTTCCCCACCCAGAACCTCTTCCAGAACCTGCGGACCGCCACCGGGATCACCGGTCTGTACGAGATCAGGCTCGGCGACCGCTTCGACGCCCGCGCCGACTCCGCGGTGATGTCCCGCTCCGCCGTGCAGAACCTCGTCACCAGTGTCCAGGGCGTGAAGGACGCGAACACCCAGCTGAACGACTTCACGGACAGCGCGCTCGCCAACATCCACGGTTCGGCGCCGGCGAGCTGGGGCGGCGGCAACGACAGCGGAGGCGTCTCCACCGGGGCGCTGATCACGGTCGGCGCGCTGGCGGTCGTCGGCGGCGCGGGTGCGTACACGGTCGTACGCCGCAACCGGCGCCGGAAGGAAGAGGAGCAGCGGGCGGCGCTCGACAGGCTCCGCGTGGTCGTGGACGAGGACATCACCGCCTTCGGCGAGGAACTGGACCGTCTCGACTTCCACCCCGCGGAGGCGGGCGCCGACGACGCGATGCGCGCGGACTACGAACGCGCGCTGGACGCCTACGAACAGGCGAAGTCCTTCATGGCAGCCGCCCAGCGCCCCGAGGACGTCCGCGCCGTCACCCAGTCGCTGGAGGAGGGCCGCTTCTCCCTCGCCGTGCTCGCCGCGCGCCGCGAGGGCCGGCCGGTCCCCGAACGCCGCGCGCCCTGCTTCTTCGACCCCCGCCACGGCCCGTCCGTCGCCGACGCGGCCTGGACCCCCGCCGGGGGCGCGTCACGCGAGGTCCCGGTCTGCAAGGCGGACTGGATCCGCCTCGCCGACGGCCAGGACCCGGCGGTCCGGGAGGTCGAGACGGACTACGGCCGCCGCCCGTACTGGGACGCGGGCCCGGCGTACGGCCCCTGGGCGGGCGGCTACTTCGGCGGCGGCCTGCTGCCCGGCCTGCTCGTCGGCACCGTGCTCGGCAGCATGATGGCGAGCCCCGGGTACGGGGCCGCCTACGGCACCGGCTACGGCGACTTCGGCGGCGGTTACGACGGCGGTGACGTCTCCGGTGCCGACTTCGACGCCGGAGACTTCGGCGGCGGCTTCGGGGACGGCGGGGGCGGGGGCGGCGACTTCGGGGGCGGCGGCGACTTCGGCGGCGGCGGCTTCTGAGAGCCGGGGAGCCCACCCCGATCCCCCTCGGCCTCGGGTGTCAGGGTCTAGGCGTCCGGCAGGGCCAGCCATGCGCTCCAGGACAGATCACGCCCGATGAACCGGGGCAGCCGGAAGGGCCAGTCCTCGGCGATCCAGCGGGGTACGAGCAGATCCAGGTCCCGCTCCAGCGCCGTGCCCACCCGCTCGTCCACCACCCACCACGAGATCTCGGCGTCGGCGCCCGCCTTCTCCGGCGGGTCGATGTAGACACAGCCGAACTCGGTCGTCTCCGTGGCGTCGAAGAGCACGTAGTTGAAGGACTGGTGGGCGGCGATCTCCGCCGCGTGCCGCTCCAGATCCTTCAGATTCGCCTCGTACGTCATCGTCGCCGCGGGCCACCCCCATGCCTCTCCGAAGATCGACCACAGCCGCTCCCGCGACCCCATGACGGTCGGATAGTCGACGGCGGCGTCCGCTCCGGTGATCGGACGCAGATGGCATCCTCCGGGCACCTCGACACGCGACGGATGAACGAAATCAGCGGGCAGCCAGTTCATACGCGGAGGCTATCGACCGGGCGGGGCGCCGCGCACCGGGTTTGATCGCGGCCCTCGGACGCCGCGAGGCCGAGCGCCCCTCCAGTGGGCTCACAGGAAGCGCGGCGCGCCTGCGGGCGCCATCGGCGAGTTGCAGGCGGGCGGGGCGGGTGACGTGACCGCACGCGGGCGCCGGAGCGCCGCTTTCCGGGCCGTGTTCGTTGTCACCGAAGGGTCCGCCGCCGCGTGCCGACAACCCGGAGCGCCCGCCCTCTCCGTACGGGGAGCAGGAGGGCGGGCGCGCTCGGGGTGTCGCCGGAGCGAACAGGCCGGCCGACGCGGGCCGACGGGAGCCGGTGGATCAGCCGGCGTTCCTGATCGCCGAGATGTCGAAGTTCAGCTTGATCTTGTCGGAGACGAGGACGCCACCGGTCTCCAGGGCGGCGTTCCAGGTGAGACCCCACTCGGAGCGCAGGATCTCGGCCTTGCCCTCGAAGCCCACGCGCTCGTTGCCGAACGGGTCCTTCGCGGCACCGTTGAACTCCAGGTCGATGGAGATCCGCTTGGTGGTGCCGAGGATCTCCAGGTCGCCGGTGATCCGGTAGTCGTCGCCGCCCAGGGCCTCCGCCTTGACGGAGCGGAAGGTCATCACCGGGAACTCGTCGGTCTTGAAGAAGTCGGCGCTCTTGAGGTGACCGTCGCGGTCCGCGGACCCGGTGTCGATGCTGTCCATCGTGATGTCGAGGGTCGCCGTCGACTTGGCCGGGTCGCCGCCGTCCAGGTGCAGCGTGCCCTCGAAGTCGTTGAACTTGCCCTTGACGTTGGTCACCATCGCGTGCCGCGCCACGAAGCCGAACGTCGAGTGCGCCGGGTCGATGGTGTAGTCACCGGTCAGCGCGGCCAGGTGCGGGTTGACGGCGGTGGCCGTCGCGGTGGCCGAGGACTCGGCGGTGTCGGTGGTCTTGCGGCCGAAGATGCCCATGAGGTGCTCCTTGGGGGACGGGCCGAGGTTCCGTTCAGAGCCACGGCATCAATCTGTTGAATGTTCAACGAGCTCAACAAGGGCAACCGTAGACCTATTCCGTTCAAGTTTCAACATCATCCGGAGTGTGTTTCCGGCGTCACGGTGGGTCATGTCTCACCGCCCTCTGGCGGACGCGCGTAGAGCTCGGGCACCATCTGCGTGCACCCCCTGCACTGCCGCCCCACAGGAAGCACGGCCGTACGTCCGTACGGCCGCCCGTCGGTCCTCCGCAGGAAAGGTCCCCCCGCATGAAGCTCAGATCCGCGCTGACCGCTCTCGCCCTCGTCGTCGCTCCCGGTGTCGCCGTCGTCGGCACCGCCACCGACGCCTTCGCGGTCACCAAGATCAGTCACGCCACCGCGACCTCGATGTTCCGCCAGGTCGGCATCACCTGGTCCTCCTCCGGTGGCTGCTCCGACCGCAACAACTCCACCTGTACGTCGTTCGAGCAGCTCAACCTCGCCACCGCGCAGGGCGCCCAGACCCTCAAGGGGTCCAGCGGCTGCGCGCTCAACATCACCGGCGGCACCGAGACCGGCCACGCGAGCGGCACCTACTCGCACTGGAACGGCTACAAACTCGACTACGGCAAGAACACCTGCGTCACCGCCTACATCAAGAACAACTTCACCTACATTGGCCTGCGCGGCGACGGCGCCCCGCAGTACAAGTCCGGCGCCGGCAACATCTACGCCGACGAGGGCAACCACTGGGACGTCCTCTACTACAACTGCGGCGGCTGCTGAACCGCCGGCTCGGAAGGGCGCGGACCGCCGAACGGGGGGTCCGCGTCACCCCGGCGACGGCATGTGACACTCATGAATGTGAGGTGGCTCGCAGTGGAAGAGTTTGTGTGATCTCCACAAGCCCAAGCCCCTCTGAGCAGTCAGATCGCCTGCATGGGATGGCGTTTCTGTTCAGGGGTACCAGGAAAACGGTCCGGAGACTGTGCAGAGTCGACGGGCCTGTTTCCTAGGTGGACTTCGTAAGGTCACTACATGACCGTTTTGGACGAGGCCGACACCGCAACCTCCACGAGCACCACAGGTGAACCGACGGACGCCCGCGGACGGGTGGCGGAACTCCACGCGATCCGTGCGGAGGCGCTGCGCGGCCCCAGCGAGAAGGCGACCGCGGCGCAGCACGCCAAGGGCAAGCTGACCGCCCGGGAGCGCATCGAGCTGCTGCTGGACGCGGGCTCGTTCCAGGAGGTCGAGCAGCTGCGCCGGCACCGGGCGACCGGTTTCGGCCTGGAGGCGAAGAAGCCCTACACGGACGGTGTCATCACCGGCTGGGGAACGGTCGAGGGCCGCACGGTCTTCGTCTACGCCCATGACTTCCGCATCTTCGGCGGCGCCCTCGGCGAGGCCCACGCCACGAAGATCCACAAGATCATGGACATGGCCATCGCGGCCGGTGCGCCGCTGGTGTCCCTGAACGACGGCGCGGGCGCCCGTATCCAGGAGGGCGTCTCCGCCCTCGCCGGCTACGGCGGCATCTTCCAGCGCAACACCAAGGCCTCCGGCGTCATCCCGCAGATCTCGGTGATGCTCGGCCCGTGCGCGGGCGGCGCGGCCTACAGCCCCGCCCTGACGGACTTCGTCTTCATGGTCCGCGAGACCTCGCAGATGTTCATCACGGGACCGGACGTGGTCAAGGCCGTGACGGGCGAGGAGATCACCCAGAACGGCCTGGGCGGCGCCGACGTCCACGCGGAGACCTCCGGCGTCTGCCACTTCGCGTACGACGACGAGGAGACCTGCATCGCCGAGGTGCGCTACCTCCTGTCGATGCTCCCGCAGAACAACCGCGAGAACCCGCCGCGGGCCGACTCCGCGGACCCGGCCGACCGCCGCAGCGAGGTGCTGCTGGACCTGGTCCCGGCCGACGGCAACCGCCCGTACGACATGACCAAGGTCATCGAGGAGCTCGTCGACGACGGCGACTACCTTGAAGTCCACGAGCGCTGGGCCCGCAACATCATCTGCGCGCTGGCCCGTCTCGACGGCATGGTCGTCGGCATCGTGGCCAACCAGCCGCAGAGCCTCGCGGGTGTGCTCGACATCGAGGCATCCGAAAAAGCTGCGCGCTTTGTCCAGATGTGTGACGCTTTCAATATTCCGATCATCACGCTGCTGGACGTGCCCGGGTTCCTCCCGGGCGTCGACCAGGAGCACGGCGGGATCATCCGGCACGGCGCGAAGCTGCTCTACGCGTACTGCAACGCGACGGTGCCGCGGATCTCTCTCATCCTGCGCAAGGCGTACGGAGGTGCCTACATCGTCATGGACAGCCAGTCCATCGGGGCCGACCTCACCTACGCCTGGCCCACGAACGAGATCGCCGTGATGGGCGCCGAGGGCGCCGCCAACGTCATCTTCCGCCGTCAGATCGCCGATGCCGCCGATCCCGAGGCCATGCGCGTGCGGATGGTCAAGGAGTACAAGGCCGAGCTGATGCACCCGTACTACGCGGCGGAGCGCGGTCTGGTCGACGACGTCATCGACCCCGCCGAGACCCGCGAGATCCTGATCAAGTCGCTCGCGATGCTGCACACCAAGCACGCCGACCTGCCCTCTCGCAAGCACGGCAACCCCCCGCAGTAACCCTGCGGATCCTCCGCGGTACCCCCGCGGAAACCTCTCTCATGGAGACTGAAACCTATGAGTACCCCTGACATCCGCGTCGAGAAGGGCCACGCCGAGCCCGAGGAGGTCGCAGCCATCACCGCGATCCTCCTGGCCCGTGCCGCCGCCGCTCCCACTGATGCCGCTCCTGCCCACCGCGCCCACCGGAAGGCAGGCTGGCGCCGACTGGAGCGCGAGCCCGGCTTCCGGGCACCGCACAGCTGGCACTGAGGGTCTGAACACCGACAGCCCCGTCCTCCCGATTGGAGGGCGGGGCTGTGGTGTGTCCGTGAGGTCGCCACGGCCCTCAGGCGCGAACGGGGAGCGTTCCGGGGGGTGTTCGGGGGTGCGGGGCCACCTCACCGCCCAACGGGGCCGTACGGGCCGGGAGTTCGGCCGGTACGGGCCGGGAGTTCGACGGCGCGGCTCACGACAACGGCCCCCGGTTCTCCTGGCGGAGAACCGGGGGCCGTTGCCTCGGAGGGGGATGCGCTAGCGCAGCCGCGCCATCAGCGCGTGCTCGACCAGCGTGATCAGCGCCGACTTCGCGTCCGCGCGGTGCCGGGCGTCCGTCGTGATGATCGGAGCGTCCGGGCCGATCTGAAGGGCCTCGCGTACTTCCTCGGGGTTGTACGGCTGGCTGCCGTCGAAGCCGTTGAGGGCGATGACGAACGGCAGGCCGCTGTTCTCGAAGTAGTCGACTGCGGGGAAGCAGTCGGCGAGACGCCGGGTGTCCACCAGGACGATCGCGCCGATGGCGCCGCGGACCAGGTCGTCCCACATGAACCAGAAGCGGTCCTGACCCGGCGTACCGAAGAGGTACAGGATCAGGTCCTGGTCCAGGGTGATACGTCCGAAGTCCATGGCGACCGTCGTGGTCTTCTTGTCCCCGGTGTGGGTGAGGTCGTCGATCCCTGCCGAAGCAGACGTCATGACGGCCTCGGTGCGCAGCGGGTTGATCTCCGAGACGGCGCCGACGAACGTGGTCTTGCCCACGCCGAAGCCGCCCGCCACCACGATCTTCGCGGACGTGGTGGAGCGGGAAGGCCCTCCGCTAGAGCTTGCGAAGTCCACTGAGCACCCTTTCGAGCAATGTCACGGCTGGCTGGCCGCCGGCGCTCTCGTCGCCGCCCGGCTGATGAATGGCGACCAGGCCCGCTTCCGCCAAGTCGGCGACGAGGATCCTGGCCACACCGAGAGGGATGGTCAGCAGGGCCGAGATCTCGGCCACCGACTTGATCTCCCGGCAGAGGTTGCAGATGCGCTGATGCTCGGGCAACTGGCCCTGCATCTGGTGCGGCTGCGCGGTGGTGTGCACCAGCGCCTCTATGGCGAGCTGGTAGCGGGGCCTGGTGCGGCCACCCGTCATGGCGTAGGGACGCACCAGGGGGTTGCTCGAGGAGCCCGCGGGCGACGGCTCGGGTGAGCGCCGCTGCGGTTGGACGGGCTGGATACGCGGTGCCGACGGCTGGTCGTACGGCGACGGCCCGGGACCCTGCGGACCCTGGGGCGGGTACGGCTGCCGTCGCTGGCTGGGCGCGGAGGGAAAGTTGTACCGGTTCGGGTCCTGCGGACCGTCGCCCTGGCCGCCGTGCCCCTGGCCGGGGCCGTACGACCAGTTGCCCGAAGACGAACCGCCTGGGGGTGTTACCACTTTCTCCTCCTCCGACTGTGCCGGGCACCCATCACTGTGGGACCGCGTCCCGAAACCTTACGGCCACGGGACGCCAATTCGCACCGTCTGTCTATTAGTTGAGAAGGCCACCCTGGAGCTCCGCACGGAGATCCGGAGTAAGGACCGTGCCCGCGCGGTCCACCAGAAG
Organism: Streptomyces sp. NPDC002935; assembly: GCF_040611295.1. NCBI lineage: Bacteria > Bacillati > Actinomycetota > Actinomycetes > Kitasatosporales > Streptomycetaceae > Streptomyces > Streptomyces sp. NPDC002935. The sequence goes on from NZ_JBEXNW010000014.1 coordinate 7,932, forward strand.
GGCCATCTCGTACCCAATGAGACCGATGTCCGCCTCGGGGTGTGCAAGTACTGCGAGTGACGAACCATCGGAAACGGACATGAGGAAGAGGAATCCTCGCTCCATCTCCACAACCGTCTGGTTCACATGGCCGCCCTCGAAGATACGGGACGCGCCCGCGGTCAACGAGGTCAGACCGGACGCGACTGCCGCCAGCTGGTCGGCGCGGTCGCGGGGAAAGCCTTCGGACATAGCCAGAAGGAGTCCGTCGGCGGAGACCACCACTGTGTGGGACACCCCGGGGGTGTTGTCCACGAAGTTGGTGATCAACCAGTTCAGGTTCTGTGCCGCCTGGCTCATCGGGCTCACAACTAACGCTCCTGGTTGTAGGTGCTGTCAGAACCGAAGCCCTGACCGTTCGTGTCAGTACCTGCACTGCGTCCCCGCTCCACGCCGCGGCGCAGGTTGCTCAGCCTGCCCCGGACGTCCTCAGGAGCGCGGGAGACCTGGGGGCCGCCCTGGGGGGTCGATTCCGCGGTTCCCTCGACCAGGTTGGCCTTGGGCACCCGCCGCGGCAGACCGGAGGAGGTGACCCCGCCCGCCTTGGGCTTCTTGAGCGACTCGGCGCGCTGCCAGCGGTCGTCGTTGGACGAGCGCCAGTCGTCGCCCGCGTTCCCGGAGGAAGCCGGCGCCGCCTGCTCCCTCGTCCGGTCCACGGGACGCTGGCCGTTGCCGGTACCACCGGCGGTGGCTCCGCGGCGAGGCAGTCCGGCGTCGGTCAGCGTCTGGGGGGCCGAGGGGGCCGGTCCCGGACGACTGAAGCCTACGCGGTCCTGCTCACTGACGTCGGCGGCCTGCGGTGACTCCGCTTGCGGAGCGTACTCGGATCGGTACGCGCTCTGGTACGTGTCCTGCTGCGGCCAGTCGTCCTGGTAGGACGGCTCTTCGAAGCCCGACAGCGTCTCCGGGGCGGGGCCGCCCGCTCCCGCGCGCTCCGGCTCCGCATAGGAGGGCTCAGGGTAGCCGCCACTGGACGGGAAGTACGCCTCGTCGTACGCGGCCTGCTGCGGTTCCTCGTACGACGTCTGCTGGTCGTAGGTGGTCTGCTGCTCCTCGCGCACACCCTGGCCGCCGTCGTACGCCGGGCCGCCGTTGAAGGACGGCTGTCCGTTGTCGTAGGCGGGCTGCTGGGCGTCGAAGCCTTCCACGTAGCCCTGCGGGCCCTCGATGGCCTCCATGCCCTGCGCCTGGGCCTCCAGGGCCGCACGGCGCTCCTCGCGCATCAGGGAACGGCCGACCGGGTCGAGGTCGCGGGCGTCGTCCGGGACCTCGTAGCGGCTGTCGTCGAAGCCGAGGTCCGCGGCGGTCAGCACAGGCTGTTGCTGCTGCTGGATCCCGAAGCTCTCGCCCTGGAACTGCTGCTGCTCGGGAATGATCTGGGACACGGTGAACTCGTCGCGCATCGGCTGGTGCTCGCCGCCGCCACCGTGGGTGATCGCGTCGGGGAGCATGACCAGCGAGGTGGTACCGGCCTGCTCGCCCGAGGGTCGCAGCTGGACACGGACGCCGTGCCGGTCGGACAGTCGGCCGACCACGAAGAGGCCCATGCGCTGCGAGATCGCGGCGTCCACGGTCGGCGGGTTGGCCAGCTTGTGGTTGATGTCCGCGAAGTCCTCGGCGGTGAGGCCGATGCCCTTGTCGTGGATCTCGACCATGATGCGGCCGTCCGGGAGACGGGTCGCGGTGACGCGGACCTTGGTCTGCGGGGAGGAGAATGTGGTCGCGTTCTCCAGGAGCTCGGCGAGCAGGTGCACGAGGTCGGTCACGGCGCGGCCGTGGATCTCGGCCTCCGGGACGCCCGAGAGCTCGATGCGCTCGTACTGCTCCACCTCGGAGGAGGCGGCGCGCAGCACGTCGACCAGCGGGACCGGCTGGTCCCAGCGGCGGCCGGGCTCCTCGCCGGCGAGGACCAGGAGGTTCTCGCCGTTGCGGCGCATACGGGTCGCGAGGTGGTCCAGGCGGAAGAGGTTCTCCAGCTGGTCCGGGTCGGCCTCGTTGTTCTCCAGGTCGGTGATCAGGGTCAGCTGGCCCTCGATCAGAGACTGGTTGCGGCGCGAGAGGTTGGTGAAGATCGCGTTGATGTTGCCTCGCAGGAGGGCCTGCTCGGCGGCCAGTCGTACGGCCTCGCGGTGGACCTGGTCGAAGGCGCGGGCGACTTCGCCGATCTCGTCCGTGGTGGTGATCGGGATGGGCTGCACGCGGGTGTCGACCCGGCCGGGGTCGGTGCGCGAGAGCTGGTCGACCAGCATCGGCAGGCGCTGCTCGGCGACGTTGAAGGCCGCGTTGCGCAGCTGGCGCATCGCGCGGCTCATCTGGCGGGCCACCATGCCGGCCAGGATGAACGCGGCGAGCAGGGCGACCACGACGACGGCGCCGGTGATGAAGGCGTCGGTCTGGGCGTTCTCGGAGATGTCCGCGGCCTCGGCCACCGCCTTGTCGGAGAGGTCCGACTCGATCTGGCGGTAGGCGTTGTACTTGGCGGTGTTGATCGCCCACCAGTTCTGCGGGGTGATGCCCTTCGTGGCGAGCGTGACGCGGTCGCTCTCCAGCGTGGAGGGGAGACTCGCGAGCTCCTTGACCATGGTGATCGGGTCCGCCGGCGGCTTCACGTAGTTCGGGTCGTCGGCCGCGGCCTGCTTGGCCTGGTCCGTGAGATCCGCCTTGATCTTCGCCTGGGCCGCTTCGAGCTTGGTGGCGTCGTCCTCGGTGCCACCACCGAGGTACTCCTCGACCGCGATGCCTTCGAGGTAGGCGTACGAGGAGAGGGCGACGCGCTGGCTGGCGAGGCTGCCGATGCCGGGGCCCGGCTTGATCAGCATGTGCATGCCGATGGACCGCTCCAGCGACAGCGCGGCCTTGGACAGCGAGATCGCGTAGACCGTACGGCCGTAGCTGGTGATGTTTCCGGTGCCCAGACCGAGCTCGTTGGCGAACTCCATCAGCGGGTGCTGGATCTGGAGGTAGCCCTCTTCGGTCTGCACACCGGAGAGCTTGGTGGTGTACGCGGCCTTGCGCAGGGTCTCCAGGCTGGGCTCGACCTTGCGGAAGACGCCGAGGCGTCGCTCCAGGCCTGCCGTCTTCGGCATGTTCTGGGCGGCCTCGTCGAAGGCGTCGGCGGCCGAGTCGGTGGCCTTGCGGACGGCCGCGACGGCCGCCTTGTCCTCGGCGGTCTGCTTGGGCTTGAGCAGCGGGGCCGCGCTGACGTCACGCTCGACGAACAGCTTGTCGCCGTAGTTCAGCGCCGCCTGCACCAGGCGCGCCGTCTTCTCGGCGTCCTGGGCCTCCTGCCAGGTGTCGATCGAGCTCTTCACCTGGAAGCCGCCCATGACCAGGCCGACCACCACGGGGATGAGCAGGATCGCGTTCAGCCTCGTCGGCACGCGCCAGTTGCGCGGGGAGAGACGGCCGCCGCTCGGCGCGGGCGCCGGCGTGGGCTCCGGGCCGGGCATCTGTGCGGGCGCCGCTCCGCGCGGCGGCGGGGTGAAGTTGCCCCGTGCCGACGGCTCGGGACCGTTCATGCTTCGCCTCACTCGACCAACAACCTCTCGGCGTCGGCACCTACGTTGTGCCGCGGTATCTACCAGCGCCCTTGACTACTGGGCAGTTCAGCGCATTCCAGCACGTCAGGCGGCGCCCTTCCAAACACTCGGAATCCAACATTCCGAGTGGCACTGACCACAGATAAAACGGTCATAAAGAGCGAGCCCCGCCAAAAGGCGGGGCTTTCATGAGCGCAGTGGCACCGGGCGACCGCGATGCGTGTCGGGGCCAGTGAAATTCTCTGTCGAAACGTTATGAACACTGTGGCCGACCGTGTCAAACGACACAGTCGGCTCCAATGCGTCTACGACAACTTCCATACGGAGCTGTCTACTTGGCTGCTACCGCAGCCGGGCCATGAGGGCGTGCTCGACCAGGGTGATCAGAGCGCTCTTCGCATCTGCACGGTGTCGCGCGTCCGTCGTGATGATCGGAGCGTCCGGGCCGATCTGGAGAGCCTCGCGTACTTCCTCGGGGTTGTACGGCTGGTGACCGTCGAAGCCGTTGAGGGCGATGACGAACGGCAGGCCGCTGTTCTCGAAGTAGTCGACCGCCGGGAAGCAGTCGGCGAGACGCCGGGTGTCCACCAGGACCACGGCGCCGATGGCGCCGCGGACCAGGTCGTCCCACATGAACCAGAAGCGGTCCTGACCCGGCGTACCGAAGAGGTACAGGATCAGGTCCTGGTCGAGGGTGATACGGCCGAAGTCCATGGCCACCGTGGTGGTGGTCTTGTCCCCGGTGTGGGTGAGGTCGTCGATCCCCGCCGAGGCGGAGGTCATGACGGCCTCGGTGCGCAGCGGGTTGATCTCGGAAACGGCACCCACGAACGTGGTCTTGCCGACACCGAAGCCACCCGCTACGACGATCTTCGCGGAGGTGGTCGCCCGGCCTCCGTCAGAGCTTGCGAAGTCCACTGAGCACCCTTTCGAGCAAAGTCACGTCCGGCGCGCCGCCGTTGTTCTCATCGCCGCCAGGCTGGTGAATGGCGACGAGTCCGGCCTCCGCGAGGTCCGCGACGAGGATCCTGGCCACACCGAGAGGCATGGACAGGAGGGCCGACACCTCGGCCACCGACTTCACTTCCCGGCACAGGTGGCATATGCGCTGGTGTTCGGGAAGCAGTCCCATCAGCTGGGCCGGATCGGCCGTGGTGCTGATCAGGGCCTCTATGGCGAGTTGGTACCGCGGCCGGGTCCGGCCGCCGGTCATCGCGTACGGACGTACCAGCGGCTGGTCGCCCTCGTCCTCGTACGGCTGAGCGTACGGATCATGAGAGGCGGTGGGCGGGGTCATGAATCCTCCGGGCGGGACAGCAAGTCGGTCAGTCGTGCCGTCTGTTGGGGCCGGTGGGGGGATTGTGGCGGCCGGACGGTGATTTCGTGCGGTGTCTGGATCCGGCGGCGGTCAGTGAAGCAGACTGCCTTGTAGTTCGGCACGCAGGTCCGGCGTGAGGACAGCGCCCGCACGGTCGACGAGCAGTGCCATCTCGTAGCCGACGAGACCGATGTCGCACTCCGGGTGGGAGAGGACCGCGAGAGACGATCCGTCCGAGACGGACATCAGGAAGAGGAATCCGCGCTCCATCTCCACGACCGTCTGGGCCACCGCTCCGCCCTCGAAGATCCGGGAGGCCCCGGCCGTCAGCGAGGTGAGTCCGGAGGCCACGGCCGCCAGTTGGTCTGCGCGGTCGCGGGGGAAGCCTTCGGACATTGCCAGAAGGAGTCCGTCGGCGGACACGACGACGGTGTGGGACACCCCGGGGGTGTTGTCCACAAAGTTGGTGATCAACCAGTTCAGGTTCTGTGCCGCCTGGCTCATCGGGCTCAACTAACGCTCCTGCTGGTGAGTGGGGCTGGGGAAGCTGCCGGTCTGGCCGTTGGGAGCGGCCTGTCGACCTTGCTGAATGCCCCTACGGAGATTGGTCAGCCGGCCGCGTACGTCATCGGGCGCACGCGAGACCTGCGGACCGCTTTGGTGCTGTTGCTGCTGTGCCGTGCCCGCGACGAGGTTGGCCTTCGGGACGCGGCGCGGCAGGCCTGAGGTGGTGACCCCGCCTGCCGACGGTTTACGGGCGCGCTCTGCCTGCTTGACGAGATCGTCGTTCGGAGAGCTGCGCCATGAAGCAGTGGCCGGTGCGGCGGCCGGCCGCTGCTGCGGAGCCGGGGGAGTCTGCGGTTGCTGGGGGACAACCTGCGCGGATCCCTGGGAACCGTTGCTCTGGGGAGCGCCGTTGGTGGGCGCGCCGCCGTCCGCCTGACCGTGGAACCAGTTGGTCTCCAGCGTGTCGAACAGCGGGGTACGACCGTCACCGGGGCTCGAGGCCGGCGGAAGCACCTCGGGCTCCTGCGGACGTACGGACGGCTGCGGGGTTCCCGGCCGCTCGTACTGCCCGGTGGACGAGGAGTTCTGCTGGTTGCCGTACCCGGGCATCGCGTACTGCCCGGTGGACGCGGGGTCCTGGGAAGCTCCGTAGCCCGGCTGAGCGAACTGGCCGGTGGACGACGGGTCCTGGGAGGCACCGTAGCCCTGGCCGGCGAACTGTCCCGTACCGGCCGGGTTCTGGCCGACGGAGGACGGGTTGCCCGGACCGTAGAGGTCCGGGCGCTGGTACTGGCCGGTGTGGTGGCCGTTGTTCTGCGGCGCACTCGCGCCGGGGCGCGGGGCGTCGAAGTCGGGGCGGGCGAACTCCGAGGTGGAGGCGGGGCCCTGGCGATCGTCGATCCGCGGCATGCGCGAAGTGGCGTCGGGGTCCTCGTGACCGCGCGGGGTGTCGAGGGACGTGCGCGGCACGGGCGGCTGCGCGTTGTCGTCGCTCCAGCTCGGCGTGCGGGAGCCCGTGTCGCCGCCGGGCAGCTCGGCACGCGCACCACCGCGCCCCGGAAGCTGCGGCCGACGACGGCTGCCCTTGCCGCCGGACGGTGCCTGCGGAGGCGTGGCGGCCGCGGGGCCGCTGTCGCCGTTCTGACGGGCGCCGGAGCCGTTGCCGTTACCGAACGCGCCCTGCCGACCACCGGAGGTGTCACCGAAGGCGTTCTGGGAGCCGGATCCGTCGCCGTAGCCCTGCTGCGGCGAGCCGTTCTGGGCGGGGAAGCCCTGCGGGCTCTGCCCGAAGGCGTTCGCACCGGCCGGAGCCTGCCTGCCCTGCTGACCGGCACCGGGACCCTGCGGACCACGTGCTCCGCCGGGAGCACCCGGGCGACCGCCCTGGTTGCTGGTGGGCAGTGCCGCCCGCGGACCCTGGCCCGCGCCGACCTGTCCGCGCTGCGGCGGGGCACCGAGGGAACCACCACCGGCCGCGGGGGCACCGGCGCCGAGCGAGGGACCGCCCTGCGAGCCGTTCCCCCGGCGGGCCGCGGCCACACCGGCCGAAGCCTGCGCGGCGGTGGGGCCGCCGACGCCCGGGGCACCCTGGCCCGGCTTGTTCGGCATGGGCTTCTTGCCGCCCTGCGCGACGTCCACGGGCAGCATGACCAGCGCGGTCGTACCACCGGAGTCGGACGGGCGCAGCTGGATACGGATGCCGTGACGCTGCGACAGACGACCGACCACGAACAGACCCATGCGGCGGGAGACGGAGACGTCCACCGTGGGCGGAGCGGCGAGCCGCTCGTTGATCGCGGCGAGGTCCTCGGGGGACAGGCCGATACCGGTGTCGTGGATCTCGATCAGCACCCGGCCGTCGGGCAGGGCGTGACCGGTGACCTTGACCTTGGTCTGCGGGGAGGAGAACGAGGTGGCGTTCTCCAGCAGCTCCGCGAGGAGGTGCACGAGGTCGTTGACGACCCGGCCGGCGACTTCGGTGGTCGGGACCGAGGAGAGTTCGATGCGCTCGTACTGCTCCACCTCGGAGGCGGCGGCGCGGAGCACGTCGACCAGCGGGACCGGACGGGTCCAGCGGCGGCCGGGCTCTTCACCGGCGAGAACGAGAAGGTTCTCACCGTTACGGCGCATGCGGGTCGCGAGGTGGTCGAGCTTGAACAGCGAGGAGAGCTGGTCGGGGTCGGCCTCACGGGACTCCAGCTCGGATATGAGCGAGAGCTGGCGCTGGATAAGACCCTGGGAACGGCGCGAGAGGTTGGTGAACATCGCGTTGACGTTGCCTCGCAGAAGGGCCTGCTCGGCGGCGAGGCGGACGGCCTCGCGGTGCACGTCGTCGAAGGCCGCGGCCACCTGGCCGATCTCGTCCCGGGAGTGCACACCGACCGACTCGACGGAGGTGTCGACGTCCTGCGGGTCCGACTCCGAGAGCTGCTTGACCAGCTCGGGCAGGCGGTCCTGGGCGACCCTGGTCGCGGTGTCCTGCAGGCGGCGCAGCGAGCGGATCATGGACCGGGCCACGACGAAGGCGCCGACGAGCGAGACACCGAGGACGAGCAGGATCAGCACACCGGAGACGATGGCTTCACTCTGCGACTCGTTGCGCAGCTGACGGGCCTTCTGCTCCATCTCGCCGAGCAGCGTGGTCTCGATCTTGCCCATCTGGTCGATCTTGAACGAGTCGTCGTCGATCCAGTCCTTGTAGGACCGCTTGTTCTGCGTCCTCAGACCTTCAGGACCGCTCAGCACACGCCTGGCGTACCGGTCGGCGGACTCGATCGTCGGGCTGGCACCCTCGACCGGCTTGAGCAGCTCCGCGCTGGCGGCGCCGTAGATGTTCTTGAAGCTGCTGATCTCGGACGCCTGGCTCTCCTGTGCGGAGAGCGCGTACTGCTGGTCGTTCTTGGAGAGCGTTCCGAAGACCGTCGGGCGCTCGGGCAGTGCGGCGGCGATGACGGCGCGCTGGACGGAGGCGTACTCCTTGGCCGCGGAGAAGGCCGACAGCGCACGGGTGCGCTGGATCATCTCCGGGTTGCTGGTCGCCTCGGCCATGTCCTGGGAGAGCGCGAGGAGCCCGGTGACGAGGCGGTGGTACGCCTCGACCGTCTGGGTCGCGTTCTGCGGGTCGTTGTAGGCGTCGCTGCGGATGTTGGCGAGCTTGTTCAGCTCACTCGCGATACCGACGAGGCTGTCGCGGACACCGGACAGCTGGCCGTTGGCCGCCGCGTCGTCGATGTCCTGCGTGCCCTCGAGGAAGTGCTTCTTGGCGACATCGGTGTCGTCGCGCGCTCCCTTGACCGTGTAGTCGTTGGACGGGGCACCGTGCGCCAGCGGGCCTGCCGACTGGTCGCGCTCCTTCTGCAGCGCGACAGCGAGCTCGGTGGCCTGCTTGGTCATCTCGGTCAGCAGCTTCATGTTGTCGAGCTGCTGGATGTCGTCCATCGACTGGTTGATGCGGAGAGCACCCAGTGAGGTCGCTGCGACCACGGGGAGCGCCAGCAGCGAGACCAGTCGCGTCGAGATGCGCCAGTTCCGCAGAGCGACGCGCGAGCCGTGGCTCGGGCTGCTCTTCGGCTTGGCGGCCGGTGTGGTGGCGGGAGCCTTCGGCTTCGCGCCGGCGCGAGCGGAGTGTTCACCGCTGCCGCCGACCTCTGCCGGTCCCGGGTTCTGGGCGTGCTGGGGCGAGGAACCGCGGTCGGTCCCGCCGCGCGGCTCCGGCTCCGCCGAAGCGCTGCCATCCCTCTTGAAACGTCCCTGCACTAGCGTCGCAACCTCTGGACCAGGCGCCCCTCCGCTGAACGGCGGGACGGTGTCGGCGTTGTACAAAGAAGCGCAGATGCGCCCCTTGTTGGTCTGAGTGACCGGCGCAGGTTCCCCCTTCCCGCCGCCACTCGGCGCTGCGTTGCGCCCCTGCGCGTCGGTTCCTAACCCGCGGCGGTCCGTGGAATTCCAGCACAGTGCAGGATCTCCAACAAGGCCCGAGTACCAGGCTGTGACCTCCGTGACAGCATGTGAGGGACAGGTCACGAGATGTGTAAGGGGATCTCGTACATACCGGGCGTATCCCTACGAGCTACTGGTGTATGTACCGTGTCCCAGTCGCGATGATCAGGAGCGGAATGATTGCTTCAGTGGAGCAATGTCCGTTTAGTCGGCCTGGGTTGGGGGTCGGAATTGACCGGTTCATCCCTCGGCGAGTGAGGAAACTCACACATCGATCATGGCGTCTTCACGGCATCGCCCGGGAATTGCATGTTTAGCCTGACGCTTTACAGGGATGGCGAATCCGACAACCCGCGCCCATCCGGGGCTCTTCAGACCCCACGGCGCCCAGGACGACAAGGTCGAGTACAACGGTGAAGACGACGATGATGTTCCGCAACATAGCCAACCCGCGACGCACGACGCTGGCGCACCTCGAGGACGCCGATGGCCTGCAGACGCCGGAGCAGCCGGAGCACTCGCTCGACCTCCCCCTCCAGACCGCCAACCCCCGCCGCACCGTCCTGATGGACATCCCGGTCGCGGCCTCCGCCGCGGAATAGAAGCCCGGTGCCCGGAGCGGGGCCGCGCCCGGCGCGCCCCCGCCGGTCACGCGCCGCGCCGGACGGGCGCCCCGCCGCTCACCGTCCCGGCGGATATACGCGAAGCCCGCAGCCCTTGCCGCGTTAGCCTGGAGCGTCAGACTCCAGCCGGCTCAGTGAGGGGCGCCAGGATCCCGTGCGCATCGCCAGATTCTCCATCGACGGCAACGTCGCTTTCGGCGTGGTCGAAGGCGACAGGCCGGACGAGCTCGTCCTCGACATCATCAAGGGCATCCCGTTCGCGGACTTCGAGCTCTCCGGTACGAAGGTCCCGCTGAGCAAGGTCCGGCTGCTGCCGCCGGTGCTCCCCAACAAGGTCGTGGCCTTCGGCCGCAACTACGCGGAGCACGCCAAGGAGCTCGGCAACGAGGTGCCCGACGCCCCGTTCGCCTTCTTCAAGCCGTCGACCTCCGTGGTCGGCCCCGGCGACCCGATCCAGTACCCCTCCTTCTCCAGCGAGCTGCACCACGAGGCCGAGCTCGCGGTCGTCATCGGCCGCATGTGCCGAGAGGTCCCGCGCGAGCGCGTCAAGGACGTCATCCTGGGCTACACCTGCGCCAACGACGTCACCGCCCGCGACGTCCAGAAGCGCGAGAAGCAGTGGGCCCGGGCCAAGGGCTTCGACAGCTCCTGCCCGCTCGGCCCCTGGGTGGAGACGGACCTGGACCCCGCCGACCTGACCATCCAGTGCACGGTCAACGGGCAGCAGCGGCAGCTCGGCCGCACCAGCGAGATGATCCACTCCATCGAGGACCTGATCGTCAACATCACCGAGGCCATGACGCTGCTCCCCGGCGACGTCATCCTCACCGGCACCCCGGCTGGGGTCGGCCCCCTGAACGTCGGCGACGAGGTCGCCGTCACCATCGAAGGCATCGGCACTCTCACCAACAAGGTGATCAAGCGTGGCTAACGTCCGTGTTCGTTTCTGTCCCTCCCCGACCGGCAACCCCCATGTCGGGCTGGTCCGCACCGCCCTGTTCAACTGGGCGTTCGCCCGGCACAACGAAGGCACCCTGGTCTTCCGCATCGAGGACACCGACGCGGCCCGCGACTCCGAGGAGTCGTACGACCAGCTGCTCGACTCGATGCGCTGGCTGGGCTTCGACTGGGACGAGGGCCCCGAGATCGGCGGGCCGCACGCGCCGTACCGCCAGTCCCAGCGCATGGACATCTACCAGGATGTCGCCCGCAAGCTGCAGGACGCGGGCCACGCCTACCGCTGCTACTGCTCGACCGAGGAGCTGGACACCCGCCGCGACGCCGCCCGCGCCGCCGGCAAGCCCTCCGGCTACGACGGCCACTGCCGCGACCTCTCCGCCGAGCAGAAGGCCGCCTACGAGGCCGAGGGCCGCACGCCCATCGTCCGCTTCCGGATGCCCGACGAGGCGATCACGTTCGACGACCTGGTCCGCGGCGAGATCACGTACCTCCCGGAGAACGTCCCGGACTACGGCATCGTCCGCGCGAACGGCGCTCCGCTGTACACGCTGGTCAACCCCGTCGACGACGCCCTGATGGAGATCACCCACGTCCTGCGCGGCGAGGACCTGCTCTCCTCCACCCCGCGGCAGATCGCCCTCTACAAGGCGCTGACCGAGCTGGGCATCGCCAAGGAGACCCCGGCTTTCGGCCACCTCCCGTACGTGATGGGCGAGGGCAACAAGAAGCTCTCCAAGCGTGACCCGGAGTCCTCGCTCAACCTCTACAGGGAGCGCGGCTTCCTCCCCGAGGGCCTGCTGAACTACCTCTCCCTGCTCGGCTGGTCGCTCGCGGCGGACCGCGACATCTTCTCCGTCGACGAGATGGTCGCCGCCTTCGAGGTCACGGACGTGAACCCGAACCCGGCCCGCTTCGACCTGAAGAAGTGCGAGGCGATCAACGCCGACCACATCCGCCTGCTCGACGTGAAGGACTTCACCGAGCGCTGCGCCCCCTGGCTGCGCGCCCCCTTCGCGCCCTGGGCGCCGGAGGACTTCGACGAGGCGAAGTGGCAGGCGATCGCCCCGCACGCCCAGTCGCGGATGAAGGTCCTCTCCGAGATCACGGACAACGTCGACTTCCTGTTCCTGCCGGAGCCGGCCGTCGACGAGGCCTCCTGGACGAAGGCCATGAAGGAGGGCAGCGACGCCCTGCTCCGAACGGCCCGCGAGAAGCTGGACGCGGCCGACTGGTCCTCCCCGGAGTCCCTCAAGGAGGCCGTCCTGGCCGCCGGTGAGGAGCACGGCCTCAAGCTCGGCAAGGCGCAGGCCCCGGTCCGCGTCGCCGTCACCGGCCGCACGGTCGGCCTGCCGCTCTTCGAGTCCCTGGAGATCCTGGGCAAGGAGAAGACGCTGGCCCGCGTCGACGCCGCCCTGGAGCGGCTCGCCGCGTAGGCACACGATGGACGCGCAGGGGGGCGGTGCCCGGTTCGGGCACCGCCCCCCTGTTGTGCGCCGACCGGTCACCCGGAGTTCACTGTTCCTGTCAACTCCCGCTCCCACTGCGACAGTTGTATGCCTCCTGTGTTCATGACGTGCCTGTGCGCCATGTTTCAGGGGAGGGGATCGTGACCCGTTCACGAAGACTTGCCGCAGTGGCCCTCGGCGGGGCCGTCGCCCTGTCGTGCGCCGTACCCACCGCGCCCGCGCAGGCCGCGCCGAGCGCCGACACACCCGTGGCCACCGTGCCGCTGAGCAGCACGGTGCCGACCGAGGTCGCCTACACCTGGGCGGGATCCTCCGGGTTCCGTTACCGGCTGCCCGAGGGCTCGGCGCCGCCGCAGTGGGCCGACTACCCGGGAGTCACGCCGCCCGCGCACGCGGGCCCGGACGACCTGTCCACCGGCACCGACGTGATCACCACCGTCTCCGGCGCCACCGTGACCCAGCAGCACCGCTCCACCGGCGTGACCGCAACGGTCACCGTCCCGGCCGGCCAGACGTACCGGGCCGCCGCCGGCTGGAGCGTGCTCACCCAGGACGCCGCGGGCGCCCCGCACGTGCTGCGCGCCGCCGCCGACGGCACCACGGCCGACCAACCGGTGACCGGACTCCCCGACGGCGCCCAGCTCACCGGGACCTTCGTCACCGGCGGCTCGGTCCGCCGCCTCGCCGCCCTCTACACCCTGGACGGCACCACCGGCGTGGGGCTGGTGGACCTCGCGGACGGCGCCTTCCGTATGTACCTCACCGGCGTCGGCGGCGAGCCGCGGATCGTCTTCAACGACCGCTGGCTGGTCAACGGCACCAAGGCGATCCGGGTGGACTCCGCGCCCGGTACCGCCCCGAGCACCATCACGGCGCCCTTCCTCGGCGTGGCGCAGACCGTGGTCGGTGATCAACTCCTCACCGCCAACGCGACGTTCCTGCCCGGCGGCGCCACTCCCGAACTCACGGCCGTCTCGCTCACCGACAACACGGCCCGCACCCTGCTCGCCCACTCCCAGGGCGCCTACCTGCCCACGCCGGACGGCGGCGCCCTCGCCACCGCCGGACCGTCGAGCGTCGACTGGCACGTTTACCGGGTCACCCCCGCCGACGACGGCTCGGCCGCCACCGAGAAGGTGCTCGACGTACCCGCCTGGCAGACCGTCCCCGACGGCATCGCGCTCGCCGGGGGAGAGCTGCTGATGTACGGCAACACGACGCGCGTCGGCGGCGTCTACGGCTTCCACGCCGTCCCGCTGGACACCGCCGGCCGGCCCACCGGCCTCCAGTCCCGCCGCGGCCCGGCGCTCGCGCCCACGACCTGCCTGGGCGGTGACGCCGCCTGCCCGCAGCTCGAAGCCCTCGGCGACGGCCGGGTGGCCTCCCTGTGGACCGACGCGCAGGGCGGGGAGCACGTCCTGGTCGTAGGACCCGACGCCACGACGCTCGTCAGCGTGCCGACCGCCGACGCGGCCGGCCGTATCGGCACCGGCACCGGCCGCTACGTCCTCTACAACGGCGGTACCCCCGGCAGCCAGAAGGTCACCGACTTCGCGCGCGGCGCCACCGCCGGCGAGACCGCGCTCGACCGTCCCCGCACCGCCGCCGCGGTCTGGGGCCAGCGCCTGTGGACCCCCGGCAGCACGCAGGGCACCGTCGTGGCGTACGACCTGAAGGCCAAGAAGAACGTCGTCACCGTCGACACCGGCGCCCCCTGCACACCCAGCGAGATCCAGGCGGTCAACACCTGGCTGTACTGGAGCTGCGGCAGAGCCGGACCCGCGGGCGTCTACGACCGTGCCGCGGGCCGCGCCATCACGGTCCCGGCCGGCCAGGCCCGCCTCGCCGACGGCTATCTGGTCCGCGAGGACCGCACCACGCACGAGCTGCTGCTCACCGACTTCCACACCGGTACGGCCACCACCCGGACCGTGGCCGTGCTGCCCGCCGGGGACCAGAACACCGGCGGCAGCACCGGCCGCTGGGCGGTCGACCGGTTCGGCGGGAACGTCGCGTATCTCACGGACCGGCGTCAGGTGGCGATCGTCACGGCGGGCGTGCCGACCTCGCCGCTCGCGCAGATGGAGGCCCAGACCGACCCGCAGCCCGGTGGGCCCAGCACCTCTTCCCCGTGGCGGCCCGTGTGGCAGGTGAACAAGCCCGCCACCTGGACCCTGACGCTGAGCAACGCCTCCGGCACGGTCGTCCGCACGCTGACCGGAGCCACCGCCGCCGCGGCGGTCCGCGCCTCCTGGGACGGCAGGACCGAGTCCGGCGTCGCCGCACCCCGCGGCACCTACACCTGGAAGGTCACCGCGGACCCGCGCGACGGCGTGGGCCCCGCCCTCACGCTGACCGGTACGACCACGACCGCCTGAGGGACAACCGCCCGCACCCGGGGATACGGTCGGTCCATGACCATCGACGCCGTTGTCTGGGACATCGACGACACGATCTTCGACTACACGGCCGCCGACCGGGCGGGCATGCGCGACCACCTCGTGGCCGAGGGTCTGCTCGACGGACACACGTCCGTCGAGCAGACCCTCGCGCGCTGGCGGGAGGTCACCGACGCGCAGTGGGCGAGGTTCTCGGCGGGCGAGACGGACTGGCAGGGCCAGCGCCGGGACCGCGTCCGGGTGTTCCTGGGGGAGGCGTTGAGCGACACCGAGGCCGACGCGTGGTTCGACAGGTACATCACGCACTACGAATGCGCCTGGACCCTCTTCCCGGACGTCCTGCCCGCGCTGGACGCCCTTGTCGCCAGCCACCGGCACGCGGTCCTGTCCAACTCCAGCCTCCTCGTGCAGGACCGCAAACTGCGCGTCCTCGGCGTGCACGACCGCTTCGAGGCGATCCTGTGCGCCGCCGAGCTCGGCGTCTCCAAACCCGCCGCGGCCGCCTTCCACGCGGCCTGCGACGCCCTGGACCTGCCGCCGCACCGGGTCGCCTACGTGGGCGACCACCCGGAGATCGACGGACGGGGTGCCGCCGAGGCGGGCCTGCTCTCCGTCTGGATCGACCGGGACGGCGCGCACCTCGCGTCCGACGGTCCGCCGACGGGTCCGCACCGCATCTCGTCGCTGGCCGAACTCCCCGCGCTGCTCGGCACCGATACCCGTTTTGGAGCGGGGTCCACCTTCGGGTAATGTTCTTTCTGCGCCGCCGGGAGCGGGCCGAAAGGCCGGAGCTCGGAGGTGCTAGCCGAAACAGAATCCCATCCGGGGTTGCGTTTCAGTGGCCTATGGTGTAATTGGCAACACTACGGTTTCTGGTACCGTCATTCTAGGTTCGAGTCCTGGTAGGCCAGCTCGCAGAGCTCATCTGCACACGCGGAGATCCAGATCCGCAACGCCCCCGTTGTGTAGCGGCCCAGCACGCTGCCCTCTCACGGCAGTAGCGCCGGTTCGAATCCGGTCGGGGGTACAGATCCTTCCCAGGGAGACAGTTCGGGTCGCACCCGCTGCCTCTCATGCAGGATCGCTAGGGCCCCCGTTGTGTAGCGGCCTAGCACGCCGCCCTCTCAAGGCGGTAGCGCCGGTTCGAATCCGGTCGGGGGTACTGGTCTAAACCACCATGGGCTATGGTGTAATTGGCAACACTACGGTTTCTGGTACCGTCATTCTAGGTTCGAGTCCTGGTAGCCCAGCTCGGGTCTGCGGAAACGCAAGATCCACGCCCCCGTTGTGTAGCGGCCTAGCACGCCGCCCTCTCAAGGCGGTAGCGCCGGTTCGAATCCGGTCGGGGGTACGCGATCGGAAAGGGTCTCCACTTCGGTGGGGGCCCTTTCGGCGTTCCCGGGCGAACCGGCGACCGAGGGTGCCCGGACGATTGCGGACGGCCGCGCCGACCGGAGATCAACTCGGCATGCGGCGCCATGAGTTCGCTCACGCCGAGAAACCGTAAAGAGGGCGCGGGGTGTGCCGGGACCTCGAAGGCCGGCACACCCCGCGTACGGGACGGTGCGCATCGGGGAGGGCCTGCCGCGGCGTTGAGGCCGGCCCGTCCCGTCACGCGCGGGAGTGGAGAGAAGGTCAGCCCGTGCGGCGCAGGGCCTCGGAGAGACGTCCGGCGGCGTCGATGACCGCCTGGGCGTGCATCCGGCCCGGGTGACGGGTCAGGCGCTCGATCGGTCCGGAGACCGACACGGCGGCCACGACACGGTTCGAGGGACCGCGGACCGGCGCGGAGACGGACGCCACGCCCGGCTCGCGCTCACCGATCGACTGGGCCCAGCCCCGGCGCCGTACTCCCGACAGGGCGGTGGCGGTGAAGCGGGCGCCCTGCAGACCGCGGTGCAGCCGCTCCGGCTCTTCCCAGGCCATCAGGATCTGGGCGGAGGAGCCGGCCTTCATGGTGAGGGTCGAGCCGACCGGGACGGTGTCCCGCAGGCCGGACAGCCGCTCGGCGGCGGCGACGCAGATACGCATGTCGCCCTGGCGACGGTAGAGCTGCGCGCTCTCGCCCGTGATGTCCCGCAGGTGCGTGAGCACCGGGCCCGCCGTCGCGAGGAGGCGGTCCTCACCGGCGGCCGCGGCCAGCTCGGCGAGACGGGGCCCGAGAATGAAGCGCCCCTGCATGTCGCGCGCCACCATGCGGTGGTGTTCAAGTGCCACGGCCAGGCGATGTGCCGTGGGTCGTGCCAGTCCGGTCGCCGCGACCAGGCCCGCGAGGGTGGCCGGACCGGACTCCAGAGCGCTCAGGACAAGGGCTGCCTTGTCCAGAACGCCGACGCCGCTACTGTTGTCCATGAAACGATACTCGCGTCTCACTCTGTGAAACGCAAGTTCAATTTCCGGTGGAACGCGCCACCCTTGTAGACACAGCGGCCCGCGAACCAACGGGTCCGGCGGACGACGTCCGGTACAAGGGGTACGGACGTCCACCGCCCCGGAAATCTCTAGTTGGGCCGGCGCCACACAAGCCGGCCGGAGGGAAAGCGATGGGTAGGACACTCGCGGAGAAGGTCTGGGACGACCATGTCGTCCGGCGCGCCGAGGGCGAGCCCGACCTCCTCTTCATCGATCTGCACCTGCTGCACGAGGTGACCAGCCCGCAGGCCTTCGACGGTCTGCGTCAGGCGGGGCGCCCGGTGCGCCGTCTCGACCTCACCATCGCCACCGAGGATCACAACACCCCGACCCTCGACATCGACAAGCCCATCGCGGACCCGGTCTCCCGGATCCAGCTGGAGACGCTGCGCAAGAACGCCGCCGAATTCGGCGTACGACTGCACTCGCTGGGCGACGTCGAGCAGGGCGTGGTGCATGTGGTGGGACCTCAGCTGGGTCTGACCCAGCCGGGCACCACCGTGGTCTGCGGTGACTCGCACACCTCCACACACGGTGCCTTCGGCGCCCTGGCGTTCGGCATCGGCACCTCGCAGGTCGAGCATGTGCTGGCCACCCAGACGCTGCCGCTGGCCCGCCCGAAGACCATGGCCATCACCGTCGACGGCGAGCTGCCCGACGGCGTCAGCGCCAAGGACCTGATCCTGGCGATCATCGCCAAGATCGGCACCGGCGGCGGCCAGGGCTACATCCTGGAATACCGCGGCTCCGCCATCGAGAAACTCTCGATGGAGGCCCGGATGACCATCTGCAACATGTCGATCGAGGCCGGCGCCCGCGCGGGCATGATCGCCCCCGACGAGACCGCCTTCGCCTACCTCAAGGGCCGCGCCCACGCCCCCGAGGGCGAGGACTGGGACGCCGCGGTCGAATACTGGAAGACCCTGAAGTCCGACGACGACGCCGAATTCGACGCGGAGGTTGTCATCGACGCCGCCTCCCTGTCGCCGTTCGTCACCTGGGGCACCAACCCGGGCCAGGGCGCGCCGCTTTCGGCGAACGTCCCCGACCCGGCTTCGTACGAAGACGCTTCGGAGCGCCACGCCGCCGAAAAGGCCCTGGAATACATGGGGTTGACCGCCGGGCAGCCGCTGCGCGACATCAAGGTCGACACCGTCTTCGTAGGTTCGTGCACCAACGGCCGTATCGAGGACCTGCGTGCGGCCGCCGAGATCGTCGGGGGCCGCAAAGTCGCCGACGGCGTACGGATGCTGGTCGTCCCGGGCTCCGCGCGGGTCGGTCTGCAGGCCGTCTCCGAGGGCCTGGACGTGGTCTTCAAGGAGGCCGGCGCCGAATGGCGGCACGCGGGCTGCTCGATGTGTCTGGGCATGAACCCCGACCAGCTGGCTCCCGGTGAGCGCTCCGCGTCCACCTCCAACCGCAACTTCGAGGGCAGGCAGGGCAAGGGCGGCCGTACGCACCTGGTCTCGCCGCAGGTCGCCGCCGCGTCGGCGGTCCTCGGCCACCTGGCCTCCCCGGCCGACCTGTCCGACGCCCCTGTGCCCGCTGGAGTCTGAGAGCCATGGAAGCATTCACCACGCACACCGGCCGGGCCGTCCCGCTGCGCCGCAGCAACGTCGACACCGACCAGATCATCCCCGCCCACTGGCTCAAGAAGGTGACCAGGGACGGCTTCGAGGACGGCCTTTTCGAGGCCTGGCGCAAGGACGGGTCCTTCATCCTCAACCAGCCCGAGCGCAAGGGCGCCACGGTTCTGGTGGCGGGTCCCGACTTCGGTACGGGCTCCTCCCGCGAGCACGCCGTCTGGGCGCTCCAGAACTACGGCTTCAAGGCCGTCATCTCGTCCCGGTTCGCCGACATCTTCCGCGGCAACTCGCTCAAGAACGGCCTGCTCACGGTGGTTCTGGAGCAGAAGATCGTGGACGCGCTCCAGGAGCTGTCGGAGCAGGACCCGCAGGCCGAGATCACGGTCGACCTGGAGGCCCGTGAAGTGCGTGCCGAGGGCATCACCGCCGCCTTCGAACTCGACGAGAACGCCCGCTGGCGGCTGCTGAACGGGCTGGACGACATCTCCATCACCCTCCAGAACGAGGGCGACATCGCGGCGTACGAGGCCAAGCGGCCGTCGCACAAGCCGAAGACGCTGCAGGTCTGACGCGCAGGCCCGATCGCGGCCGGGGCAAGACTGATTTCAGCCACCGCAACACCCCTCTGTACCCCCAATCGTGGACGGTTGGGGGTACAGCTGTATCCGCCCTCGGGAGGGCCCCGCAGGCCCCCGAAATGCCCGCCAACTCCCTTAGTTACAAAGGCGGTTGCCTGGGTACGCGCAGGTATGCGCAGCTTCCGGGCGGGGCGCTCAGCAGGCCTTCGAGGGACGGCAGTTACCCCCTGCGCAGGCGACAACTCGCCCCAGATGGCACAATCTGTGCATGGAACGTGACGGCCAACTCGAGCTCTACACGGCAGTCGCGGCCCAACTCAAGGAAGCGCACACAACAGTGCGCGCACTGCAAGTCCCGGAGGGCGTACGGATGGCGCTGACCCGGAAGCTGCTGGTCATTACGGCCGTGGCCAAGCACGATCTCGCCGATGCGGCAAGGCGTCTGGAGCGGTTCACCGACGACCTCGACGAGGGTCGATTCCTCGAAGGGGAACGCTGAGGAACTCCGCTGCGGCCCGAGTTCGTTGCGGCACAAGGGTGATTAGCCCGTTTCGTGTTTGATTTGCGGTATATATCTGCCTAACGTGCGAAAAAGCTTGAACGCATTCGTTCGGGCAATGTCTCCGAAGGGGAAGACGTGAACAAGGCGCAGCTCGTAGAAGCGATTGCCGACAAGGTCGGCGGGCGTCAGCAGGCCGCCGACGCGGTCGACGCGGTACTGGACGCCATCGTCCGTGCGGTTGTCGGCGGAGACCGGGTCTCGGTCACCGGCTTCGGTTCCTTCGAGAAGGTCGACCGTCCGGCTCGTTACGCCCGCAACCCGCAGACGGGTGAGCGTGTTCGGGTCAAGAAGACCTCCGTGCCGCGTTTCCGCGCGGGCCAGGGCTTCAAGGACCTGGTGAGCGGCTCGAAGAAGCTCCCGAAGAACGACGTCGCCGTCAAGAAGGCCCCGAAGGGCAGCCTCTCCGGCGGAGCTTCCGCGACGGTCAAGAAGGCCGCGGCGAAGAAGGCCACCACCGTCAAGAAGGCTGCGGTCAGGAAGATCACGGCGAAGAAGACGGTCGCGAAGAAGACGACCGCGGCAGCCAAGAAGACCGCGGCGAAGACGACGGCCGCGAAGAAGACGACCGCGGCAGCCAAGAAGACCGCGGCGAAGACGACCGCTGCCAAGAAGACCGCGGCCAAGAAGGCTCCGGCGAAGAAGGCCACCGCCAAGAAGGCCCCCGCCAAGAAGTCGACGGCTCGAAAGACCACCGCCAAGAAGGCCACCGCCCGCTAGAAGCAGGGCGCTGGGGTTCCTCACGCGCCGGGCCGGGCTCCCACCGGGAGCCCGGCCCGCGGCATGCTCAGAACGTCTGCAGGGTGATCAGGGTGATCCGGCGCTCCGCGCCCTCCCCTTCGGTCTCGATCCGCACGCGCTGCCCGGGGCGCAGCAGCCGCAGCCCGCCGGCATCGAACGCCGGCCCGTCGAAGGGCACCGGGGTGCCGTCGTCGAGCAGCACCTGTCCGCTGCGGGTCTCGGGGTCGTACGTGTACGAGGTCGCCTGCATGGGGGCAGCCTACTGACCCCGCTGCGCGGAGCGCCGCCTGAGGGAAGCGGGAACTCCGGCCGCGCGGAGGCGGCTCGCGAGGTGCGGGGAACTCCCGGCCGGCCGCGGACGGCCCACGGCCGGCGGACCGGTCCGCCGCCGGACGACCGGTCCGCCGTCGGGGAACCGGCCCGTCGGCGGCGGACCGGCCTACTGTCCGGGAATCAGCAACCGTGCCGCCGCCGCGGCCGTGCGCGGCCCCACGCCGAGCGTCAGCGCCGCCCGCAGATCGTCGCGGGTGTCCACGTCCTGTCGTACGGAATCCACGGCGTCGAGACGGAGTTCCGCGGCTCCCGAGGCGCGATGGCGGTTCCGGGAATCGCCGCCGAAAGCGGGGAGCAATTCCAGGCCCGGGGAAGCGGCCAGGAGAGTGGTGCCGATTGCAGCAGCATCGGCCAGAAAGGCGCGGGGGAATTCGCCGGCGGCGGCCAGCACCCGGGCCAATTCCAAAGGCCGCAGAGCGGGCAGATCGGCGTTCAGCGCCGCAACGGCACTTTCGGGATCCCGGGACCGCACGACCGCTGCTCCGTGCGTCAGCGCCGCGTTGAGACCCCCTCCCGGCTCGTCCGCGACGATGCGCGCGCCCAGCGCGGACAGTTCCCGTCCGGCCAGCGCGTCGCCCGTGACGACCGCCACATCCCGGACCGCGGCGCAGGCCAGCGCCGCCGCCACGGTGTCCTGCGCGAACGCGAGGGCGAGGCCGGGGCGCAGTACGTCGGAGGCGGTGTCCGCCAGCCTGCTCTTGGCCCGAGCCAAGGGTTTGAGGGGTACGACCAAGGTCCACCGCACGAGCGCTCCGCCCTCTCCAGTCACGCCTTATTGTGACCCGGTCGCCCTGGCGGTCCGGACGTCGGGGCGTACGGTGTTCTCGACAGACAGGCGGCCTGGAGCGACACTTGTGCGGCCCCCCAGGCTCTAGAGGAAGGTGTCCGCGTGCCCCGCCGCAGAATCGGCTTCTGGTACCGCTTCGCAGCGGTTCTCTGCAAACCGCCGCTGGTGGTTCTGATCAAGCGGGACTGGCGCGGAATGGAGAACATTCCGGCCGAGGGCGGATTTATCACCGCGGTGAACCACAATTCCCACGTGGACCCGTTCGCGTATGCGCACTACCAGTACAACACCGGGCGTGTTCCGCGCTTCCTGGCGAAGGCCGGCCTTTTCAAGAAGGGATTCGTCGGTGCCGCCATGCGCGGCACCGGACAGATTCCCGTCTACCGCGAGAGCACCGACGCGCTGAGCGCCTTCCGGGCCGCGATCGACGCCGTGGAACGCGGTGAGTGCGTCGCGTTCTACCCCGAGGGCACCCTCACCCGGGACCCCGACGGCTGGCCGATGACCGGCAAGACCGGTGCGGCGCGGGTCGCCCTGCAGACCAAGTGCCCGGTGATTCCGGTCGCGCAGTGGGGCGCCAACGAACTGCTGCCCGCGTACGCGAAGAAGCCCAACATCCTTCCGCGCAAGACCCACCACGTGCTCGCGGGCCCGCCGGTGGACCTCTCGCGCTTCTACGACAGGGAGATGAACCCGGACCTCCTGAAGGAGGCCACCGAGGTCATCATGGCCGCCGTCACCGCGCAGCTGGAGCTGATCCGCGGCGAGAAGGCGCCCGAGAACGTGTACGACCCGCGCGAGGTGCGCATCGCGCAGCGCCGCAAGGCCGCGACCAAGGAAAAAGCACAGCAGGAAGAAGGGCAGGGCACGTGAGCAAGCCGGTCAGGGCGGCCGTCTTCGGGACCGGATCGTGGGGTACGGCCTTCGGCATGGTGCTGGCCGACGCGGGGTGCGACGTCACCCTGTGGGCGCGCCGCCCCGAACTCGCCGACGCGGTCAACTCCACGCGGATGAACCCGGACTACCTCCCGGGAATCCAACTTCCCGAGAACCTGCGGGCCACCGCCGACCCGGCCGAGGCCGCACGCGACGCCGACTTCACCGTGCTCGCCGTGCCCTCCCAGACCCTGCGCGGGAACCTCGCGGAATGGGTGCCGCTGCTCGCCCCGGACACCGTGCTCGTCTCCCTCATGAAGGGCGTCGAACTCGGCACCGTGAAGCGGATGAGCGAGGTCATCGAGGAGGTCGCCAAGGTCTCCGCGCACCGCGTCGCCGTCGTCACCGGACCCAACCTCGCCAAGGAGATCGCGCAGCGGATGCCCGCGGCCGCGGTCGTCGCCTGCCGGGACGAGGCCGTGGGCCGGCGCCTCCAGGCCGCATGCCACACGCCGTACTTCCGCCCGTACACGAACACCGACGTGGTGGGCTGCGAACTCGGCGGCGCCGTCAAGAACGTGATCGGTCTCGCCGTCGGCATCGCCGACGGCATGGGCCTGGGCGACAACGCCAAGGGCTCGCTCATCACCCGCGGCCTCGCCGAGACCACCCGGCTCGGACTCGTCATGGGCGCGGACCCGATGACGTTCTCCGGCCTCGCGGGCCTCGGCGACCTCGCCGCGACCTGCTCCTCGCCGCTCTCCCGCAACCACACCTTCGGCATCAACCTCGGCAGGGGCATGACCCTCCAGGAGACCATCGCGGTCACCCGGCAGACCGCCGAGGGCGTCAAGTCCTGTGAGTCCGTGCTGGATCTGGCCCGCAGGCACGGCGTCGACATGCCGATCACGGAGACGGTCGTCAGCATCGTCCACGAGGGCAAGCCCCCGGTGGTCGCCCTCAAGGAGCTGATGTCGCGCAGCGCGAAGCCCGAACGCCGCTGAACCGGCTCCGCCGAACCGCCAGGTGGGCGACGCTCCGCAACGGTGGGTACGACGCTGAGCAACGGCCGCCGTGGGGCGCTGACTCACCGCCGTACCACCGGGTACTCTCAACGCGATATGAGCACCGAGAACCTCTCCCAGAACCCTGAGCAGCCGCCTCGCAAGCCGCGCGTGGCCGTCGTCTTCGGCGGCCGCAGCTCCGAACACGGGATCTCCGTGGTCACGGCCGGCGCCGTCCTCAGCGCGATCGACCGTACGAAATACGACGTACTGCCGATCGGCATCACCCAGGACGGCCGCTGGGCGCTCACCGCGGACGAGCCGGAACGCATGGCGATCATCGACCGCAAGCAGCCCAGCGTCGATCAGCTCGCCGAGTCCAGCGAGGGCGGCGTGGTGCTACCCGTCGACCCGGCCAACCGCGAAGTCGTCTACAACGAACCCGGTTCGGTCCCCAAGGCGCTCGGCGAGGTCGACGTCGTCTTCCCGATGCTGCACGGCCCGTACGGCGAGGACGGCACCCTGCAGGGCCTCCTGGAACTGTCCGGGGTCCCCTACGTCGGCTCGGGCGTGCTCGCCTCGGCCGTCGGCCAGGACAAGGACTACATGAAGCGGGTGTTCACCTCGTTCGGCCTGAAGGTGGGCCCGTACGTCGTGATCCGGCCGCGCGAGTGGCAGCAGGACGAGTCCGCCGCCCGCAAGAAGATCGTCGACTTCGCGGGTGAGCACGGCTGGCCGCTCTTCGTGAAGCCCGCGCGCGCGGGCTCCTCGTTCGGCATCACCAAGGTCGACGACCTCTCGGGCCTCGACGAGGCCATCGAGGAGGCCCAGCGGCACGACCCGAAGATCATCGTGGAGGCGCTGCTGCGCGGCCGCGAGATCGAGTGCGGGGTGCTGGAGTTCGAGGACGGGCCGCGCGCCTCGGTCCCCGCGGAGATCCCGCCCGTGCAGTCGCACGCCTTCTACGACTTCGAGGCCAAGTACATCGACTCGGCCGACGGGATCGTGCCCGCGCCGCTCACCGAGGAGCAGACCGCCGAGGTCCGCCGCCTGGCCGTCGAGGCCTTCGAGGCCGCCTCCTGCGAGGGCCTGGTCCGCGCCGACTTCTTCCTCACCGAGGACGGCGAGTTCGTGATCAACGAGATCAACACGATGCCGGGCTTCACGCCGATCTCCATGTACCCGCGGATGTGGCAGGAGACGGGCATCGGCTACTCGGAGCTGGTGGACCGCCTCGTGCAGGCGGCGCTGCGACGCTCCACGGGGCTGCGCTGAGCATCTCGCAGGACCCTGCTGTCAGTCGGCGATCCCCTCGGGGATCGCCTTCTTGACGGAGGCGGCCAGACCGACGAGCACCCCGGAGACATCGGCGCTGTCGGGCACCATGACCTGGACGTACGCCAGACGCGACGCGGTGGTGAGGCGGGTCGTTCCGTCGTCCTGCTTCTCCATCAGCCAGTCGACGCCGTTCACACCGCCGCCTACCGCCTTGGGGTCGTCGCCCTTCGCCACCTTCGGGTCGACCATCTTCGGCGGCCGCTCGACACCGCAGCGCAGTATGATCGCCGGGCTTCCCCAGCCCGCGGTCAGCGCGGACCGGGGCTCAGGGTCCTCACGGCTGTGGCCGTCCAACGTCCGCGGCAGCACCTTGTCCAGGTTCTGGCACAGCTCGGTGACCTTCGTGTCCGGGCTCGGAACCGCGACGGACGCGCTGTCGTCTGCTGAGGAGCAGCCCGCGATCGCGATCAGCGTCGCGAGAGCGGGCAGCCCGAGGAGAGCGGTGTGCCGGTGACGGAAGAAGTTCACCGGCCAAGGGTAGACGGGGGCTACAGGTGCACGACCGGGCAGGTCAGGGTGCGGGTGATGCCGTCCACTTGCTGGACCTTGGCGACCACCATGCGACCGAGTTCGTCGACCGTGTCGGCCTGGGCGCGCACAATCACGTCGTACGGTCCTGTCACGTCCTCGGCCTGGATCACCCCCGGGATCTTGCTGATCGTCTCGGCGACGGTCGACGCTTTGCCGACCTCCGTCTGGATCAGGATGTACGCCTGTACCACGGAACCTCCAGGGCGGCCACGAGGATCATGTGGGGAAAAGGAACGCCACGGTATCGCGTTGCCGCTCGCCGCGGGGAGACCCGCGGTGACTGGGGCTTGCGCGCCGGGGTGCACGGACTGCACAAGTTGACGGTCAACTCGACCGTACCGACTACGGAGACGGCTCGCGACCGGGCACGAGCAGCGACAGAGGGAGCACGACGATCATGAAGGGCACCGTGGGCGAGTTGGGGGAGTTCGGGCTCATCCGAGAGCTCACCTCGCGTCTCACCACCACCCCGGCGGTCCGGGTCGGCCCCGGCGACGACGCCGCGGTGGTGGCCGCGCCGGACCGCAGGGTCGTGGCGAGCACCGACATCCTCCTCGAGGGACGGCACTTCCGCCGCGACTGGTCCACCGCGTACGACGTCGGACGCAAGGCGGCCGCGCAGAACCTCGCGGACATCGCCGCGATGGGCGCCGTACCGACCGCGCTGCTGCTCGGCCTCGTCGTACCCGCCGAGCTCCCGGCCACATGGCCCTCCGAGCTGATGGACGGGCTGCGCGACGAGTGCCAGGTCGCGGGCGCGGCCGTGGTCGGCGGGGATGTCGTACGGGGCGAGACCATCACGATCGCGATCACCGCGCTCGGCGATCTGCGCAACCACGAGCCGGTCACCCGGGGCGGCGCGCAGCCCGGTGACGTCGTCGCCGTGACCGGCTGGCTGGGCTGGTCCGCGGCGGGGTTCGCCGTGCTCTCCCGGGGCTTCCGCTCGCCGCGCGCCTTTGTCGAGGCCCACCGCCGCCCCGAACCGCCGTACCACGCGGGTCCGGCGGCCGCCGGACTCGGCGCGACCTCGATGACGGACGTCAGCGACGGGCTGATCGCCGACCTCGGGCACATCGCCGAGGCGAGCAAGGTGCGCATCGACGTCCGCTCCGGGGACATCGACATCCCCTCCCAGATGAACGACATCGGTCAGGCCGTCGGTGTCGACCCCATCCAGTGGGTGCTCACCGGCGGCGAGGACCACGCGATCGTCGCGACCTTCCCGCCGGACGTGAAGCTGCCCGCGCGCTGGAAGGTGATCGGCGAGGTCCTCAACCCGTCGGCGCTGCCCCAGGTCACCGTCGACGGCGCCCCCTGGACCAGCAAGGGCGGCTGGGACCACTTCGGGGACATCGAGTCCTGAGGGTGCTCGTGCCGGCTGGGCCGACGCTGCCCAACGCGCCGTCCGGGAAGTGGACTTCGGGGTCCGGAGGGCCAAATGGCGACGCCCGTCGGTCCGGTGGAACGATCGCCGCGGAACTTCTCGGGCCGTCGGCCGAGTTGTCCGCGACCGGTGGATCAGGCGCGGGAGGGCCCGGCCCTTGAGAGGACCGGGCCGTGGCTCACGGGCGCGGATACTCCCGCAGCTCGATGCCGGTGGCGGCCCTCTCGGTGAGCTTCTTGAAGAAGCCCGCGAGCGGCCGTGAGCTCAGGAGCCGGTACATGAGGTCGCGGCTGCGGATCCTGCGCTCGGTCGGCGGCGCGAAGAAGGGGCCCGCGTTCCCGGAGATCTTCTGGCAGCCCTTGGCGAAGTCCCGGATGCGTGTCTCGTACGCGGCGAACGCGGTGCGGTGGTCGCCGTCCGCCAGAGCCAGTTCACCGGCCAGCACGTACGCCGCCACGATCGCGACGCCGGTCCCCATGCCGCCCATGGTGGCGCCGTACCCGGCGTCCCCGAGCAGCGCCACCCGCCCCTTGGTGAGCCGGTCGACATGGACCTGGGCGATGGCGTCGAAGTACAGCTCCTCGGCCCCTTCCAGGGCTTTGAGGACACGCGGGGCCTCCCAGCCCATTCCGGCGAACCGCTCGGCCAGGATCCGCTTCTGCGCGGCCACGTCACGCCGGTCGAACTCCAGCCTCCTCGACCGGAAGACGAGCAGCGCGCCCGCACGGTCCGGATCACCGTCGTAGTTGCCGATGACGACCGCCCGGCCCGGCTCGCTGTAGAGACGGCCGACGCGATCCAGGCCCAGGTCGTTCGGGACGCCGAAGGCCGCCACGTAGTGGTCCAGGAAGCGCAGGTGGCCGGACTCGTCGCCGAACGTCAGACGGCGGGTGAGGGAGTGCAGCCCGTCGGCGCCCACGACGAGGTCGAAGCGGCGGGGCGCGCCCCGCTCGAAGGTCACGTCGACGCCTCCGGGGGACTCGTCGAGCGTGGCGATCGAGTCGTCGAAGACGTACGCGAACCGATCCGCGGTGCGCTCGTACATGATCCGGGCCAGATCGCCGCGGAGGATCTCCACGTCGCCGCTCATCATCTCGGCCGGCAGATCGACCCGAGGGGTGCCGTCGGCGTCGACGACGGTCTGCCGGCCCATGCGGGTCTGCCGGGCGTGGATCGCGTCCCAGATGCCCATCGAGGTCAGCACGGTCCGGTGCACATGGCCCCGGAAGTCGACGGCGAATCCGCCCTCGCGCAGTTCGGACGCCTTCTCGACGACGGTGACACGGGCGCCGTACCGCGCGAGGCCGAGGGCGAGGGCGGGCCCGGCGATGCTTGCGCCGGAGATCAGGACGTCGAGGTGCGCGAGCCTGCCGGTGCGGTTCTCTGTCGAGTTCTTCGTCATGGTCAGGACCTTCGCCGCGGCCGCTGACCGTGCCCCTACCGTTCGCTGACCGCCGCCGCCCCGAGGCTTCTCCCCTCCTGGAAGGCCGCGCCGTACGCCTCCGAGGAGAGCCGTTCTCGTACGCGCTCCCGTGTATGGACGATCTCGGGGTCGCCGTCGGCCGCGCAGCCCCGCAGGACGACGGCCGCGCCGAGCAGGACGGCGGCCTGTGCGGGAGACCTCGCGACGGCGGCCGACGCCTCGGCGACGTCCGCGAGTTCGAGTCCGCCGTGCACCTCGCGGGCGAGGGTGCCGGCCTGGGCGAACCAGTCGCGGGCCTCGTCGGCGTGCCCTTCGGCGAGCGCGGTACGGCCCAGCCCGATGAGGATCCGCACGGACTCGCCGACACTGAACCAGTTCGCCGCACACGCCTCCAGGGCGTTCTCGTAGTGCACGCGTGCGCGTGCCGTGTCCCCGCCCAGCCGGGCCGTGTCGCCGAGGCCGCGGTGGGCGGCCGCGACCTTGTCCGCGGCACCGGCGCCGCGGGCCAGGGAGGCGGCGCGCGTGTAGTGCGCCGCAGCCCCTTCGAGGTCTCCCAGGTGCAACAGGACCGTGGCCCGGCGCTGCAACAGGTCACCGGTCTCCTCCGACGCCGCCAGTTCCCGTACGTACGTCAGGGCCTCGTCGATCAACGCCAGGGCCCGCCGGTGCTCGCCGCGCACGTCGGCCGGCAGGGCCAGCCAGTCGAGGCAGTTGGCCAGGCCCCAGCGGCATCCGGTGGCCCGGAATCCGGCCAGCCCGCGGGTGAACGCCGCCTCGGCCGCCTCAGGCCGTCCGGCGAACATCTGCTGGAGGCCGTCGCCGAGCTCCAGCAGGGCCAAACCCCAGGGGGCGTCGCCGACCTGGCGGCGCACCCGGTCGTCGGTGACGCGGCGCGGTCCGTCCGCGACCGACCACATCACGAGGGCGAAGGGCAGTCGCAGAGGCCCGGCGAGGGTGTCGAACAGGACGGCGGCGCGGTTCAGGCGCTCCTGCGCGCCGGGATCGCCGCCGTCGCCGGAGACCGTGTTGATCAGGCACAGGACGTACTCCTCCGTCAGCCCCGGAGGAGGGGTGTCGCCGACGGCCGCGAGCAATGCGTGGGCGAGCGGCACCTGCTCGCCGTGCAGCCCGCGCAGACGCCAGAACCAGGACAGGGCGGCCATGAGGAGCAGGGCCCGTCGCGGGTCGGTGCGGACGAGATGGCGCAGGGCCGTGTCCAGGTTCCCGTGCTCCGCGCCCAGCCGGGCCAGCCAGGGGAGTTGTCCACCGTCCCGCAGATGCGGCTCCGCCTCCTCGGCCAGGCCCAGGAAGTACCCGGCGTGCGCGTCCCGCAGCGGGCCCTCCTCACCCGCCCGCGCCAAGTGCTCGGCGGCGAACACGCGGATGGTCTCCAGCATCCGGTAGCGCCCGTCGACGGCGTCCAGCAGCGACTTCTCCACCAGGGAGGCCAGCAGGTCCTCGGGGTACGGCACGGCGCACACGGCCTCGACCGCAGCGAGGGTCGCTCCTTTGGAGAACACCGTCAGCCGCCGGGCCAGTTGTCGTTCCTCGTCGTCCAGCAGGTCCCAGCTCCACTCCACGACCGCCCGCAGGGTTCGATGCCGGGGCGCCTTGGTGCGGTCGCCCCGGGAGAGCACGCGGAAGCGGTCGCCGAGGCGGTCGGCGAGTTCGTCGGGGGTGAGGGTGCGCAGCCGGGCCGCGGCGAGTTCGATGGCCAGCGGCAGCCCGTCGAGCGCGGCACAGATGCCGGCCACGCGCGCGTGCCCCTCGAAACCCGGCCGCACGGCCGCCGCCCGGTCGAGGAACAGCCGCATCGCGGCCTCCGGCGGCAGCGGCGGCACCGGGCACAGCACCTCACCGGTGATCCCCAGCGACTCCCGGCTGGTCGCGAGGATCCGCACCCCGGGACAGGCGCCGAGCAGCAGCGCCGCCACCCGGGCCACGTCCTCGACCAGGTGCTCGCAGTTGTCCAGTACCAGCAGCAGCTCACGGTCCTCCAGCGCGGCGAGGAGACGCCGCGTGGTGTCGCTCGCCGGCGTACGGAATCCCTCACGGACACCGAGTGCGGTGAGGACGGCGTACGGGATCCGGGAGCCGTCGGTGAGGTCGGTCAGCTCGACGACGCAGACGTCGGCGTAAACGCTTGCGCAAGCGTTTACGGGGCTGGGGCTGGGGCCGGGGCTGGCGTTGGGGCCGGGGCTGCGGGTGCCGGTGCCGATTCCCCGTGCGCCGGTGCTCGCCGCCTCCATCGCGAGGCGGGTCTTTCCGGCTCCGCCCGGCCCGGTGAGCGTCACCAGGCGGGCCTGCGTGAGGAGAGCGGCGACCCGTCGGAGTTCGGCGTCGCGGCCGATGAAGCGGGTCAGCTGGGCAGGAATGCGCCGCCGGGCCGGTTCCGCGCCCTGGAGGAGTTCCAGGTGGAGCGCGGACAGTTCCGGCGACGGATCGGCACCGAGTTCGTCGGCGAGCGTGCGCCTGGCCTCCTCGTACACCGCGAGAGCCTCGGCGGGCCGTCCACCGGAGTGCAGGGCCCGCATCAGCTGTCCGTAGAGCCGCTCGCTCAGTGGATGCGACGTGATCAGCTCGCGCAGCTCCGGTACGAGTTCGGGGCCGCCGCCGAGTGCGAGGTCGGCGTCGACGCGGTCCTGGAAGGCGGCGAGCCTCAGCTCGTCGAGGCGGGCGACCTGGGCGTGCGCGCCGGGGAGGTCGGCGAGAGCGGGGCCCCGCCACAGGGCGAGCGCTTCCCGGAGCAGACCCGCCGCGCTCAGGTGATCGCCGCCCCGGAGCGCGGTGCGTCCCTCGCGGGCCAGGCGCTCGAAGCGGTGGGCGTCCACGGAGTCGGGGGAGACGGCGATGCGGTAACCGGTCGGGGTGGCCTCGATCTCCGGAGGGGTGCCGAGCCGTCTGCGCAGGCGGGAGACCTGGGACTGGAGGGCGTTGGCGGCCCCGGCCGGCCACTCGGCGCCGTACAGGCCGTCGGTCAGCCGTTCCGTGGAGACCGGCTGCCCCGCGTGGAGGAGAAGCAGCGTGAGCAGGGCGCGGGGCCGGGGCCCGCCGGGGTCCAGTGGGCCACCGTCCTCGGCACGGATGTCGAGGGGGCCCAGGATGCCGAAGCGCATTGGGCAGATTCTGGCAGGTGGTGGAACGCCGCTGCCAGAAGTGCGGGGCCGGCGGATGAGGGCAGCAAAAAACCCGCCCACCGTGAGGTGGACGGGCTCATTGCAGACGTACCAGCAGTGGCCGCGCGCTAGCGGTTGTCAGCGCGTGACCTTGCCGGCCTTGATGCACGAGGTGCAAGCGTTCACGCGCTTCGGCGTCCCGCCCACCACGGTACGGACGCGCTGGATGTTGGGGTTCCAGCGACGCGGTGTACGGCGGTGCGAGTGCGAGATGTTGTTGCCGAAGCCCGGCCCCTTGCCGCAGACGTCGCAGTTGGCAGCCACGGGTCACTCCAAAGACTTCAGATGCACTTACGGTTGATCCCGGCGTGCCGAGGATCAAGATCTAGGATCTGAGTCGGTGCCAGGGGGATGGCCCGATCGGATCGGGCAACTGGAGCAGCATACAACGACTGCGTCCGGAGAACGAAACTACCATGACTGCCCCGGCTGCCCTCGCCCTCATCAAGGCCCGCTACCGGCAGTAACCCTTTCTGGGTCTACGCTGCGTCCCACGTCCAGCAGCTCAAGGAGGCGCAGGTGCCGCAGGTGCCGCAGACATTCGATGCTCTCGCGGTGCGCACCTGGTGCGGGCTCGCGCTGGAGGCCCTGGGCCGCGCGCGCGAGGAGATCGACGCGATCAATGTCTACCCGGTCGCCGACGGGGACACCGGGACGAACCTGTATCTGACGGTGGAGTCGGCGGCGGCCGCGGTCGAGGCGGTGTTCTCCGGGTACGAGGCGGCGGCCGCTCCGGCGCCGGAGCCTGCCGAAGGAACCGGGACGGCCGAAGCGAACGGGGCCGCCGAAGGAACCGGGGCCGCCGAAGGAACCGGGACCGCAGAAGGGAACGGCGTTCTCGGGGGGATCGCGGCCTCCGACGGGGACAGGACTTCCGGCGGCACCGAGGGTGCCGCCGCATCGGGGGCAGGGGCGGGCCTGGACGGGGCGTCCGTGGCGGCGATCGGGCGGCCCTCCCTCGCCGACGCCGTGCGGGCGATGGCGCACGGGGCCCTGATCGGGGCCCGGGGCAACTCCGGAACCATCCTCGCGCAGCTGCTGCGGGGCATGGCCCAGGTGCTCGCCGCCGACAGTGAGACCCCTCACACCGACGGCCGGGGCATGCGCCTCGCCCTGAGGAACGCCGCCGATTCCGCCCGCCGGGCCGTCGCGCACCCCGTCGAGGGCACGGTCCTCACCGTCGCCTCGGCCGCCGCCGAGGCGGCTTCCTGTGCCGAGGGGGACTGCGGCACGGTCGCGCGCGCGGCGTACGAGGGAGCGCGTGCGGCGCTCACCGCGACCACCGGGCAGCTCGCCGTCCTGGAGCGTGCCGGGGTGGTCGACGCGGGCGGGCGCGGTCTGGTGGCGGTGCTCGCGGCGCTGGTGGAGACGTTCACGGGGGAGGCGCCGAGGCCGCTCGTGGCCTCCGTCGGCCTGCACGAGCGGATTGAGGAGACCGTTCCCCATGGCGTGGGGGTGACCGGCACGGCCGACCTCCTTGCGGCCGGAACCACCGACACCCCGCACGCCCGTCCCGGAGCTCCCGAAGCCCCCGCAACCACTGAGGGCGGGCGTCCCGGTCCCCGCGTGCACGGAGACGTCGGGGCCGACGGGGCGGACGTGCCGGAGGACGGCGGGGTGGACGCCTGCGTGGACGGGGCGGCGGAGGACGGCCATCCCGCGTTCGAGGTGATCTACCTCCTGGAGGCGGAGGACGCCGCCGTGGACCGTCTGCGGGACCGGCTCGACGGACTCGGCGACTCCCTCGTCGTGGTCGGCGGCGACGGGCTGTGGAACGTCCATGTGCATGTGGACGACGCGGGCGCGGCCGTCGAGGCGGGGGTCGAGGCGGGAAGGCCGTACCGCATCCGGATCACCCACTTCGCGCTCGGTGACGTCCACACCGGAGCCGGGGCCGGGCGTCCGCCCCGGGAGCGGGCGCAGCGCGCTGTCGTGGCCGTCGTACCCGGCGAGGGCCTGGCCGGGCTGTACACGGAGGCGGGGGCGACCACGGTGCTGGCGCGGCCGGGGGAGCCGCCCGCCAGCGGGGAGCTCGTGGAGGCCGTACGGCGGGCCCACGCGCGCGAGGTGGTGCTGCTGCCCAACGACGCCGACCTGCGGCACACCGCGGCGGCGGCCGCCGAACAGGCCCGCGCCGAGGGCGTCCGGGTCGCGCTGATCCCGACCCGTTCCGCCGTGCAGGGCATCGCTGCGCTGGCCGTGCACGAGCCGGAGCGCCGTTTCGACGAGGACGTGGTCGCGATGACGTCGGCGGCGGGCGCCACCCGCTATGCCGAGGTCGCCGTCGCCGAGCGGCAGTCCTGGACCATGGCCGGCATCTGTCAGGCCGGGGACGTTCTCGGCCTCATCGAGGGCGATGTCGCCGTCATCGGCGCCGATCTCACCACCACGGCCGAGACCGTCCTCGACCGCATGCTCGCCGCCGGCGGTGAGATGGTCACGCTCGTCCTCGGCGACGAGGCCCCCGAGACCATCGCCGCCCACCTCGAATCCCGGGTACGGGAGTCGTACCTGGCGGTGGACACCGTGGTGTACCGGGGCGGACGCCAGGGCGCGCTGCTGCTGATCGGCGTCGAGTAGCGGCTGCCGGGCGCCGCACGGCGGACGGTCGCCGGAGCCGCTTTCCGCAGCCGCTTTCCGGCGTACGGATCACGACGTTCGAGCCGGCCGGTCAGACGCTCGCGCTCGCGCGAGCCGTGGCCCGTCCGGGGACCTCCTTGGATCCGGCGGTCCGGTGAGCGCGTTCGACGGCTTGCCCCCAGTAGGTTCCGGCGACCATGAGCGTGGCACCCAGGGCGGTGAGGACCGTGAGGTGTTCGCCGCCGAGGCCGATGCCGACCGCGACGGCCCAGACCGGCTCGGTGCCCAGCAGCAGACTGGCCCGGCTGGCGGAACTGCGCTGCACCGCCCAGGTCTGGGCGAGGAAGGCGAACACGCTGCAGAACAGGGCGAGATAGACGAGCTGCGCCCAGCCCGCGGCGTCGATCCTGCCCAGCGTCGGCAGGGTGCCGGCGACGGGCACCGCGAACAGGGCGGTGCCGACGACGGTCTGGACGGTGGTGACGTGCAGCGGCCGTACGGAGCGACGGGCGGTGAGCCGTCCCACCAGCGCGACATGGGCCGCGCGGACCAGTGCGGCGGCGAGGATCAACAGGTCACCGCTGCGGGGCGAGTGGAAACCGCTGCCGGACACCAGAAGTCCGACGGCCAGGAGACACAGGCCGGTGGCGGCGAAGTAGCGCGGGGGCAGCCCCGCCCCACCCGCCGTGCGGTCCAGCAGCGGGGTCAGGACGACGGTGAGGCTGATGATCAGGCCCGCGTTCGCCGCGCTGGTGTGCGCGACACCGTACGTCTCCAGTACCAGGACGGCGGCCTGCGTGACCCCCAGTGCCGCCCCGACGCGAAGCTCGTCGCGTGTGCAGCGCCCGGCCCGGTGGCGGACGGCGACGAGCGCGAGGCAGGCGACGGCCGAGATGCCGTACCGGGCGAACAGGACGAGCAGGACGGGGAGCGCCGACGTGGCGGTCTTCGCGGCCAGATAACTGGAACCCCAGACGGCGGCGACAAGGAGGAGCACTGCGTCAGTGCTGCGGACTCGGGACACGCCCCACACGCTCCCGCACCCCGACCCTGAAGCCCAGAGCGATGTTCTTCACCATCTTTGAAGCATCACTACAATGACCGGGTGAACGAGCGGCAGCTGCGGATCCTGCGGGAACTCGGTGAACTGGGAAGTGTCACCGCCGTGGCGGAGGCGCTGCTGATGACTCCCTCGGCGATCTCGCAGCACCTACGGCTGCTGCAACGTTCGATTCCCGTACCGCTCACCGAACGCGACGGACGACGGCTGGTGCTGACGGACGCCGGGCGGGCGCTGGCTGGCGCGGCGATCGAGGTGGAGACCGCCCTCGCCCGGGCCCGGCACATCGTGGACGAGTTCGTCGACGAGCCGGCCGGAGACGTGTCGGTGGCGGCCTTCCACAGTGCGGCCGCCACCTTCTTCCCGGTCCTGCTGCGCGGCCGGGGCCCGGAGGCTCCGCGACTGTCGCTCGCCGACGAGGATGTCGCGCAGGACCACTTTCCCCGGCTGACGCGGGACTACGACCTAGTGCTCGCCCACCACCTCGCGCACGCGCCGCCCTGGCCGCGCACCGTCACCGCCACCACGCTGATGCGTGAACCGCTCGACGTCGCCATGCCGGCCGACCACCCGCTGGCCCGCGAAGAGCGCCTGACCCCTCAGGATGTCGCGGACCGGCCCTGGATCACCGTGCACGACGGCTTCCCGCTGATGGCCACCATCGACGCCATCGCGACCGCCGCGAACCGGCGGCTCGACATCGTGCACCGCATCAACGAATTCGCGGTCGTCGCGGAGACGGTCGCGGCGGGAGGCGGGCTCGCCCTGATGCCCCGTTGGACCACGCGCCCGCATCCCGCCCTGGTTCTCCGACCACTCGGCGGGGTCCACGCCATACGGCGCATCGACGTGCTCCACCGGCCCGAACGCGTCGCGCGCAAGGCCGTACGCACGGTGCTCGACGAACTGCGCCGCGCGGCCGCGGAGATCCGGGGCGACGACGACGCGGATCCCGACGCTGCGGGGTCTTCCGCTATGGGTCTGCCGTGAGGCATCCGGATCAGGCCTGGTCGGCCCTCTCCATGAGCTCCCGCATTTTCTCGGCCTCGGTCCGCCGCGCCTCCGCGACCTCCCCGTCCAGCCGCGCGCAAGCGGCGAGGACCACCCGCGCGCGTGTCGTCGCGGCCTCGCGCCGTCCCAGGTCCGCCTCCAGCCAGCCAGCCGCCAGCTCGGCACCCGTCCGGGCGTCGAGCAGGGCGTCCCCGAGGGAGTCGAACACGGTGACCGCCCGGGCGATGTGCCCGAGAGCCTCCTCGAACGCGGCCCGCGTGGCGGCCTCCTCCGCGTCGTCCTCCACGGAGCGGGCCACGAGATCCCCGAACTGGCGGTGCGTGTGCCCGAGCTCGGCGACCACACGAAGACGCGCGTCCTCGGCCTCCTGCGCGGCTTCGTGCTCGTGCTCCGCCTCTTGCTCCGCCTCGACCTCGCCCTCGGCTTCGTGCTCGTGTACGCGCTCGCCCCTGGTCCCGGCCATGGATCTGGATCCGGCCCCGGCCTCGGGTGAGTCACCTGACGGGCCCGAGGCAGCCGCCCCGCCCGCCGCCGCCGACTCGCACTCCTGGACCGCCGCTCCCATCAACTCCCGCGCCGCGTCGAGCCCCCCGTCCAGCCGGGCCGCGGCCCAGGCGCGTGCCCGCAGCGCCCGGACCAGCCCGTGGACGTTGCCCAGCTCGCGCCAGAGGTCGCCCGCACGGGCGTACGCCTGATCCGCCTGGGCGGTCAGCCCGGCGTGCCCGAGGGCCTCGGCGGCGAGATGCGCGAGCATCGCGTGGTCGCGCTGCTCGGGCCAGTGCCGGGCGATGTCAGCGGCGCGCAGCCAGTGCTCGGCGGCCTCGCGGTGTTCCCCGAGCTCGGTCAGACAGTCGCCGAGCCACCAGCGCGTCTGCACGATCGCACCGTCGCCGTGCATCTCGCCGGTCAGATCGGGCAGCGCCGACTCCAGGATCTCGGCGGCCTCCGCCCACCGTCCCTGACGGAGCAGGAAACCACCGAGCTGGTGACGCGCCCAGGCCCCGAGCGTGGCGGCCTCGCCCGCTTCGTCGGCCCAGTGCGCGGACTCCAGGGCGTGTTCCGAGGCCGGGCCGAACCGCCCGGTGGCGGCGAGGATCTCGGCCAGCCGGAGATGCAGCTGCGCATGGCCGGTCGGCTCCAGATGGGACCCCCCGTGGTCCAGCGCAGCGCGCGCCGCCCGCTCCGCCGTCTCCACATCACCGAGGTGCATCGCTATCCCGGCGAGCCGGGAGTCGTACTCGACGGCGAACCACGGCAGCCCCGCCGCCACGAAGCCCTCGACGGCGCGCGCCAGGAGTTCGGCGGCCGCCTCGGCGTCATCGGCACGGGCCGCGAGCTCCCCGAGCATCGCGTACGCCTCCGCGGCCCGCGACGCCACTGCCACGTCGTCCCCGGCACGCGGCTCCGCGAGGGCCAGCAGCTCCCGCGCGGCCTCCTCGGCGACGACCATGACATCGCCCTCCGCGCCGGTGCCGTAGGCGGCGAGGGGCCCGCTCTCCGAACCGGCCTCCACCTCCTCCACCCGATGCAT
Organism: Streptomyces sp. NPDC002935; assembly: GCF_040611295.1. Lineage (NCBI taxonomy): Bacteria > Bacillati > Actinomycetota > Actinomycetes > Kitasatosporales > Streptomycetaceae > Streptomyces > Streptomyces sp. NPDC002935. The sequence continues at coordinate 45,632 of NZ_JBEXNW010000014.1, forward strand.
CAGCGTCCGCGCCCGTCCCACCAGCACGGACGCCGTCTGCGACACCTGAGTCCCGCCCTCCGCGAAGAGGACCAGCACCTGCTCGCGCAGTTCCGCGACGGTGGTCAGGGCCTCCGCGGTCCCGCCCGACAGCGCGTGGACGTACGCGGCGCGGGCGCGGGCCGCCAGCGCCTCGCCGGGGTCGCCCGCCTCGGCGTACAGCTCGGCGGCCCGGTGGAAGAGGTCGACACCCTGCGGGCCGCGCCCCATCGCCGCGTGATCGGCGATCTCCGCGCGGTCGCGGACGTCCAGCTCGTGGCCCTCGGCGGCGCGCGAGACCGCCGCCCACGCCTCCACCGCGTCCGGGCTCCGACGCGCCGAGAGGCGGCGGGCCTCGACGAGCAGCGCGTCCAGATCGGGCTCGGCGGCCTCGGTCATGGCCTGCGGCACGGGCACCGGCGCCGACACACGAGGCCCGGTGGGTGCCGTCCGCGTGGAGCGCACACCCAGCGGCAGCCGGTCGATGAGCGGCGGCTGATCCATGCGCGCGCGGGCGCGCCCGCTGACGTACGACGTGCCGTTGCGGGCGTCGAACCGTGCGGCCAGCCCGAACGCCTCCCCGCGCGCGTGCACGGCGAGTTCCCCCGCGGTCCACGCGCGCCCCACGGGCCCGGGAACCGTCTGCCCGCCGAGCCCGAGGGCGGTCAGGCGGTCCATCGTGAGCGCCACCACCGCCATGAAGTCCAGCTTGCTGCGCGGGTCCCCGGAGTCCGTGAAGTAGGCCGGGCGCTCCGCGAGCAGTTCCAGGGCGCGTGCCTCGTTGCCGGTGAGGGCGCAGAACTCCACGTGGTCCGCGTACGCGCCCCGCATGCTCTCCATGGCGCGCACCAGCCGGAAACCCCGCAGATGATGGGCGCGCGCCTCCTCGACCCGCCCGAGGCGCAGCAGCGGCAGCAGGGAGGACGCGAGGACGGTGTGCGGCTCGTGGGCGCAGGTGTACTCGCCCTCCAGAACCGGCGCCCACACCTCCAGCGCGGCAGGGTCCGCGCCGCGCACCGCCCGCCACCACCCCTGCCCGTGCAGCTCGCACGCGTGGCAGTCGGCCATGGAGTCACGGTCCGCGGCCATCCAGGCGGTGTACGCCCGCTCGGCGCGCGCCAGGTCGCCCAGGTGGGCGGCGACACTGAACTCGGCACTGCGCACGGCCCGTTCGGAGTGGCCGGCGAGACGGTAGCGGTGCTCCATCTCGCCGAGCCACTTCTCTATGGAGGCGAGCGGGACGTGCGGCTGGTCGAGCATGCCCGCCGACATCCACTTGAAGACCCAGTGCAGGGAGTGGATCTCGAACTCGTCGAAGTCCTCGGGGTGTTCGTCCCACATGCGCAGCAGCCGCGCGAAGGGGACGAACATCTTGCCCTTCTCGGAGCTGTAGTTGTAGACCTTCAGCTGGTGTCCGAGCGCCTCGATGACCGCGAGCGGGATGTTCAGCTTCTCGGCCTCCACGAGCAGTTGTTCCGCGCGCGCGTTGCGGCCGGGCCCCTCCGGCTGCCCGTAGTTGTCCGCCATCGCCCGGCGCAGCGTGTCGAAGTCCATGGCCGGGCTCATCGGCGGTCGTCCTTTCCGGGGTCGGTGTGGGTGGCCCACTCCAGGAGGCCGATGAAGGCGCGGTTGAGGAGCGCCGAGTCCGCGGGCCGCAGCGGGCGCTGCGCCATCAGCAGGGCCTGTCCGTAGAGGGACTCCGTGGCGGTGCCTATCAGGTCCGGATCCCTCAGCGAACTGATCCGCCGGATCAGCGGGTTGAGGTGATTGAGGACCAGACGCGCGCGCGGGGTGCTGCCGCGCAGCGAGCCGAGAATGCCCGCCCACAGGTCGTCCGCCTGCTCCTCGGCCTCCGCCCTCGCCTGCTCGTGGCGGGCCGCCCGGTCGTCCAGATGCAGGGCGGGCACCGACAGGGGGTGGAAGGCGCGCAGGACCACATCGCAGCCCAGCGGGTCGAGTCGGGCCCGCGCCGCCCCCAGGAAGGCGGACAGGGCCAGCTCCTCGTCCGGGTCCACCGCGTCCAGGTGAGCCGTCACGGTGTCCGCGTCCAGCTCCGAGACGACTGTCCCGGGGCGCACGGCCGGCAGCGCCTCGATCAGCTCGCTGTCGTACGTGTAGCCGCCGTTGACGACCCCGACGCCCTGCGCGGAGGCGATCGGCGCGACCTGCCGGTACTCCTCCACGGTCCGCGTGAAGTGCACCACCGGGTGCCGCTGCGCGAACTCCTCCAGGGACAGCGGTCCGTCGGTCGTCTCGAAGGGCAGCCACGGCAGCATCGTGCGCAGCATCTCGGCGTCGTGCCGCGCCAGCGACTTCACGCCCAGGTGGTGCACCGACAGGAAGGCGGCCAACCGCTCCGGATCGCCCGCCACGAGCCCCGTCAGCCACGACCGGATGCGCTCGCCCAGTGCCTCCCGTACGGCGGCGAGGGTCTCGTCCTCGTACAGCGACTCGCGCGACGCGGTGGGCCGCAGACTGTCCGTGTCGAGGACGCAGCGCACGAAGAACGCCCAGTCGGGCAGCAGCTGTTCGGCCCGCTCGGTGAGCAGCATGCCCTTCAGGTGCACGCGATGGCTCGCGCGCTGGGCGGGGCTGACCGCCGACGGAAGGACGTAGGCCACGCCCCGGATCCCGGCGAGCGGCACGTCCAGATCGATCGAGTCCAGCGGAGTGAACCCGAACAGGTCGTGACAGTGCCGGGCCAGGGCGACCCTTCGGGTCGTGGGGCTCGGATAGGGCCGGTCCCAGGGCGCGGGAAGGTCCGCGATCGGCTCGTCGCCGACCCGCACGTCGTACGGCAGCAGCGCACCGAAGTCGCGCGCCAGCGAGCGGACCCGCTCCTCGCTCAGCCACTCGCCGGCCCCGGCGCGCGCCACCAGGTGCACGGTGGTGCCCGGTTCGGTGCGCGCCTCGTGCGGCAGGGTGCGCACGGTGTACGAGCCGTCGTCGGCGGCCGTCCACTCGACGGGCGCCGCGTCGGGCGTCCGCGCGCTGCGGCTGACCACCCGGATGCGCTCGGCGACGACGAAACACGCCAGCAACCCGATGCCGAACTGGCCCAGGAAGTCCGAACGAGCCGACTCCAGACCGTCGTTCCGCTTGGAACTGCGGCCGATCGTCGCCAGCAGGTTGTGCACGTCGGACTCGGTGAGCCCGACGCCGGAGTCCTCCACCCGCAGGGTGCCGCCCTCGGCGTACAGGCGCACCGTGGCCGGGGCGTCCGGCTGCTCGGCGCGTCGCGCGGTGATCGCGTCGACGGCGTTCTGCAGCAGTTCGCGCAGATAGACCTTGGGGCTGGAGTAGAGGTGATGGGAGAGCAGGTCCACCAGACCGCGCAGGTCGACCTGGAACGTATGAGGTGACGGGGATGCCTGGGACGGCTGTGAGGTCTGGGAGTCCATCGTCGCTGCGCCGGCGGGTGGGGGGACGTGCGACGGCGCGGGGTCGGGCGGTCCCGGGGGACGGTGACCGCGAAGAGGGCCGGAGCGCGTCATCCTAGGCCCGGAACGAGCCGTCTGACCAGCGGATTTCCGGGACGTATACGGCAATGTCAGTGTCGTGGTGTGCAATGGATCTCGTGCCCGTGCTCGAAGAACCACTGAAGAAGGCGCTCGGTCCCGCCACCGCGAAGGTGATGGCCGAGCACCTCGGCCTGCACACCGTCGGCGATCTGCTGCACCACTACCCCCGCAGATACGAGGAGCGCGGGCAGCTCACCCACCTCGCCGACCTGCCGATGGACGAACACGTGACGGTGGTCGCCCAGGTCGCCGACGCGCGCCTGCTCACCTTCGCCTCGTCCAAGGCGCCCCGCGGCAAGGGCCAGCGACTCGAAGTCACCATCACGGACGGCAGCGGCCGCCTCCAACTGGTCTTCTTCGGGAACGGCGTGCACAAGCCGCACAAGGACCTGCTGCCCGGCACTCGCGCGATGTTCTCCGGCAAGGTCTCCGTCTTCAACCGCCGCCTCCAGCTGGCCCACCCGGCGTACGAACCGCTGCGCGGCGAAGGCGACGAGGCCGTGGAGAGCGTCGACAGCTGGGCGGGCGCCCTCATCCCGATCTACCCGGCCACCGCCAAGCTGGAGTCCTGGAAGATCGCCAAGTCCGTGCAGACGGTGCTGCCGAGCGCCCAGGAAGCGGTCGACCCCCTCCCGGACTCGCTGCGGGACGGCCGTGGCCTGGTCCCCCTCCCCGAGGCTCTCCTCAAGATCCACCGCCCGCACACCAAGGCGGACATCCACGACGCCCGCGCCCGCCTCAAGTGGGACGAGGCCTTCGTCCTCCAGGTCGCCTTGGCCCGCCGCCGCCACGCCGACGCCCAGCTCCCGGCCGTCGCCCGCGTCCCTGCGCCCGACGGCCTGCTGACCGCCTTCGACGCCAAACTGCCCTTCACCCTCACCGAGGGCCAGCAGAAGGTCTCCAAGGAGATCTTCGACGACGTCGCCACCGAACACCCGATGCACCGGCTGCTGCAGGGGGAAGTGGGAAGCGGGAAGACAATGGTGGCCCTGCGCGCCATGCTCGCCGTGGTCGACGCGGGCGGGCAGGCCGCGATGCTCGCGCCCACCGAGGTGCTCGCCCAGCAGCACCACCGGTCAATCACCGAGATGATGGGGGAGCTGGCCGAGGGCGGCATGCTCGGCGGGGCCGAGCACTCGACGAAGGTCGTGCTGCTCACCGGGTCCATGGGGACGGCGGGCCGCCGTCAGGCGCTGCTCGACCTGGTCACCGGCGAGGCCGGCATCGTGATCGGCACGCACGCGCTGATCGAGGACAAGGTGCAGTTCCACGACCTGGGCCTGGTCGTGGTCGACGAGCAGCACCGCTTCGGTGTCGAGCAGCGCGACGCCCTGCGCGGCAAGGGCAAGCAACCCCCGCACCTCCTGGTGATGACCGCCACGCCCATCCCGCGCACGGTCGCGATGACGGTCTTCGGCGACCTGGAGACCTCCGTGCTCGACCAGCTCCCCGCCGGACGCTCCCCGATCGCCAGTCATGTCGTCCCCGCCGCCGACAAGCCGCATTTCCTCACGCGCGCGTGGGAGCGCGTACGCGAGGAAGTGGAGAACGGCCATCAGGCGTACGTGGTCTGCCCGCGCATCGGTGACGAGGACGACGACCCGAAGAAGGGCGGCAAGAAGAAGTCCCCCGAGGACGAGGCCGAGAAGCGTCCGCCGCTGGCCGTCCTCGACGTCGCAGCCCAACTCGCCAAGGGCCCCCTGCGGGGACTCAGGGTCGAGGTCCTGCACGGCCGGATGCACCCCGACGACAAGGACGCCGTCATGCGCCGTTTCGCCGCGGGCGAGACGCAGGTCCTGGTCGCGACGACCGTGATCGAGGTCGGGGTGAACGTACCGAACGCCACCGCCATGGTGATCATGGACGCCGACCGGTTCGGTGTCTCCCAGCTCCACCAGCTGCGCGGCCGCGTCGGCCGCGGCTCGGCCGCGGGTCTGTGCCTCCTGGTCTCCGAGATGCCGGAGGCGAGCCCGGCCCGTCAGCGGCTGAACGCGGTGGCCTCGACCCTGGACGGCTTCGAGCTCTCCCGCATCGACCTCGAACAGCGCCGTGAGGGCGATGTCCTCGGCCAGGCCCAGTCCGGCGTCCGCTCCTCGCTGCGCATGCTCACCGTCATCGACGACGAGGAGATCATCGCGGAGGCCCGCGAGGAGGCCACCGCGGTCGTCGCCGCGGACCCGGACCTCCGGGGCCTCCCCGGCCTGCGCACCGCGCTGGACGCCCTCCTCGACGAGGAGCGCGAGCAGTATCTGGACAAGGGCTGAGCGGCGGTGACCCGCCCGCGACTGAGAGACTGGGAGGAACCGACACACCCTCAGCGCAAAGGACCCTCATGACCCGCGTGATCGCCGGCCTGGCCGGCGGACGCCGTCTGGCCGTCCCGCCGGGCACCGGCACCCGCCCCACCTCCGACCGGGCGCGCGAGGGCCTCTTCTCCACCTGGCAGTCCCTGCTCGGCGGCCCGCTGGAGGGCGAGCGCGTCCTCGACCTGTACGCGGGCTCGGGCGCCGTCGGCCTGGAGGCGCTCAGCCGCGGCGCCGGACACACCCTGCTCGTCGAGGCGGACGCCCGCGCGGCCAAGGTCATCCGCGACAACGTGAAGTCGCTCGGCCTGCCCGGCGCCGAGGTCAGATCGGGCAAAGCGGAGCAGATCGTCCGGACGGCGGCGCCGGAGGCACCGTACGACCTGGTCTTCCTCGACCCTCCGTACGCCGTCTCGGACGACGATCTTCGGGAGATTCTGCTCACACTCCGGACCGGGGGCTGGCTCGCGGACGATGCGCTCGTCACCGTGGAGCGCAGCACCAGAGGCGGAGAATTCGGCTGGCCGGACGGTTTCGAAGCCGTCAGGGCCCGTCGATACGGCGAGGGAACGTTTTGGTACGGTCGCGCCGCCTCTACGTGCGAAGACGCACGATGACCGGACCGGAGAGCGAGGGACCACTGTTGCGCCGCGCCGTCTGTCCGGGGTCATTCGACCCCATCACCAATGGACATCTCGACATCATCGCCCGCGCCTCCGCGCTGTACGACGTCGTGCACGTCGTGGTGATGATCAATCAGTCGAAGAAGGGCCTGTTCACGGTCGACGAGCGGATCGAGCTGATCCGCGAGGTCACGGCCGAGTTCGGCAATGTCCAGGTCGAGGCATACCACGGCCTCCTCGTCGACTACTGCAAGCAGCGGGACATCCCGGCCATCGTCAAGGGCCTGCGCGCGGTGAGCGACTTCGACTACGAACTCCAGATGGCCCAGATGAACAACGGCCTCTCGGGCGTCGAGACCCTGTTCATCCCGACCAGCCCCACGTACAGCTTCCTCTCCTCGTCGCTGGTGAAGGAAGTCGCGAACTGGGGCGGTGACATCTCCCACCTGGTGCCGCCGGTGGTCCTGGAGGCGCTCAAGGAGCGGCTGGGCCAGGACTGAGCGCCTGACAGTCCGTCACCCGGTGTCGGGCGGGGCAGGAGTGGTCGTACAGTCGACCCGTCCGTCTCCATCACAGCTGTAGAGAGTGGCGAGCACACGGTGGACGTGCAGAAGAAGCTCGATGAGATCGTCGCTACGGTCGGCGGTGCCCGTTCCATGCCCATGTCGGCCTCGTGCGTGGTCAATCGCGCCGAGCTGCTCTCGATGCTGGAAGAGGTGCGCCAGGCGCTGCCCGGCTCCCTCGCCCAGGCGCAGGAGCTGATCGGCGGCCGCGAGGAAATGGTCGAGCGGGCCCGTCAGGAGGCCGAGCGGATCATCGAGACCGCGCACGCCGAGCGCGGCTCCCTGATCTCCGACACCGAGGTCGCCCGCCGCTCGCAGAACGAGGCGGACCGCATCCTCGCCGAGTCCCGCAAGGAGGCCGAGGAGATCCGTGCCGAGGCCGACGACTACGTCGACTCCAAGCTCGCCAACTTCGAGGTCGTCCTCACCAAGACCCTCGGCTCGGTCGGCCGCGGCCGCGAGAAGCTCCTCGGCACCGGCCCGGGCGTCGACGAGCAGGGGTACGAGGACGAGGACGCCCCCGAGCGCAGCCACGACCCGGAGACCCTGCGCCGCAACGCCGACGACTACGTCGACGTCAAGCTCGGCGCCTTCGAGGCCGTCCTCGCCAAGACCCTGGAGGCCGTCGGCCGCGGCCGGCAGAAGCTGCACGGCCGGATCGCCAGCGACGACCTCGGCGACCTGAGCGCCTTCTCGGACGACGGAACGCCCGGTCTGCACACCAGCGACTCCGACTACCTGGCCGGCCTCGCGGAGCTCGCCGAGGCCCCGGAGCAGCCCGCCCAGGCCCCGGAAGCGGACGGCCGGCCGTCCTACGGGCAGCAGCAGGAGGCGTACGCCTACCAGCAGCAGGCCGATCCGTACGGCTATCAGCAGCAGTACGCCCAGCAGCAGGACGCGTACGGCTACCAGCAGGCCGACCCGTACGCCGCGTACCAGCAGCAGGGGTACGACCAGCAGGGGTACGACCAGCAGTCGGCGTACGACCAGAACCAGCAGCAGGCCTATGCCCAGCAGCAGGCCCACGCCATGGACCAGCAGGCGGCCGCCCTCGACGAGGCCAGCCTCTTCGACACCAGCATGATCAGCGCGGACCAGCTGAGGGCGTACGAGCAGGGGCGCGGCGGCCACTGATCAGGGGAACCGGAGGGGGCGGACCGGCGGCCGAGGCCGGGGCGCGTACCGGATTGGGCCGTGAGCGAAAGGTCCAGTATCCTGGCTCTTCGGTCGCGTGTACGTCCGCGATCAACGCTGCCCATGGGAGACCGGGGGCGGCGTCCCTTGAGTTCGAAGATCGAAAGCAGGAATGGCTCTGAACGCCCGCCTCGACCACCGCAATCCTCTCGTGTTCGACACACACGAGCTGGGGCGGCGTCCTGGCGCGCTCCAGCGCCTGACCCGCACGATCGACGCGCCCAGGGATCTCGGTATCCAGGGCGTCATCGGAGTGCCGGAAGGCGCCCCGATGGAGCTCGAGCTCCGGCTGGAGTCGGTCATGGAAGGGGTGCTTGTCACAGGCACCGCCCGTGCATCGGCCAAGGGGGAGTGCGTAAGGTGTCTGGAGCCGCTTGAGCAGGTGCTCGAAGCGGACTTCCAGGAGATGTTCTCGTACCCTGACGCCGATGACCGGAACCGTCCCAAGGCGGAGCCGGTCGACGACGCCGAGGAAGACGAGGACACGCTCTTTCTCGAGGACGGCTTGTTCGACCTCGAACCCGTGCTGCGTGATGCGGTGGTGCTCGCACTGCCGATGCAGCCGGTGTGCCAGGACGACTGCCCCGGCCTGTGCTCCGAATGCGGAGCCCGGCTCGCGGACGACCCGGACCACCACCATGACGCCGTCGACATCCGTTGGGCGGCACTGCAGGGACTCGCCGGTTCACTCGAAGATGGCGAGAAGGACGAGATGAGCGGCGGCGCGCTTCCATCAGCGCACGCCGACGAGAAGCAGGAGAAGTAGCCGTGGCTGTTCCGAAGCGGAAGATGTCGCGCAGCAACACGCGCCACCGCCGGTCGCAGTGGAAGGCTGCGGTCCCCACCCTGGTTGCGTGCGAGCGCTGCCACGAGCCCAAGCTGCAGCACATCGCGTGCCCGGCCTGTGGCACTTACAACAAGCGCCAGGTCCTCGAGGTCTGAGCGGCTGGTGAGAGGTCTGATGTCTGACGCCAAGGCGGATACAAACGCCAAGAAAAAGGCGGACAACACAGCCTCGTCCCACACGCTTCTGGAAGGGCGGCTCGGCTACAAGCTCGAGTCCGCCCTTCTGGTGCGTGCGCTGACCCACCGTTCCTTCGCGTACGAGAACGGCGGTCTGCCGACCAACGAGCGTCTGGAGTTCCTCGGGGACTCCGTGCTGGGCCTCGTGGTCACGGACACGCTGTACCGCACCCACCCCGACCTGCCCGAGGGCCAACTGGCCAAGTTGCGGGCCGCGGTGGTCAATTCTCGTGCGCTGGCGGAAGTGGGCCGCGGCCTCGAACTCGGCTCCTTCATCCGGCTCGGCCGGGGCGAGGAAGGCACGGGAGGCCGGGACAAGGCGTCCATCCTCGCCGACACCCTTGAAGCGGTGATCGGCGCTGTCTATCTCGACCAGGGACTGGAAGCGGCGGGCGAACTCGTCCACCGGCTCTTCGATCCGCTGATCGAGAAGTCCTCGAATCTGGGTGCCGGCCTGGACTGGAAGACCAGTCTCCAGGAACTCACGGCGACCGAGGGGCTCGGCGTTCCCGAGTACCTGGTCTCGGAGACCGGTCCCGACCACGAGAAGACCTTTACTGCTGCCGCCCGCGTCGGAGGCGTCTCGTACGGCACCGGCACCGGCCGCAGCAAGAAGGAGGCGGAGCAGCAGGCCGCGGAGTCCGCGTGGCGTGCGATCCGTTCCGCCGCGGACGAACGCGCGAAGTCGGCCCAGGCCGCAGAGCAGGCGGCTCGTGCCGCCCAGCAGGCGGCCCAGGACGTCGAGGAGATCGCCGACACCTCCTCGACGCCGACCACCGACACGGCCACGGCCTGAATCCTTCACCACTGAAGCACCGCAGTACCTGTAGTACCCGCAGTACCCGTAGTACCCGTAGTACCGGACCCCGCCGCAGCGCAGTCGCGCCGCGGCGGGGTCCGCGCGTTGAAGTGGGCCCGGACCGGGGCCGAACCGCTCGACGGCGGCCGCTGTCGAGCACGATGTACCCTTCCGGCATCACCGCCTCAGTCCGCCCCTCCGGAGGAGTCCCGTGCCCGAGTTGCCCGAGGTCGAAGTCGTGCGCCGGGGCTTGGAACGCTGGGTCACCGGGCGGGTCGTGAAGACGGTGGACGTACGGCATCCGCGGGCCGTGCGACGGCATCTGGCGGGGCCCGACGGCTTCGCGAAGGCGCTCGCCGGGCACCGGGTGGGCGAGGCGATGCGCCGCGGCAAGTATCTGTGGCTGCCGCTCGACGACTCGCCGTTCTCCGTTCTCGCGCACCTCGGCATGAGCGGCCAGCTCCTCGTGCAGCCGGAGGGCGCCACCGAGGAGAAGCACCTGCGCATCCGCATCCGCTTCGAGGACACGCAGGGCACCGAGCTGCGCTTCGTCGACCAGCGGACCTTCGGCGGGCTGTCGCTGCACGAGAACACCCCGGACGGCCTTCCGGACGTCATCGCTCACATCGCCCGCGACCCGCTCGACCCGCTCTTCGACGACGCCGCGTTCCACACGGCCCTGCGGGCCCGCCGTACGACGATCAAGCGCGCCCTGCTCGACCAGTCGCTGATCAGCGGCGTCGGAAACATCTACGCGGACGAGGCGCTCTGGCGCTCCAAGCTGCACTACGAACGCCCCACGGGGACCATGACCCGGCCGCGCACCGCCGAACTCCTGGGCCACATCCGCGACGTCATGAACGACGCCCTCGCCGCGGGCGGCACCAGCTTCGACAGCCTGTACGTCAACGTCAACGGCGAGTCGGGCTACTTCGACCGCTCGCTCGACGCGTACGGACGCGAGGGGGAGCCCTGTCGCCGCTGCGGGACGCCGATGCGCCGACGGGCCTGGATGAACCGCTCCAGCTACTTCTGCCCGCGCTGCCAGCGGGCACCGCGCCCGGGAGTCTGACCCCGGCCTCGCGGGGGTCAGGCTCCTTTCTCCCTAGACCTCGCGCGTCTCGTCGTAGCGCCCGCGGGCCTCCAGGACGTCGTCCATGTGGCCCTCGACGAACGTGATGAGGGTCCGCAGCCGCTCGGCGACCTCGCGGCCGAGCGGCGTGAGGGTGTAGTCGACGCGCGGTGGGTTCGTGGGCTGCGCGTCGCGGTGCACCAGACCGTCGCGCTCCAGCGCGTGCAGCGTCTGGGAGAGCATCTTCTCGCTGACACCGTCGATCCGGCGGCGCAGTTCGTTGAACCGGAAAGTGCCGTCGTACAGCGCTCCCAGGGTGAGCGAGCCCCAGCGACCGGTGACGTGCTCCAGCGTGCCCCGCGAGGGGCAGCTGCGGGCGAACACGTTGTACGCGAGGTCCTTGCCGTCGGCGCACGCGGTGTTCTCGCCGCGGTCGGCGCGCTTCGTGGTCTGCGCTGGGGATTCCATGCGAAGAGCGTACTCGGGCACAGCGCTGCCCGGTAGGTTGCGCTAACTTCTAGTTAGTGCTTTCCTTTCGGTATCGCCGGTGAGCAGCGCATACGCGGCTGCCTCCCTTTCCCCTCTCCCGAGGAGTACGTACCGTGACGACCCCTGTTGTCTCCATCGCCTACCACTCCGGCTACGGCCACACCGCGGTCCTCGCGGAAGCCGTGCGCTCCGGTGCACTCGAGGCGGGTGCCCAGGTCCACCTGATCAAGGTCGACGAGATCACCGACGCGCAGTGGGAGCAGCTCGACGCCTCGGACGCCGTCGTCTTCGGTTCTCCGACGTACATGGGCACCGCGTCGGGCGCCTTCCATGTCTTCGCCGAGGCGTCCTCGAAGCGCTGGTTCGGGCAGGACTGGAAGGACAAGCTCGCCGCGGGCTTCACCAACTCCGGGTCCAAGAGCGGCGACAAGCTGCACACCCTCCAGTTCTTCCAGATCCTCGCCGCACAGCACGGCATGAACTGGGTCAACCTCGGTCTGCACCCCGGCTGGAACAACAGCGCGGGCTCCGAGCACGACCTCAACCGCCTCGGCGTCTTCGCCGGCGCCGCCGCCCAGACCAACGTCGACGAGGGCCCCGAGGCCGTCCACAAGGCGGACATCGCCACCGCCGAACACCTCGGCCGCCGGATCGCGGACGCGGCCCGGGTGGTCACCCTGGGGCGCGCGGCCCTGGCCGGGGTGGCCGCGTAGGGACCCGCGCCGCCGCCGCGCCTGCACGCGCCGAGCCGTGACGGCCGAAGCGCGGCCGTCCATGCTCGCGAAGAGCCGCGGTCACCGTGTCCCGGTGACCGCGGCTCCTGCGTCGCTTCGTCGTTTCATGGCTTCATCGCTTCGACGCGCGGGCGTCCGGCGCCCGGACCGGCTGTCTCGACCGGCGGTCCGGCCTTGATTCTGAGTACGCGTACCCATGCGCGGCGCCCGCCGAGTCGGCATGCTGGGCCGCGTGCGATCGGGACCGGCGGCTGCGGGCGGAACGGGGTGGGTATGGAGCGCGGGAGTGGGCCGTCGAGCGGCCTGCAGGTCGTGATCGGCGCGCTCTTGCTTGTCGTCGACCTACTGGTCATCGCCTGGCTGCTGTACGGCTACGGGATCACGGGATGGGCCGACAGTTACGACGAGGGCAACGCACCCGAGGCGCCGGGGGTCGCGTGGCAGGGCATGTGGATTCTGGTCGGCGGCGCGGTCGTCACAGGGGGTGGCCTTCTCGCCCTGCGGCTGCGCATCACCGGCTCCGTGCAACTCATCGTCCTGGGGATCGGAGCGCTCATGTTCCACTCCCTCGCCGCCCGCGCATAGCCCGCGGCAGAGGGCCCTTCGAGCCGCGGGCGCCGAGACCGACCGGGACGGCTGGCACCTCGGACACGGCCCGGGGCAATGCGCCGGCCGGCTTCCCCGAGCGGGGCCGGGGCTGTGATCTTCGGCCGGCTCAGTAGCCGAAGAAGTGACTGGCCAGGTCTGTGACCTGCGGTCACGCAATCGACCAACGCTGTGACCTGCGACTTAGCTGTCGACGGTTGTCAGCGTTGGTCGTTGTCGAGCACCCCAGTACGGCCCAGAGACGGCCCGAGCGGGGGTGCTGCGGTGTGCGCCCCTTGGCGGACTATGGGCCTGAGGGCCGTTGAGGTCACCGTCCTGGTCGCGAGAGTGCGGGGATAGAAGCTGAATTTCACTTCTTTACGGGATGATAGAAACCCGTGAACCCGCCGTGATCGCCACTGTTGAAGGATTTCATCTGTCCATTAGTAATCACCTTTATACTTCCGCTCTTTACGACAATCAGCGCGTTGTAGTTTGCCCACATGGCGCCATCGCCGGTTTTCAGGCTCTCGGGGTTAATCGCTTTCCATGTAAATCCAGAACCATATGCGGCGCGGGCTTGACTGCCATTGAATGCCTTGTCCAGTGCCTTCGCGACAGTCGACGAAACACGTTGTGTTGTTCCGTCAGGGAATTGATACGTTACATCGCTGGCGGGGTGGATCAACTGCTGGTGTGCGACATCCGCACTGACTGGAGCCGACGAGGTGGCGACGTACGTAGTTCCTATGGAGAGAGCCACGAAGAATGTCCGTGCGTAGAGCTTTGCCATTTGCATTACCTACCTCGCCTTTTGTTACCAAAAGTGATTTTGTGATGCGTTGAGAAACCCTGTGCACCATATCGTTCGCATGTGACGTGATCAAGCGTGAGATGCCTGCTACTCGTCGCGAACTCGGGAAAATAGCCACTCTGTCGGCGTGCTTGATGACTGACTCGTGCAGGGGGTGCAGAGCTCGCCGGATGCCCGTTGGTCAGCATCAATTCTGTTGATCAAGGTGTAGCGTATTCCCCTGGCGCTTTGGTGAGATCCGTTTTCCGCCAACTCAAACGTGGCTGATTATTTTCCCTGGGTGCATCGCGGGCAGCGGTGTGCGTACGCGGTCGGCTGAGTCTCAATGGCCGAGTCAAGGCGGAGGGACGCCGGGACCACTCTTAACCCGCTCCGGACCCTTCTGGCTAGCCGCTGAGCTTCGGCGTTGACCGTCGCGGTTCGCCCTGGTTGGTGTCAGACGCTGATGTCAGGAGAAGCATCCGGCTTGACCACCCCGCGGCATGAACGGTCCGGGGATTCGCCGGTCGTGACGCTGGTGTCCACACGTCAACGGTTTGCCAGCCGCATCGATCACCTGGGATTCCGAAACACACCTGTAGGGGTCGCCGTCCTCATAGAGCCACACGCTGACCAGCTCGGCCGCAACGGTTACCGCGAACTGAACGTTGATGCCGTCGTCGACCGCCGAGACGGTGACGGCATCACCCGGCTCAAGCCAGAAGTCCTCACCGTACGGCTCAATGAAGAGGCACAGCGGGGCACTCCCCGCATTCTCAACCGGCAGACTTTCGTGCACTCGATCACCCCACTCCGCACCCTAGCGGCCATGCTTAATGGCGAAGCCATGCGGTCGGCGGAGTCCACGGCCACCGCTCGCGCCCCCTCGATACGAACTATGGGCACGGCGGTCTCTGAGGTCTGCCGGGCACGTCAGACGGTCACCCAGAGCCGATGGCGTTCGGGGCCGGTCGCGAAGGTTGCGGTACTTCGCTGCTGCACCGCCGGCACACCCGCGGCCGCCTTGATCCGTCGGCAGTGCGCTGCCAGAGACGCGAGGATCTCGTCGGCGGTCTCGGTCCACACGTACGGCCTGGGATTGTCGTTCCACCCCTTGATCCAGTCGTGAATGTCGGCTGCGAGGTCCTGGACGGACCGATGGACGCCACGCCGGAGCTTCTAGTTGGTCAGCTCGGCGAACCATCGCTCGACCACGTTGAGCCAAAGAACGAAGATGATCCGCTACCGTGCTCGCACTAGTGATCCATTCTTAGGGGGAAACTTGAAACCACGCCTGCTCAGCGTCGCGGCAGTGTCGGCTCTTGCCCTGGCTCCCGTGCTCGGCCTGGCCACCCCGGCGGCCGCCAACAGCTCCTGCTCCGCCTGGCAGCACCATGAGTTCGACACCAACTGGTACAACACCGACATGTCCATCGAGGTGTGCGTCGAGAGGGACGTCACGGGTGTGTACCGGGCCTGGGCAATGATCGACTGGCAGGAGGGCGGCAGTAACAAATTCAACAACCTGGACCTCCATCTCCGGCTGGAGAAGTACGACGTCGTCGTCAAGGGCGCCGTCTGCGACTTCACCGATGAGGTCAACTCCAGGGAAGCCGACGGCGGCGTCCTCTGTCAGGTGCCGTGGACTTCCACAACTCCGGGCGGCCTCACGGGCGACGCCACGGTTCTCTACGACATCGCCGACGACGGCCTGGGCGAAAAGCGCTGGGACCTTGGGGGTTCCCCGTCCATGTAGTCCCCCGTGCGGCCCGAGACAGCCCCGGATCCAGATAAGGATGGCCTCGCGCTGTCCCGCACGTTCGGATCAGTGCTCTGCGGCCATCCTCTGGCTAGATTCCCTCAGGCGAGCCAGTCGGAGGACGTCATCCTGGTCAGCGCCCTTCTGGCCATGGACATTTGGGCGGTCTTGAAAACCGTCGTGGCGCGAGTCGCCGTGGGTTCAAATCCCACACCCACCGCCAGCAGAAACGGACCCTGACCAGGTAAATCGGTCAGGGTCCGTTCTCATGCCCGGTGTCCGCCGGCCCCCGTGACTCCCCGCTGTTTCCCGACCGAACGGGCACGGGAGGGGCACGTCGACTGGCGGCCTCTAGGCGTAGGCGGCCAGCAGCGCGGAAAGTAGCCCGGCCGCCGCAGCAGTGAAGACCCGTGGCTTCCTCCAGCCCGGCCCTGAAGCCTGGCGGTTCAGTTCCCACGTGAACACCAGACAGCCGCCAAGGCCCAGCGCGTCGCGCAGCAGGAAAACGATGGTGTGCACAGGGAACCTTCCAGAGACCTTCGAACGGATCGGAAGGCTACCCCTGGCAACCGTTTGGTCTGCTGGTGGGTCGCTCAGCCGGGGCGCGGGCTCACAGGATCGGCTGGGCAATCTGAGGGGAGTGTGCCAGGACCCCGCTCCGAAAGTGGAGGTCGATCATGGTCATGGATGTTCGGCGGCTGGTTGGCCGGCCTGTCGGAGAAACCACGGCGGCGCTGATCCGTCCCGTCACCCACCACTCGCCCCAGCTCCCATCCCGTCTGCCGTCGACCCACACACCGTGGAGCGGGCGTGGTTCAGGGCGTCAAGGTGGAGCGCCCTGCCGGACGAACGACCTTGACGCCCTGGGCCGCGACTGCTCGGCTCTGCCTGGGTCGACGGCAGACGGGATGGGAAGCACCCCGCGCACGCCACAATCGGCCGGCACCCGCGAACGGAGCCCCCGCCATCTCGGAGCCTGAGCGCCCCCGCCGGAGGCATGCTTTGACCGCTGCTGCAATGTGCAGTGATCAGCTCATGGCCATCGGCCTTGTCCACCTGTGGGCGCGCGTCGGCGCAGCGCGGGCGGAGCGGGCCGAAGGCAGGAGCGGCGCCCGCAGCGGAGCCGGGAGCGCGCCCGGCGGAGCGGAGCGCAGCCGGGGCTTGATGAGGTAGAGAAACCTGTAACAGGTCAGCTCACGCCGCATCGGTCGGCAAGCTCCCGGAGCGACTCGGGTACGCGTCGGCCGGAGAGTTGGATGAGGTCGCGGATGATCTCGCGGGCCAAGTGGTGATCGCGGATCTGTTCCGGTGCGAGGGTCTCGGCCTCCAAGAGCGCTGCGGTGGCCTCGCCGACGTGTCGGCGCTGCGAATGGGCTCGTGCGACGTCGAGGAGGAAGCGCGCTTGGCGTTCAGCGGAGAGCCCGCTGGCGTCGACCTGTGCCGCGATCTCCAATGCCATTCCGGCATCCCCCAGTTCCACGGCCGTGCTCACTGAGTGCAGCTTGACGTTCGTGGGGCCGAACTCGGTGTCGAAGTCGTTCCGGTCCTCGCCAAGCCGCGCGGCGATTTCCTCTGCTCGCTCAAGGTGGGCGTGCGTCTCGGATCGGTTGCCCTCGCGTGCATTGATCACCGAGAGCACAAGGTTCATGGCGCCGAGAAGTGACAGTTCCTCGGCTGGGCAGGCGGGATCCCCTGCCCGTGGGTCCAGGACCTCGACCGCTGACTTTGCTGCTTGCTCGGCCTGGTCCATGTGTTGCTGGCGCATGAACGCGTGAGCCATGCGAAAGAGGCTGGCCACCACCTCAAGCGGCTGGCCGGCCATCTCGGCGGCCTGTAGGGCGCGGTCTGCGGCTACCCATGCGGCATCAGCCTGATCCTGGCGCGTGAAGCTGGCGGCGGCTGCCTGGTAGCTGCGGGCTCTTAGAGAGTGCAACTCGATCTGATCGGCTGCGGGTGCGTGGCGTACCGCAACCTCGATGTCCGGCAGCAACTTGACGAGATGGTCACTCAAGGCCGCAAAGCTCGATGCATGGACGTACTCCCATGCCTCGTCGACGCGACTGCGGAACTCGGCAAGCGTGGGCACAGGGGAACCCGGTCCGCGGTCGAACAAGCTACCCAGGGCTGGGTGACCTGTGAGAGCGACGCGAAGGCCGTCTAGATCGTTGCTTTCCGGCACGGGTGGGACATCAGCCTTGTCCGCAGCAGTGGGTGCTGCGTCCGGCCGAACATCTCTTATCGACGCGCCCAACGCATCTGCTAGCCCTTGAAGGATCGCCAGACGCTCAACAGGCTGCACGCCGCGTTCTACTTGGGACACCCAGCTCTCGGAGCGGCCCATGGCGGTAGCAAGATCGGCTTGCGACATGCCTGCGGCTCGCCGCAGCTCCTTGACCCGCTGACCAGTGGTGGGAGGAAGGGTGCTCACTTCGCGGCTCCGTGCGGGTACTTGCCGGCGTACGTCTCAAGCCAGTCCACTTCGGTCTTCTCGACGTACCGCGTTCGCTCGCTCAGGAATCGCACCGTGTGCGGTTGGCGCTCGTGCTCCTCGAACGCCGCCCGATCGGCGTAGATCTCGAAGAAGATCCGCTGGTTGGGCTCCCCTTCAATCGTGTGGCAGGCGTAGACCAGCGTCCCCGGTTCGTGCGCCCGGATCCCCGATTCGGTCTCCTTCACCAAGGTGTCGAACGCGTCTCCCATGCCGTCGCGCAAGGTGAAGCGGACAAAGAGTGCAAAATTCCCCATACTTCCTCCTTCTTCCCGGGCTCAGTCTCGCAGAAGCAGAGTTTCACTGCTACTCGCAGCTTTTCTGTTGACCCGCAGAAAAACTGCGAGTAGCTTCGAAAAGGTCAGGAACAAGGCACCCCGGACTGCGTGCCATCCGCCAAGATCACGACGCAGCCCGGGGCTCATCCCACAAGGGGAGAACTCCATAATGCCGTCCTTCAAGATCGACGTTTCGACCGCTGTGGTGTTCGTGGCGACCGCGCCCGTGCCGAAGCTGGTCAACAAGCAGACCGGTGAGCGGGCCGTGGATCGTGAGACGAACGCGGGTCTGTCCACGGTGGGCCTGCTCATCTCGGATGAGGGGGAGGGGAACCTCTACCAGGTGACCGTCCCGGAGACGGGTCTCCCGGAGGGGCTGGCGCCGGGTATGCCGGTGAAGGTGATCGGGCTCAAGGCCCGAGACTGGGAGAATGAGTTCAACGGGCAGAAGCGGCACGGGATCTCGTTCCGCGCGGTCGCGATCACAGCGGCGGCCTGACCATGACTGACGTCGCTACCTGGTTAGAGCTGGGCGGTACTGCGGCCGGCGCCGGTGGTCTGGGCTTGGCGAAGGTCCGCGCTCCGCGCGTGTACTGGTCGCTGGTCGGACTGCCGGTCACCTGGGGCCGCTTCACCCTCTCCTACCGCTCCACCATGGACGTGTGCGGGCTCACGGTGCAGCCGTCGGGGCTTCGGGCGTTCATGGTCCGCAACGTGGCCCGGCGTGAAGTGCAGCCGGTGCCGCCGAAGGTCCGCCGGGTCCGCGGCACGTCCACCGGCCTGCGGGTCACGCTGCGACTGCCCGCCGGCCTGGAGCCGATGGACGTCGTGGCCTCCTCGGAACGGCTCCGCCACGCCTGGGGCGTGCACTCGGTGAACGTCACCGAGACGAAGCCCGGCTTCGTGGAACTGCGCATGACCGGGTACGACGTGCTGCGCCGGGTGCGCATGCCGCGCAAGGCACGCCCTCACGACATGATCGTGCCGGTGGCACTGCGGGAGGACGGGACCGTCTTCGTCCGCGACTACCGCAAGGTGCCCATGGCACTGACCCTAGGCGCCAACCAGTCCGGCAAGTCGATGTATCAGCGCAACCTGGTCAAGAGCCTCGCCCAACTGCCTGTCGCCCTGGCGGGTATCGACTGCAAGCGCGGTGTGGAGCAGTCCGCATACGCGCCCCGCCTGTCGGCTCTGGCCACGACGCCGGACGATGCCGCCTCGCTCCTCGATGTCCTGGTCGCCGAGATGGAATCCCGGTTCGACCTGCTAAGCCTGCACGGCGTCTCAGACCTGTGGGAGCTGCCGGAGGACGTACGCCCGGTGCCCATCGTGCTCCTCGTGGACGAGATCGCCGAACTCTTCCTGATCTCCTCCAAGAAGGATGAGGAGCGCCGCGAGCGGCTAGTCACTGCGCTGGTCCGGCTGGCGCAGATGGCCCGTGCCGCGGGGATCTTCCTGGAGATCTGCGGGCAGCGCTTCGGCTCCGAACTCGGCAAGGGCGCAACGATGCTCCGCGCGCAGCTCACCGGGCGTGTGGTGCACCGGGTCAACGACAAGCAGACCGCCGAAATGGGCCTCGGGGACGTCGCGCCCGAAGCTGTTCCGCTGGTGACGTCGATGGCGCCGGACAAAGCCGGCCTGGCGGTCGCCGCGGATGCCTCGGGTGGCTGGTCCCGAATCCGCACCCCGATGACCACCCCGGCCGAAGCCACCGCGGTGTGCCGGGAATTCGCCCACCTGGTCCCGAACCTGCCCGCGCTCGACCCGTTCCGCCCCTACGTTCCGGAACCCGCGGTCGACGGGCCTTCGCTGGTCAAGCCGGTCCCGGTGACCGACTAACCCTCTGATCCATCCCGGTTGGCGTGACCGTCTCGCGCCAGGTCCCTACCCGAGCCATGCCGGAAACAGGAGGACCCATCCCGTGTGTGAGCACATCGAGGACTTCCACCGCACGGTGCTGATGCTCGGCGCGCTGGCCGTGTATGCCGAACAGACCGGAGCCGACACCGCGTTCATCGAAGCGGTGGGCCCGTCGCTGGCCGCATCGCTGCCGGAGCCGCCGCCGGGCATGTTCCCGCCCGGCTACGACCCCACCGCCGGCCCCGACTACCCCGGCGGCTGGTGACCCCATGGCCACCAAGAAGACACCCCCGCGCCCCGCCCCCGCGCCTGCTGCGCCGAAGTGCGGGCCCTGCAACGGCACCGGAGAGGTCGCCCGCACGGTCCGCGTCGGCCGCAAGCACCGCACCGTCGGCGAACAGGCCGGGATCTGCCTGGCCTGCTTCGGCACCGGAGAAGCCACCGAATGAACCCGCCGGGACCGGGCGGGCGGACCTCGTTCCCCGCCCGCTCCGGCCCAACTCCCGCGAAGGAGGTGAAGACATGTCCCGCTCGATCCGACCGGATGCCGTGCTCGTTCAGGCCGTGATCGCCGGCGCGCTGTCCTTCGCCCACCTACACGACCTCGCCTCGGCCGCCGGGCAGTCCGGATGGAAAGCCTGGGCCTACCCGGTCAGCGTCGACCTGCTGCTCGTCGCCGCATGGCGCCGGCTGCGGACTGCGCGCAAGGACCGCTCCGCCTGGACCTGGTTCGTGATCGCCCTGTTCGCCTCGCTCGGCGCGAACATCGCCACCGCCGGACTCCTCGACCTCGACCACGTCCCGGCCTGGCTGTGCATCCTCGTCGCCGGCTGGCCCGCCCTCGCCTTCCTCGGCGGAA
The DNA here is from genome assembly GCF_040611295.1 of Streptomyces sp. NPDC002935. NCBI lineage: Bacteria > Bacillati > Actinomycetota > Actinomycetes > Kitasatosporales > Streptomycetaceae > Streptomyces > Streptomyces sp. NPDC002935. The sequence goes on from NZ_JBEXNW010000014.1 coordinate 66,593, forward strand.
CCCTCCTCGTCCACGCACCCAGTGACACTCCGGCCCCGGTCGCGGTTTCCGCACAGCCTGTGGATGAACCAGCCGCGCCGGAGGTTGACGTACGGCGTGACGAGCCGGCCCCGCCCGCGGCGCCGGAGCTACCGGCCGCCGTGCCTGCTGCTCCTGCGGTGACGGTGCCGGTCGCCCTCCTGGACCACGCCCGAAAGATCGCCGACAGCCACCGCGCTGCGACCGGATCGCCGATGGCCGCGGAGGCACTGTCCGCTCGGCTCGGGCTGCCCGGTCCAATGACCGCCGCCATCACCTCCGAACTGCAACTCACCTGACCCGAAGGGACCGTCATGCCCGCCCATCGGCGCTTTCGCGACTTGATCCGTATCGGCCCAGTCCAGGTCGCCACGTACTTCGACGGACACGGCCGGGACAAGCACACGGCGGCCTGCTCCGCCCCCGGCTGCGGCTTCTCCGCCGACTACTACGACCGTTCAGGCGCCGAACTCGCCGCCCGCACACACCGCTGCAAGGCATAGGAGACCGCCCGCCATGGACGTTCCGCTCTGGCTCGCTCTGATCGTCGTCGGTGCCCTCGGCGTCAAGCTCGTCCGCCCGCCCTGGTGGCTCGTGGCTGTGCTCCTGCTCGGCGGCTACCTCATCGCCGACAGCTTCCTCGGCCCCACCGTCGCCACCGTCGTCAAGTAACCCCAACCCGAAAGGGGAAAGCCCGTGTTCACCCCGAAGTACCCGACCCCCGACACCCCGCCCGCCCCGGCCCCGACCGCACCGAGCGCCGGCGCCCCGGTGCCCGTTGCGCAGGCTCCCGCCCCGCTCGCGCAAGTCTCGAACCGGCCGACCGTTCAGCTCACCCCCGGCAGCACGGTCGCCCTCGCGGTAGCCGGAGGCGGCGTGGTCCTCGTCGTCGGCGCGGTCCTGGTCTCACTGCTCCTCGCCGTCGCCATCACCGGCATGTCCGTGGCGGTGTGCGCGGTCGTCCTCCGCTCGATCCTCAACCAGGAAAGGAAGCACTGACATGGGCCTCTTCAGCCGAAAGGACAGCTCCGCGCAGTCCGCTCGCAATGACCATCTGGTCGAACTGGGCCGGGACTACGCCATCGCGCGCCGGCACCGCGACACCAAGGCCATGAACCGGATCATGCGCGAGATCGGCACCGACAAGGACGTGACCGACCTGAACGCCTTCCGCGCCGGCCAGGAGTCCTACGACTCCGTCCCGCCCATCCCGCGCGGACGCAACCGCCGCAAGTAACACCCGTCCGGGGCGGCCTCAACCGCCAAGTATCCGCCGCCCCGGACGGCCCACCTTCCTGATCCAACGGACCCGAAAGGGAAGCCTCATCATGCCCCAGCACCACCCGAACACGCCCGTCTGCCGCGACTGCGACGGCTTCCCCGTCGTCGCCATCACCACCGGCGGACGCAACCGCGACGGCTCCCGCACCACCCTCCGCATCGCCTGCCCGGCCTGCAAGGGCACCGGCCGCACGGTCCGCCGCGCAGCCCTCGCCCTGGCCGGGAGGTGAGCGCCGTGGCCGACCTGACCCCCGACAAGAACGCACCCGGTCTGCATGTCGCTGCCGAACCGTTCTACCGCAGTCACGACGACCCGGCCCGCTGGTGGAACACCACCGCCTCCACCCCCACCGGCTCCTACACCTGCGGCGGCTGCGGCCAGTCCGACACCGCCACTGGCCACCGCGACGTAGCCGCCCTGGTCAACGACTACACCGACAACCACGGCCCGGCCCACCGCGGGGGCCGTTGATGACCGCTCCTCGTGTCCTGGATCTGTACTCCTGCGCGGGCGGGGCCGGCTGGGGATATTGGCTCGCCGGGTTCGAGGTCGACGGCTGCGACATCGCCGACCGCCCCCGCTACCCCTTCCCCTACCACCGCGGCGACGCGCTCGAATACCTCGCCCACCTGATCACCACCGGCGACATCGACCGCTACACCCTCGTGCACGCCTCCCCGCCCTGCCAGGCCGGCTGCGCCCTCACCGTGGGCACCAACCGCTCCCAGGGCTGGGGCGGTTCGCACACAGACCTTGTGGCGCCGACCCGCGAACTCCTCGACCGCACCGGCCTTCCGTACGTGATCGAGCAGCCGAACGGCCGGGCGAGGATCCGCAAGGACGTCTCGTTGTGCGGCGTGATGTTCGGGCTGAAGGTCTTCCGGCACCGGAACTTCGAGCTGGGCAACTGGTCCACGGTCAAGCCGGTGCACGTCAAGCACGACGGCTACGTCCGCGGCCACCGCCACGGCGTCTATCGCGACGGTCCCTATGTCGCCGCGTACGGCAAGGGCGGCGGCAAGGCCACCGTGCCGGAGATGCAGGCCGCTATGGGCATCACCTGGACCGACGTCCACGAGGAACTGACCGAGGCCATCCCGCCCGCCTACACGCGGTGGATCGGCACCGCCTTCCTGACCGCCCGACAGGAGGTGTTGGCGTGACCGACCCCGCCACCGCGGCGGGCTTGGACGCGGCCACCCTCGGCGACGTGCTGAGGGTGGCCGGCTCCTCCGACTTCGACCGCTGGCAAGAACAGATCCGCCGCACTGGGGGATGCTCCGATCCCATCCGGTTATCCGGCGCCACCAAGACCATCGACCCGACCACCAAGACCGTCCTGCACGCGTACACGACCGAGCACGAGCCGGGCGGCATGCTCCGCATCGCCTGCGGCAACCGCCGCGCCTCCCGCTGCCCGGCCTGCGCCTGGACCTACGCCGGCGACACCTACCACCTGATCCGCGCCGGCCTGACCGGAGACCCCGACAAGGGCACCCCGCACACCGTGCGCGAACACCCCCGCGTCTTCGCCACGCTCACCGCCCCGAGCTTCGGCTCCGTCCACAACCGCCCCGGCAACCGGCCCTGCCGCTGCGGACAACACCACCCCGAGGACGCGCCCGAACTCGGCACCCCGCTCGACCCCGACACGTACGACTACGCGGGCGCCGTGCTGTGGAACAACCACGCATCCGACCTGTGGCGCTACTTCTCGATCTACCTCCGCCGGGAGATCGCCGCCCGCGCCGGGCTCACGCAGAAGGATGCCCGCGAACAGTCCCGGGTCTCCTTCGGCAAGGTCGCCGAGTACCAGAAGCGCGGCGCGGTCCACTTCCACGCGGTGATCCGCTTCGACGGACCCGAGGGACCCGACACACCGCCCCCGCACTGGGCCACGCTCGGACTGCTCACCGACGCGATCGGGGCCGCTGCTGCCCGCGTCGCCGTCGACGTCGCCGCCGCGGGTGACGAGCCGGCTCGGACGCTGCACTGGGGGACACAGCTCGACGTCCAGCCGATCAGCGCGTTCGGGGACGGTGAAGAGATCACGGAACAGGCCGTCGCCTCCTACGTCGCCAAGTACGCGACGAAAGCGGCCGAGAGCACGGGCGCTGTGGACCGCCGGGTCGGCAACAGGGAAGCCCTCGTGCTCCTCGACGCGCCCGACCACCCCCGTCGGCTGATGGAAGCCTGCCTCGACTTGCACGCGCTCTACCCCGGCCGGAAGCTCCGCGACTGGGCACACATGCTCGGCTTCCGCGGCCACTTCTCCACCAAGTCCCGCCGCTACTCCACCACCCTCGGCGCGCTGCGCCAGGTGAGAGCCGACTACCGCGCCGCCCAACAACGCGCCGCCCTCGGCCTGCCCGACCCCGACGACAACCCGGAGGCAACCACCCTCGTGCTCGCCCACTGGACCTACGCCGGCCACGGCCACACCCCCGGCGAATCCTGGCTCGCCGCGAACATCCGCCGGGACATCCAGCTCAACCGCGAAACCGCACGCGAAGCACTGGCCGAGTTGCCAGATCAAGAGGACTGGGAGGTACACGCGTGATCCGGTCTCTTCCTGACCAGTACCTGACCCCCGAAGACCTGGTGATTCTGCTGCGTCTGCCCAGTGTCGAGACCGTCTACCAGTGGCGCCGTAAGGGCACCGGGCCTCGCGGCTTCCGTGTTGGTCGGCACCTTCGCTTTGACCCCCAGGACGTACGCGCCTGGGTCGACTCCCTGAGAGAAAGGGCCGCCTGATGGCCGGGCACATCCAAGACCGCTGGTACAAGACCGAGCCCGGTGCCGACGGCAAGGCTCGTAGGACGAAGACCGAGCGCTACGGCGTCGGGCTGCGCTATCGGGCCCGCTACGTCGGCCCGGACGGGTCCGAGAAGTCGAAGAGCTTCCCCGACAAGCAGAAGCGCAAGGCTGAGCAGTGGCTGGCCAACATCGAAGCTGACATGTCGCGCGGTGATTATGTCGCTCCCGACGCCGGCAACGTCACGTTCGAGCAGTACGCAAGGCAGTGGATGACCACGCAGATCACGGACCCGCTGACCCGTGAGTCCGTGGAGAGTCGCTTGCGGCTGCATGCCATCCCGTACCTGGGCACGCGCCCGATGGGATCGTTCACCCCGTCCCACCTGCGGCTCTGGCTGCGGACCCTGGAGGACCGTGGGCTTTCCGCCGGGTACCGACGCGGGATCTTCGCGCACGTCTCGACGGTCTTCACGGCTGCCGTTGAGGACCGGGTCATCCGGGTCAATCCGTGCCGGGCTCGTTCCGTGCGTGCTCCTCGTCTGGAGCCGCGCAAGGTCAAGCCGTGGCCGGCCGAGAGGATCAGGGCCGTGCGTTCGGAGCTGCCGGAGCGCTACCAGGCTCTCGTCAACATCGCGGCCGGATGTGGCCTGCGTCAGGGTGAAGCGTTCGGCCTGGCGGTGGAGGACGTGGACTTCCTCGGGGGAGTGGTGCACGTCGTACGGCAGGTCAAGTTACTGAGGCTGCATCGTCCGGTGTTCGCCCCGCCGAAGGGTGGCAAGGAGCGTGACGTGCCTCTGCCGGAGTCTGTCGCCTTCGCGCTGGCAAAGCACCTCAAGCGGTACCCGGCAACCAGGATCACGCTGCCCTGGAAGACCCTCGACGGTCCGCCCGTCACGGCATCGCTGATCTTCACCGGGCCTATGGGGTTATCGCTGGACCGGAACCGCTTCAACGACCGCGAGTGGCGGCCGGCGCTTCGAGCCGCGGGCGTCGAGACCGGGCGGGACAACGGCATGCACGCGCTGAGGCACTTCTACGCCTCGGTGCTGCTGGACGCGGGGGAGAGCATCAAGGCTGTCAGTGAGTATCTGGGTCACCACGACCCCGGCTTCACGCTGCGGACGTACACGCATCTGATGCCGTCGAGCGGGACTCGGACCCGGGCCGCCGTGGACGGTGTCTTCAGCGATGAAGAACCCACGGAGGACGGCCCGGACACGGCCCAGGAAGGCGCCTAGCCCTCTGACCTGCGGTTACCTCAGTAGCCGAAGTCCTGCGTCCACCAAGGGCCGCCCGTGCCGAAGTGGGCTCCGACGCCGAGGGTCTTGAAGTCGCAGTTCAGGATGTTGGCCTTGTGGCCGGGGCTGTTCATCCAGGCTTCCATGACGGCTGCCGCGTCGGCCTGACCGCGGGCTATGTTCTCGCCGCCGAGGCTGGTGATCCCGTCCTTCGCCGCACGGTCCCAGGGGCTGAGCCCGCTCGGGTCGGTGTGGTCGAAGAAGTCCCGCGCCGCCATGTCCTCGCTGAAGGTCTGAGCAAGGTCCGACAGGGCGCTGTTCGCGGCCACCGGGCTGCAACCCACCTTGGCCCGCTCGTCGTTGACGAGCTTGAGCACCTCGGCCTCGGCGGCGGCCTCCGCGGACACGGTCACCGGGGTGTCGGTCTTCGGCGCCTTGGTGGCGGTCTTGGAAGGCTTCGGAGCCTTGGGCTCCTTCGTCTTCTTGTCGTTCTTGTCGCTCTGGTCGTTCTTGGTGGGCTCGGCGCTCGGCTGCTCCGTCGTGGTCGGAGCGGCCGACGGCGACGTGGTCGAGGGGGCGGCCGGCGGGGTCGCGGCGCGATCGGCGTCCCGGCTCGTCGCCGAGCCGTCGTCGTGGGAGTCCGCGTTGCCCGAGGTGCCGCCCTGCTGGGTCTCCAGACTGGACGGCGAGCTCGCGGCCTGCACGTTGTCGGAGTTGCTGCTGCCACCGCCGAGCGCGTAGTTGTCGCTGCCGGGCAGTACACCGGCCGCGACGGCCACGGTGCCGAGGGCCACGGCGGCTGAGACGCCGAGCAGTCCCGTCTTGACCGGGCTCGGACCCTTCCTCTTGCGGTGCGAGCGGGCGGAGGCCGCGGACGGGAGATCGGCGACGGCCGCGTAGCCGTACAGGTTCTCCGGGCCGTAGCTTTCCGTGTGGGCCCCGTTCGTATCTGTGACTCCGGTGGCGCGCCCTGTGGCGGCGCGGCCGGCGTCGGAGCGTCGGTGGCGTCCCATCTCTTGGGCCTTCCTCGATCTTGAGTCAGCGATCCTCACATGAACCTCACCCGAAAGAGTGAGTTTCTAATGAGACTCATTGGGTCGGGACGGTACCCCATGGCGCAAGGGGAGGATGTGCTCCGCGAGACATTGTCCGGTTAGCGTGCAGCCATGAACGAGGTCGTACGGCTGGTCGTCTGGGTGCGCGGACGGGTCCAAGGTGTGGGTTTCCGCTGGTTTACGCGGGCCAAGGCGCTGGAGATCGGCGAGCTGAGTGGTTTTGCTCTCAATCTCGACGACGGACGCGTCCAGGTGGTCGCGGAGGGCCCCCGGGCCGGCTGTCAGGGTCTGCTCGACTGGCTCCAGGGACACGACACGCCCGGGCGGGTGGACGGAGTCACTGAGATCTGGGACACGCCCCGGGGGATCTACGACGGCTTCGCCATCCGGTGACGATGACGGCCGCGATGTCCCGCGCCGAAGCCATGGCGTATGCCACCGGCATCCCTCAGTAGCGGAAACGGCCTGGTGGTTGCCAAGAACGGCTCGAAGTGGCAGGCTCCCGAGGTAACGATGATCTCGACGCCCTGAGGGTCCCGCAGGAGTCGCAGCGCCGCCGTCCCTGGAGCCGCGCGACAGTGGGTTGCCCCCCGATACGGGGCGTGATCGTGTTGACCGTCAAACTTTTTGGTGAGACGCTGAAAGCCCCGCGCACCCTAGCTGTTTGGCATGTGGAACGGCAGCAGGACATCAGCAGTGTCAAGCATCGCGGGTGCGATTCCCTCACGACCCACACCGCTTCGGTCGGTCACTCAGTGTGGAGGACCATCCATCATGGCAAAGGCGCTTCTCGGTTACGTCGGCGGTTCCGATCCGCGACTCATTGCCGAGATGCGACGGCTCCAGCAGCGCGTACAGGACCTCGAATCCGAGCTCGTACGGATTCAGGCCGAGAACGACGCGCTCGCGGCTGCCGCTTCTCACGACTCGCTTCTCGAGAGCATCGACGTACCCCAGGCGGAGCCTGCGCTCACCTGATCACTGCACCGCACCACGACAGCAGTGGTTGGGCAGCCCGAATCAACCGCTAAGTTGTCAGATTTGCAAGGGACGCCCTTAGGCGTCCCTTCTTTCTTTCCCCCGAGCACCCTTCCCCCTCTTTAACGTCTGGTGTGCCCTGCGCGTTCATGGGCGAAACCGCGCGTTCATGGAGTGAGACCGGCCCGAAAGGTAGAGTCCAGCGGCGTGCACCTCAAGGCCCTGACCCTGCGCGGGTTCAAGTCGTTCGCCTCGGCGACCACGCTGCGGTTCGAGCCGGGCATCACCTGTGTCGTGGGCCCCAACGGCTCGGGCAAGTCCAACGTCGTGGACGCGCTCAGCTGGGTCATGGGCGAGCAGGGGGCCAAGTCGCTGCGCGGCGGCAAGATGGAGGACGTCATCTTCGCCGGCACCACCGGGCGCCCGCCGCTCGGCCGTGCCGAGGTCTCCCTCACCATCGACAACTCCGACGGCGCCCTGCCCATCGAGTACGCCGAGGTCACCATCACGCGGATCATGTTCCGCAACGGCGGCAGCGAGTACCAGATCAACGGCGACACCTGCCGACTGCTGGACATCCAGGAACTGTTGTCCGACTCCGGCATCGGCCGCGAGATGCACGTCATCGTCGGACAGGGCCAGCTCGACTCCGTCCTGCACGCCGACCCGATGGGCCGCCGCGCCTTCATCGAGGAGGCGGCCGGCGTCCTCAAACACCGCAAGCGCAAGGAGAAGGCGCTGCGGAAGCTCGACGCGATGAAGGCGAACCTCGCCCGCGTCCAGGACCTCACCGACGAACTGCGGCGCCAGCTGAAGCCGCTCGGCCGGCAGGCCGCCGTTGCACGCCGCGCCGCCGTCATCCAGGCCGACCTGCGCGACGCCCGGCTGCGCCTGCTCGCCGACGACCTCGTACGACTGCGAGGGGCACTCCAGTCCGAGATCGCCGACGAGGCCGCGCTCAAGGAGCGCAAGGAATCCGCCGAGTCCGAACTCAAGAAGGCGCTCCAGCGGGAGGCACTGCTTGAGGACGAGGTACGGCAGCTGGCTCCGCGCCTGCAGCGCGCACAGCAGACCTGGTACGAACTCTCCCAGCTCGCCGAACGGGTGCGCGGCACGATCTCGCTGGCCGACGCGCGGGTGAAGAGCGCCACCTCACTGCCCGCCGAGGAACGGCGCGGACGCGACCCCGAGGACATGGAGCGCGAGGCCGCCCGGATCCGTGAGCAGGAGGCCGAACTCGAAGCGGCCCTGGAGGCGGCCGAGCGGGCCCTGGAGGACACCGTCGCGCACCGCGCCGAGCTGGAGCGCGAGCTCACCGTCGAGGAGCGCCGCCTCAAGGACGTGGCCCGCGCCATCGCCGACCGCCGCGAGGGACTCGCCCGCCTCAACGGCCAGGTCAACGCCGCCCGTTCGCGCGCCGCCTCCGCCCAGGCCGAGATCGACCGGCTCGCCGCCTCCCGCGACGAGGCCCAGGAACGCGCGGTCACGGCCCAGGAGGAGTACGAGCAGCTGAAGGCCGAGGTCGACGGCCTCGACGCGGGCGACGCCGACCTCGCCGAACAGCACGAGGCGGCCAAGCGGGCCCTGTCCGACGCCGAGGCCGCGCTGACCGCGGCCCGCGAGGCGGCCACCTCGGCCGAACGCAGGCGGGCAGCGACCCAGGCCCGCCACGAGGCCCTGGCGCTCGGCCTGCGGCGCAAGGACGGCACGGGCGCCCTGCTCGGCGCCCAGGACCGGCTCACCGGAGTGCTCGGTCCCGCCGCCGGACTGCTGTCGGTCACCCCCGGCTTCGAGGTCGCGCTCGCCGCCGCGTTCGGCGCGGCCGCGGACGCCATCGCGGTCACCACGCCCGCCTCGGCGGCCGAGGCCATCCGCCTGCTGCGCAAGCAGGACGCGGGCCGGGCGGCCCTGCTGCTCGCCGGAGCGCCCGAGGAGCCCCGCGCCGGTGCGGGCCAGGCGGGCGACGCCCCCAGCGACGTACCCCTTCATGACCGGGACCGGGACCGGGACAATGATCGGGACCGGAACAGTGATCGGGACATTGACCGTGACCGGGACCTGGACGAGGGGCGGAGTGACGGGACGCCGTACGCCGCCGATCTCGTCCGGGGTCCCGCCGAGCTGATGCCCGCCGTACGGCGGCTGCTGCGCGGGATCGTCGTCGTCGGGACCCTTGAGGACGCCGAGGATCTCGTCTACGCGCGGCCCGGACTCACCGCGGTGACCGCCGAGGGCGACCTGCTCGGGGCGCACTTCGCGCACGGCGGGTCCGCCGGGGCGCCCAGTCTGCTCGAAGTACAGGCCTCCGTGGACGAAGCGGCAGCCGAGCTCGAGGAACTCGCCGTACGCTGCGACGAGTTGACCGAGGCGCAGCGGCTGGCGACCGAGCTGCGCAAGGAGCGGGCCGCGTTCGTCGAGGAACTGGGGGAGCGACGGCGGGCCGCCGAGCGGGAGAAGTCGTCGGTCGCGCAGCAGCTCGGACGGCTGGCCGGGCAGGCGCGCGGCGCCGCGGGCGAGGCGGAGCGGAGCACCGCGGCCGCCGCCCGCGCCCAGGACGCGCTCGACCGGGCCGTGGACGAGGCCGAGGAACTGGCCGAACGGCTCGCCGTGGCCGAGGAGATGCCCGTCGAGGAGGAACCCGACACCTCGGTACGGGACCGGCTCGCCGCCGACGGAGCCAACGCGCGCCAGACGGAGATGGAGGCCCGGCTCCAGGTGCGTACGCACGAGGAGCGGGTCAAGGGACTCGCCGGACGGGCCGACTCGCTCGACCGGGCCGCCCGCGCCGAACGCGAGGCACGCGCGCGTGCCGAACAGCGCCGGGCCCGGCTGCGCCACGAGGCGGCCGTCGCCGAGGCCGTCGCCTCCGGCGCGCGGCAGCTCCTCGCGCACGTCGAGGTCTCGCTCGCCCGTGCCGAGGAGGAGCGCACCGCCGCCGACAGCGCCAAGGCCCGCCGTGAGCAGGAACTCGTCGCCGCGCGGAGCCAGGGCCGCGACCTCAAGGCGGAGCTCGACAAACTCACGGACTCGGTGCACCGGGGCGAGGTGCTCGGCGCGGAGAAGAGGATGCGCATAGAGCAGCTGGAGGCGAAGGCGCTGGACGAACTCGGCGTCGAACCGGCGGGACTCGTCGCGGACTACGGCCCCGATCAGCTCGTACCGCCGTCGCTGCCCGCCGAGGGCGAGGAACTGCCCGAGGACCCGGAGCATCCGCGCAACCAGCCCCGGCGGTTCCACCGCGCCGAGCAGGAGAAGCGGCTCAAGTCGGCCGAGCGGGCGTACCAGCAGCTCGGCAAGGTCAATCCGCTCGCCCTGGAGGAGTTCGCCGCGCTGGAGGAGCGCCACAAGTTCCTCAGCGAGCAGCTGGAGGACCTCAAGAAGACGCGCACCGACCTCCTCCAGGTGATCAAAGAGGTCGACGAGCGCGTCGAGCAGGTCTTCACCGAGGCGTACCGGGACACGGCCCGCGAGTTCGAAGGCGTCTTCAGCCGGCTGTTCCCGGGCGGGGACGGGCGGCTCATCCTGACCGATCCCGACAACATGCTCACCACGGGTGTCGACGTGGAGGCCAGGCCGCCGGGCAAGAAGGTCAAGCGGCTCAGCCTGCTCTCCGGCGGCGAGCGGTCGCTGACGGCCGTCGCGCTGCTCGTGTCGATCTTCAAGGCGCGCCCCAGCCCGTTCTACGTGATGGACGAGGTCGAGGCGGCGCTCGACGACACCAACCTCCAGCGGCTGATCAGGATCATGCAGGAGCTGCAGGAGGCCTCCCAGCTGATCGTGATCACGCACCAGAAGCGCACGATGGAGGTCGCCGACGCGCTGTACGGCGTCTCCATGCAGGGCGACGGCGTCTCGAAGGTCATCAGCCAGCGCCTGCGGTGATCCCTACGGCCCGTCCGGCTCCGTGAGGTCCTCGCCCACGCCCTCGTCGGCGAGTTCGGCGATCACCTCCGCGTGGCAGCGCTCGGGGACGCACCAGCAGCCGAGCCGGTGGCCGCGCAGCGCGGGGAGCTCGGCCAGCAGCTCGGGACGCGCCAGCAGGTACGCGCGGTACATCTCGACGACCTCCTCCCGGGTGCCGTCGTGGCCCGGGCGGAAGGGGCTCGCCAGCGGGGAGCCGGCCAGCCGCCAGCCGCCCCGGTGCATGGCGCGGCCGACGTACACCACATCGGCATACGCGGGATCGTCGCGATGACCCTTGAGATTGACGACCGTCGTGGGCGGCATGGTCGGATCCTCGCCCCTCGCGCCCCTCCCGGCAACGCGAACGCGGCGGCAGCGCGCCCCTGCGGGCCGTCCGTCGTGTTCCGCCTGTCACACCCGCCCCCTTCGCCCAGGAGCCGCGCGCCGGAACAGCCCTCGCGGCTGCCGCCCGCGCCGGGCCTCCCGACGGGCTCGATCGACCGCGCGGTCGGCCACGAGCACGTCAACACGCTGCGGATTCCGCTGTGTCGACGCGGCGGAGCGACGACGGGACCCGGGCCCACCGTGGCTTTTGGTGGGCCATCCGGGCATAGGATGTTCAAGCTTTGAACACAAGCTCGCCACATCAGGCGCAGAACCCCATAACAATCGAAGTTTGACTTCGAAAGTTGAAGGCATAGTCTCTGCGACGTTGCTTTTACCTTCAGGTGGTGGGCGGCGCGGACGTATGCGCCACTGATAGCACCAGCGAAGGGTTTCGCCCCCCCCACCTCCGGCAGCGAGGCCGGTGGCCCGAGGAGTTTTACGTGACCAGCGCAGCGCAGGCACCTAAGTCAGAAGCCAGGTCGGCTCACCCCGAACATCTCGGGCACGTCATCTTCATCGCGGCGGCGGCCGCCATGGGCGGTTTCCTGTTCGGCTACGACAGTGCCGTGATCAACGGCGCTGTCGAGGCGATCCGAAGCCGCTACGACATCGGCTCCGCGGCCCTGGCCCAGGTCATCGCCATCGCGCTGATCGGCTGTGCGGTCGGTGCCGCGGTCGCCGGTCGCATGGCCGACCGCATCGGACGCATCCGCTGCATGCAGATCTCCGCGGTCCTCTTCACCATCAGCGCCGTCGGCTCGGCGCTGCCCTTCGCGCTGTGGGACCTCGCCTTCTGGCGCATCATCGGCGGATTCGCCATCGGCATGGCCTCCGTCATCGGCCCCGCCTACATCGCCGAGGTCTCCCCGGCCGCGTACCGCGGACGGCTCGGCTCCTTCCAGCAGGCCGCGATCGTCGTCGGCATCGCCATCTCGCAGCTCGTCAACTGGGGCATCCTGAACGCCGCCGACGGCGACCAGCGCGGCGAGCTGATGGGCCTGGAAGCCTGGCAGGTCATGCTCGGCGTCATGGTCATCCCGGCCGTTCTCTACGGTCTGCTCTCCTTCGCCATCCCCGAGTCGCCGCGCTTCCTCCTCGAGGTCGGCCGCAGGGAGCGCGCCCGCGAGGTGCTCAAGGAGGTCGAGGGCGACAAGATCGACCTGGACGCCCGCGTCGCCGAGATCGAGCACGCCATGAAGCGTGAGCACAAGTCGACCTTCAAGGACCTGCTCGGCGGCACCGTCTTCTTCAAGCCGATCGTCTGGATCGGTATCGGCCTCTCGGTCTTCCAGCAGTTCGTCGGCATCAACGTTGCGTTCTACTACTCCTCGACGCTGTGGCAGTCGGTCGGCGTCGACCCGGCGGACTCGTTCTTCTACTCGTTCACGACGTCGATCATCAACATCATCGGCACCGTGATCGCCATGATCTTCGTGGACCGGATCGGCCGTAAGCCGCTCGCCCTCATCGGCTCGGTGGGTATGGCCATCGGTCTCGGTCTGGAGGCCTGGGCCTTCTCCTTCGACCTGGTCGACGGCAAGCTGCCGGCCACTCAGGGCTGGGTCGCCCTGATCGCCGCCCACGTCTTCGTCCTCTTCTTCGCCCTCTCCTGGGGTGTCGTGGTCTGGGTCTTCCTCGGCGAGATGTTCCCGAACCGGATCCGCGCCGCCGCACTCGGTGTCGCCGCCTCCGCGCAGTGGATGGCCAACTGGGCCATCACCGCGAGCTTCCCGTCCCTGGCCGACTGGAACCTCTCCGCCACCTACGTGATCTACACGTGCTTCGCGGTGCTCTCCATCCCGTTCGTGCTCAAGTTCGTCAAGGAGACGAAGGGCAAGACCCTGGAGGAGATGGGCTAGCCCTCCGCGTCACCGGTGGCTCCTCGCGGGCCCCGGTGGCTCCCCGGAACTCGGGGAGAAGGGCCAAGTCCCCGCTGCCCCTCTCCCCGTACTCGTCAAGAGGGCGTGCTGCCCCGGCTCGGACCGTGAGGTCATTCGAGCCGGGGCAGCACGCTTTCGCAGAACAGCTGCAGGCTGCGCCAGCCCTCGTCGACGGGCATCCCGCCGGACAACGGATGCAGGACGAGGTTCTCGAGGCCCTGCGCCACGCACTGGTCCGGCGTGAGGATGCGGTAGACGCCCTCGGCACGCAGCTCCTCGACCGTGGTGGCCGCCGATTTCACCGCCGAGCGGATCTCGCCGGACTGCCAGGAGGCGTACGTCCGCGCCTCGTGCAGGAAGTGGGAGCCGTACTCGGCCCAGGCCCGGTCCGGGTCCTCGGCGATGTGCAGCAGCGGCGTCTCGGCGCCGGGCATCATGGTCCAGCCCTCGGTGCCGTACTCGATGAGCCGCTCCTTGTAGTAGGCCTCCAGCTCGGGCAGGTGCGCGCTCGGGAAGAACGGCAGCCCGAGCCGGGCGGCGCGCCGGGCCGCCGCCCTGGAGGAACCGCCCACCAGCAGCAGGGGGTGCGGATCCGAGAACGGACGCGGGGTGACCCGTACCGTGCGGCCCCGGTAGGTGAACTCCTCGCCGGTCCACGCCTTCAGCACCGTCTCCAGCAGCTCGTCCTGGAGCTTGCCGCGCCGCTTCCAGTCGACGTCGAACAGCGCGTACTCCTCGGGCCGGTAGCCGATGCCGGCCACGGTCACCAGCCGCCCGCCGCTCAGCAGGTCGAGTACGGCGATGTCCTCGGCGAGGCGCAGCGGGTCGTGCAGCGGGCCGATGACGGCCGAGACGGTGACCGCGAGATGCCGGGTCGCCCCGAAGACCGCGCCCGCGAACGCGAACGGCGAGGGCAGCCAGTTGTTGGCGACGCCGTGGTGTTCCTCGGTCTGCACGGTGGTGATCCCGCGGTCGTCGGCGTACGTGGCCATCTCGACGGCCGCCTGGTAGCGGGCACTCAGCGAGGCGGGGGTGGCGTCGGGTTCGACGAGGTTGAAGCGCACGACCGTTACGGGCATGGGGAGCCCCCCCTTCGTGTGTGGAGGGGGACGGTAGCTGACGGTGCGTCAGACATCCATAGTCGCGGAACCTTTCGCGGGCCGTGCCAGGGGCGCCACCGCGGGCCCGGGGGGCACCACAGGGCGGCGAGGGCGCGGCACGGTCCACGGTAGGAGCCGTGCCGCACCCTGGGTACGCTGCGCGCACACCCGCGCACCCCTTGAGTGACACCGGGAAGCGTGGTGACTCCGCCGTCGAGGTTTCCCGCCGACGCGCGGCCGACCGGCGGACCGGACCGGCCCGGCCCGCGGGGCACGCGGCCCCCGCACGGCCAACGGCTGGCCGGACGCGGGGTCACGCATACTGGACGCGTTATGGAAACCATCATCCTTGCTGTAGTCATCGCCGTGGTGGTGATCGGCGCGCTCGGTGGGCTCGTCGTCGGCAGTCGCAAGCGGAAGCAGCTGCCCCCGCCGCCCCCCGCCGCCCCCGACATCACCGCCCCTCCGGCCGAACCGCATGTCGGCGACGAGGCCGAGGAGCCGCGCGAAGAACCGCGCCGCACCCTGGAGGAGGTGGATCTCCCCGACGGCTCGGCCGCCACGTCGGTCGTCGTCGAGGAACCTCCGGCCGTCCCCGCGATCGAGATCCCGGAACCGACCGCGGGCCGCCTGGTGCGCCTGCGCACCCGGCTCTCCCGCTCGCAGAACGCGCTCGGCAAGGGGCTGCTCACGCTGCTCTCGCGCGAGCACCTCGACGAGGACACCTGGGAGGAGATCGAGGACACGCTGCTCGTCGCCGACGTCGGTGTGCAGCCCACCCAGGAACTGGTCGAGCGGCTGCGCGAGCGCGTGAAGGTGCTCGGCACCCGGACGCCGGACGAGCTGCGCGGCCTGCTGCGCGAGGAGCTGCTCCTGCTGCTCGTCCCGGAGTTCGACCGCGAGGTCAAGACCGACTCGAACCTCGACACCCCGGGCATCGTGATGGTCGTCGGCGTCAACGGCACCGGCAAGACCACCACCACCGGCAAGCTCGCGCGTGTGCTCGTCGCCGACGGGAAGAACGTCGTGCTCGGCGCCGCCGACACCTTCCGAGCCGCCGCCGCCGACCAGCTGCAGACCTGGGGCGAGCGCGTGGGCGCCCGCACCGTCCGCGGTCCCGAGGGCGGCGACCCCGCCTCGATCGCCTTCGACGCGGTCAAGGAGGGCATCGAGGAGGGGGCGGACGTCGTCCTCATCGACACCGCGGGCCGGCTGCACACCAAGACCGGCCTCATGGACGAGCTCGGCAAGGTCAAGCGCGTCGTCGAGAAGCACGCGCCGCTTGACGAGGTGCTGCTCGTCCTCGACGCGACCACCGGCCAGAACGGTCTGGTCCAGGCGCGTGTGTTCGCCGAGGTCGTGGAGATCACCGGCATCGTGCTGACCAAGCTCGACGGCACGGCGAAGGGCGGCATCGTCATCGCCGTGCAGCGCGAGCTGGGTGTCCCCGTCAAGCTGGTCGGGCTCGGGGAGGGCGCGGACGACCTGGCGCCCTTCGAGCCGGAGGCGTTCGTTGACGCCCTTATCGGAGAGTGAGCACCCGCGTGAACGCGTAGGTGCCCGAAGAAGCGCCCGCCCCCACGACACTGTCGGGGGACGGGCGCTTCGTCGTTCCGGGACCGGGCCCGTCGAAGGCGCCGGCGCCATCGATCTGAGGCGACGGCCGGGCCGGTGCGGGCACGCTCAGGCCCGTGAGCGGTGTGCCACGTAGGCGAGGGTGCCCAGCAGCAGCCGGGCCGGAGGCGGCTTCGTGGCGGAGTCGAGTGCGGGGGAGCGCAGCCAGCGGACCGGGCCGAGTCCCGCGCGGTCGGAGGGCGGGGCCGTGATGAACGAACCGGGCCCCAGGCCGTGCAGGTCGAGGGAGGCGTCGTCCCAGCCCATCCGGTAGAGAAGCTCGGGAAGCTCGGCGGCGGAGCCGGGGGAGACGAAGAAGTGGGCGCGGCCGTCCGCGCCGGCTGTGACCGGACCGAGGGGGAGACCCATGCGCTCCAGGCGGGCGAGCGCGCGGCGCCCCGCCGGCTCGGCCACCTCGATGACGTCGAACGCCCCGCCGACCGGCAGCATCACCGCGGCACCCGGGAACTCGGCCCAGGTACCGGTCGCCTCGTTCAGTGTCGCGCCGGCCGGGATGGTCGGGGCGAAGCTCAGGGGGTGCGCACCCGGCGCCGCACAGTCGGCCCTGCCGCACGAACACACCCCTGCGGCGGCCCGGGCGCCCGGGACCACGTCCCACCCCCAGAGTCCGGTGAATTCCGCGACGGCGGTGCTCTCCGACGAGCGGCCGCGGCGACGAGTGCCGGTCCGGATGTCGCGCATCGCCCGACTGCTGCCGATCGTGAAGCCCATGCCCCCTCCAACGGGTCCGATGCGCCGGTGGTTACGTGATGGAACCGGATTGTCACCCTCTGTTCCTGGCTGCCCCGTATCGCGCCGTTCAGGCAGCGCCTTGTGGTGCACCAGGTGGTGCGCTCGGCTCCGTGCGCCCCGGCGTACACCGCTCCGCCCACCCCCGGCCTTCTAGTGTCAAGTCAATCGCGAGCAGGGCGCCCGGAGTTCATTCGAAGGGGTGGCGAATGGTGGCGTTTCACGGATCGCCATGGCTGGACGCGTGATCGTAGGATTACTTTGAGTGCACGAGTCCTGGGGACGTATGCACTCGTGGGTATGCCAAGGGCAAGTCGGCTTACCGTTCGAAGGGTGAGAACTGCCGGACGCGCGGCCGTATTTACCGGCATTCTGATAGGGCTTGGCGCAGAGCGGCGACAAGTGGTCTCGGGGAGTGGGGGCGTTCCAGTGGGCGGCAACGGTGGAGGCGGGACGAACGCTGACAGGCGCCCCAACGAGCTGCTCGGCTCGTGGTTCGTGCGCAGTGGCTGGTCGAAGGGCGAGCTCGCACGTCAGGTGAACCGCAGGGCCCGCCAGTTGGGTGCCAATCACATCTCCACGGACACCTCGCGGGTGCGCCGCTGGCTGGACGGGGAGAACCCGCGCGAGCCGATCCCGAGGATCCTGTCCGAGCTGTTCTCCGAGCGGTTCGGCTGTGTCGTCGCGGTGGAGGACCTCGGTCTGCGCACCGCCCACCAGGCACCCTCCGTGTCGGGCATCGACCTCCCGTGGACGGGCCCCCAGACCGTCGCCCTGATCAGCGAATACTCGCGCAGCGACCTGATGTTGGCGCGGCGCGGCTTCCTCGGCAGCTCGCTGGCGCTCGCCGCGGGTCCTGCCCTTATCGAGCCCATGCAGCGCTGGCTCGTCCCCGCGCCCACGGCGCCGCAGGAGGAGCCCGAACCCCCGGCCACGACCCGCCGCGGCGGCCGGCTCTCCAAGCCGGAGCTGGACCTCCTGGAGTCCACCACCGTGATGTTCCGTCAGTGGGACGCCCAGTGCGGCGGCGGACTGCGCCGCAAGGCGGTCGTCGGCCAGTTGCACGAGGTGACGGACCTGCTCCAGGAGCCCCAGCCCGCTGCCACCAGCAAGCGCCTGTTCAAGGTCGCCGCCGAACTGGCCGAGCTGGCAGGCTGGATGAGCTACGACGTGGGCCTCCAGCCCACCGCGCAGAAGTACTTCGTGCTCGCCCTGCACGCCTCGAAGGAAGCGGGCGACAAGCCGCTCGGCTCGTACGTCCTGTCCAGCATGAGCCGTCAGATGATTCATCTCGGGCGGCCCGACGACGCGTTGGAACTGATCCATCTCGCGCAGTACGGCAGCCGCGACTGCGCGAGCCCGCGCACCCAGTCGATGCTGTATGCGATGGAGGCCCGCGCCTACGCCAACATGGGCCAGCCCGGAAAGTGCAAGCGGGCCGTCCGGATGGCCGAGGACACCTTCGCCGATGTGCACGAGTGGGACGACCCGGATCCCGACTGGATCCGCTTCTTCTCCAAGGCCGAGCTGTACGGCGAGAACTCGCACTCCTACCGAGACCTCGCCTATGTTGCCGGGCGCAGCCCCACGTACGCCTCCATGGCCGAGCCCCTGATGCAGGAGGCGGTCGACCGCTTCGGCAAGGACTCCGAGCACCAGCGTTCGTACGCACTCAACCTCATCGGCATGGCCACCGTGCACCTTCTGCAGCGTGAGCCCGAGCGGAGTGCGGACCTGGCCAAGGACGCCCTGAGGATCGGGAAGAAAGTGCGCTCCGAGCGCGTCAACACTCGTATCCGAAAGACGGTCGACGCCGCGGTCCGCGATTTCGGTGACCTCGCCGAGGTCATCGACCTCACCGACCAGCTGGCCGTCGACCTGCCCGAGACCGCAGAGGCGGTCTGACTCCCGGCCGCGAAGGCGGCCCCGCCCAGTACCCCGGCCGCGGCCGGTCGTCCCGAACTGCCCGACTCGGCTCCCCCATGCCAGGTCATCGGACGACCAGCCGTGGCCGGTTCCGTCTGTGGCCCCGACCGGGGCCGCTCTCACGAACGTGGCTGGTCACCGGGGGGATGCCGCACATCCTGGTCGCGGTCGTCCCCGCCCGAAGGCCGCGACGTCCCTTGCCGGAGATTGCGTCACGATAACGATCGGTTCGGCCACAATCCGGCAGTTCATGAATGCGTAACACGCAGGGCGCCTTCGTCACTAGTGCGAAACATCGAGGGGCTTCCACGGAAACCGCGCTGCGCCAATCTCATGGCGCATAACCGGCCCACCCCTCACGACCCACTCAGGCTTCGCCCGCACGGGGCCGTACCAACGACGAGGAGACGCCGATGGCACCAGCCATCACCCTTGCCGCAGAGGCACCCAAGCTGTCTGCCGCCAACACAGGGTTCATGCTCATCTGTTCCGCCCTGGTGCTCATCATGACGCCCGGCCTCGCCTTCTTCTACGGAGGCATGGTCCGCGTCAAGAGCACCCTCAACATGCTGATGATGAGTTTCATCAGCATGGGGATCATCACCATCCTGTGGGTGCTGTACGGCTTCTCCCTCGCCTTCGGCACGGACAAGGGATCGTTCATCGGCTGGACCTCTGACTGGGTCGGCCTCAGCAACATCGGCCTGACGGAGCTGTGGGACGGGTACACCATCCCGGTCTTCGTCTTCATGATCTTCCAGTTGATGTTCGCGATCATCACGCCCGCCCTGATAAGCGGCGCTCTCGCGGATCGAGTCAAGTTCACGGCGTGGTCGCTCTTCATCGCGCTGTGGGCCACGGTCGTCTACTTCCCGGTCGCCCACTGGGTCTGGGGCGCGGGCGGCTGGGCCTTCGAGCTCGGTGTGATCGACTTCGCCGGTGGTACGGCGGTCCACATCAACGCGGGCGCCGCGGCGCTCGGCGTGATCCTGGTCATCGGCAAGCGCGTCGGCTTCAAGAAGGACCCGATGCGCCCGCACAGCCTCCCGCTGGTGATGCTCGGCTCCGGTCTGCTCTGGTTCGGCTGGTTCGGATTCAACGCCGGCTCGTGGCTCGGCAACGACGACGGCGTCGGCGCGCTGATGTTCGTCAACACGCAGATCGCCACCGCGGCCGCCATGCTGGCCTGGCTCGCCTACGAGAAGATCCGGCACGGCGCGTTCACCACGCTCGGCGCCGCCTCCGGCGCGGTCGCCGGTCTGGTCGCCATCACCCCGTCCGGCGGCGCGGTCTCCCCGCTCGGCGCGATCGCGGTCGGTGCCATCGCCGGTGTCCTGTGCGCCATGGCCGTGGGCCTGAAGTACAGGTTCGGCTACGACGACTCCCTGGACGTCGTCGGTGTCCACCTGGTCGGCGGTGTCATCGGCTCCCTGCTGATCGGCTTCTTCGCCAGCGGCAAGGGCCAGTCCACGGTCGAGGGCCTCTTCTACGGCGGCGGCCTGACCCAGTTCTGGAAGCAGTGCGCCGGCGTCTTCGCCGTCCTCGGCTACTCCCTCGTCGTCTCCGCCATCCTCGCCTTCCTCATCGACAAGACCATGGGTATGCGGGTCAGCGAGGACGAGGAGATCGCCGGCATCGACCAGGCCGAGCACGCCGAGACCGCATACGACTTCAGCGGTGCCGGCGGCGGCTCCGCCCGGACCGCCGTGCCCGCCTCGGCCGACACGGACGCCAAGAAGGTGGACGCATGAAGCTCATCACCGCCGTCGTGAAGCCGCACCGGCTCGACGAGATCAAGGAGGCCCTGCAGGCCTTCGGCGTGCACGGACTGACGGTCACCGAAGCCAGCGGCTACGGTCGGCAGCGGGGACACACCGAGGTCTACCGCGGCGCCGAGTACACGGTCGACCTCGTCCCCAAGATCCGCATCGAGGTGCTGGTCGAGGACGACGACGCCGAACAGCTCATCGACGTCGTCGTGAAGGCGGCCCGTACCGGCAAGATCGGTGACGGCAAGGTGTGGTCCATCCCGGTCGATACGGCCGTCCGGGTCCGGACCGGCGAGCGTGGCCCGGACGCACTCTGACCGGACCGGCCCGCACGAAGAAGAAAGACAGGAGTCGCTGGGTGACGAGTACGGACGCGCGAGTGGAAGCAGAGGACTCGGGACCCAGTGGCTACGCGGCGGCCCGGCTGCGCCTCCTCCAGGAGGGGGCGCGGTCCGGGCCGCCGCGCCGTGCCGCCCTCGCCGAACTGACGGACGACTGGCTGACCGGCCTGTTCACCGCCGGATCCGAAGGCCTGCGCGGGGTCTCCCTCATCGCCGTCGGCGGCTACGGCCGCGGTGAGCTCTCCCCCCGCAGCGACCTCGACCTGCTCCTCCTGCACGACGGCGGCGACTCCGGCGCCGTCGCCTCCCTCGCCGACCGCATCTGGTACCCCGTCTGGGATCTGGGCCTCGCCCTCGACCACTCGGTCCGTACCCCGGCCGAGGCCCGCAAGACCGCCTCCGACGACCTCAAGGTCCAGCTCGGCCTCCTCGACGCCCGCCACCTCGCGGGCGATCTCGGCCTCACCGCCGGACTGCGTACGGCCGTCCTCGCCGACTGGCGCAACCAGGCGCCCAAACGCCTGCCCGAACTGCAGGAACTGTGCGCGGAGCGCGCCGAACGCCAGGGCGAACTCCAGTACCTCCTCGAACCGGACCTGAAGGAAGCGCGCGGCGGACTGCGCGACGCCACCGCACTGCGCGCCGTCGCCGCCTCCTGGCTCGCGGACGCGCCCCGCGAAGGCCTCTCCGACGCACGCCGCAGGCTCCTGGACGTCCGCGACGCCCTGCACCTCACCACCGGGCGCGCCACCGACCGCCTCGCGCTCCAGGAACAGGACCAGGTCGCCGCCGAGCTCGGTCTGCTGGACGCCGACACGCTGCTGCGCCAGGTCTACGAGGCCGCGCGCGTCGTGTCTTACGCCAGTGACGTCACCTGGCGCGAAGTGAACCGCGTGCTGCGGTCGCGCGCTGTGCGTCCGCGGCTGCGCGCCATGCTGGGCGGCGGCAAGCCGGTCGGCGAGCGGTCCCCCCTCGCCGAGGGCGTGGTCGAGCAGGACGGCGAGGTGGTGCTCGCCCGCGCCGCACGTCCCGAGCGCGACCCCGTGCTCCCGCTGCGCGCCGCGGCCGCGGCCGCGCAGGCGGACCTCCCCCTGTCCCTGCACGCCGTCCGCCGCATGGCCGCCGTCGCGCGTCCCCTCCCCACGCCGTGGCCCGCCGAGGCACGCCAGCAGCTCGTGACGCTCCTCGGCTCGGGCCGCCCGACCATCGAGGTCTGGGAGGCGCTGGAGGCGGAAGGACTGATCACCCGGCTGCTGCCCGACTGGGAGCGGGTGCGCTGCCGGCCGCAGCGCAACGCCGTCCACATCTGGACCGTCGACCGTCACCTCATCGAGACGGCCGTCCGCGCCTCCGAACTCACCCGCCGCGTCGGCCGCCCCGACCTCCTCCTCGTCGCCTCCCTGCTGCACGACATCGGCAAGGGCTGGCCCGGCGACCACTCGGTGGCGGGCGAGATCATCGCCCGCGACGTGGCCGCCCGCATCGGCTTCGACCGCGCGGACGTGGCGGTGCTCGCGACCCTCGTACGCCACCATCTGCTGCTCATCGACACCGCGACCCGGCGCGACCTGGAGGACCCGGCCACCGTCCGCTCGGTCGCCGAGGCCGTCGGATCGCCGGGCACCCTGGAACTGCTGCACGCGCTCACCGAGGCGGACGCGCTGGCCACCGGGCCCGCCGCCTGGTCCTCCTGGCGCGGTTCCCTCGTCGCCGACCTGGTCAAGCGGGTCGCGGCCGTCCTAGCCGGGGACGCCCCCGAGGAGCCCGAGGACGCCGCGCCGACCGCCGAGCAGGAACGGCTCGCGATCGAGGCGTGCCGCACGGGCGGGCCAGTCCTGGCCCTGCGCGCGCAGACCGAGCCGGTCGAAGCCGAGGCCGGCACTGTCCCGGAGGACCCGGAGCCGCTCGGTGTGGAACTTCTCATCGCCGTACCGGACCAGCCCGGCGTGCTCCCCGCGGTGGCCGGCGTCCTCGCCATGCACCGGCTGACCGTCCGCACCGCCGAGCTGCGCGCCCTGGACCTGCCCGACGGTGTGGAAGGCTCGGTCCTGCTGCTCAACTGGCGGGTCGCCGCCGAGTACGGCTCCCTGCCGCAGGCCGCCCGCCTGCGCGCCGACCTCGTACGCGCCCTCGACGGTTCCCTCGACATCGCGGCGCGCCTCGCCGAACGCGACGCCGCCTACCCGCGCCGCCGCGGAACGATCGCGCCGCCACCCCGTGTGACCGTCGCCCCGGCCGCCTCGCGGCACGCCACGGTCATAGAGGTCCGCGCCCACGACGCCCCGGGCCTGCTGCACCGCATCGGGCGGGCCCTGGAGAAGGCGCACGTCCGGGTGCGGAGCATGCACGTCTCCACGCTCGGCGCGAACGCCGTGGACGCCTTCTACGTGACAGGCACGAAGGGGGCGCCCCTGCCGGGGGCGGAGGCCGCCTCGCTGGCGCGTGCTCTGGAGGACACACTGCGCGAGTGACCCTGCGGTCAGGCCGTACAGTCGTACGGTCGGACACAGACCGGATATGCGGCCCGCCGCCGCGGGGGTCGGCCGGACCGTGCGCCCGGCGCGCGACGGTGTTCGACGCGTTGTCCCCGCCACTGCGGGGTCCTCGTCCCCACCCGCCGAATCGACCGGCGGGGACGATTGTCTTGCGGGGGCGGATACCCTGGAGAGCGACCCAAACTGCCCCCGACTCCGAGGACCGACGCCACCGTGTTCGATACCCTCTCAGACCGCCTGAGCGCGACTTTCAAAAACCTCCGCGGGAAGGGCCGGCTCTCCGAGGCGGACATCGACGCCACGGCCCGCGAAATCCGCATCGCACTTCTCGAAGCCGACGTTGCCCTTCCTGTCGTCCGGACGTTCATCAAGAACGTCAAGGAGAGGGCGCTCGGGAGCGAGGTCTCCAAGGCGCTGAACCCCGCCCAGCAGGTCCTGAAGATCGTGAACGACGAGCTCGTCACGATCCTCGGCGGCGAGACCCGCCGACTCCGGTTCGCCAAGAACCCGCCCACCGTGATCATGCTCGCGGGTCTCCAGGGTGCCGGTAAGACCACGCTCGCCGGAAAGCTCGGCAAGTGGCTCAAGGACCAAGGCCACTCCCCGCTCCTCGTCGCCGCCGACCTCCAGCGCCCGAACGCGGTGAACCAGCTCAGCGTCGTCGCCGAGCGCGCGGGCGTCGCCGTCTACGCCCCCGAGCCGGGCAACGGCGTCGGCGACCCGGTCAAGGTCGCCAAGGACTCCATGGAGTTCGCGAAGACCAAGGTCCACGACATCGTGATCGTGGACACCGCCGGCCGCCTCGGTATCGACCAGGAGCTGATGCAGCAGGCCGCGGACATCCGCGACGCCGTCAGCCCCGACGAGATCCTCTTCGTCGTCGACGCGATGATCGGCCAGGACGCGGTCAACACGGCCGAGTCCTTCCGCGACGGCGTCGGCTTCGACGGCGTGGTGCTCTCCAAGCTCGACGGTGACGCCCGTGGTGGTGCGGCCCTGTCGATCGCCTCGGTCACCGGCAAGCCGATCATGTTCGCGTCGAACGGCGAGAAGCTCGACGACTTCGACGCGTTCCACCCGGACCGGATGGCCTCCCGCATCCTCGACATGGGTGACCTGCTCACCCTGATCGAGCAGGCGGAGAAGACGTTCAGCCAAGAAGAGGCCGAGAAGATGGCCTCCAAGCTGGCGTCCAAGAAGGGCCAGGACTTCACCCTGGACGACTTCCTGTCCCAGATGGAGCAGGTCCGGAAGATGGGCAGCATCAGCAAGCTGCTCGGCATGCTCCCGGGCATGGGCCAGATCAAGGACCAGATCAACAACCTCGACGAGCGCGACGTCGACCGCACGGCCGCCATCATCAAGTCGATGACGCCGGGCGAGCGCCAGGAGCCGACGATCATCAACGGCTCGCGCCGCGCCCGTATCGCCAAGGGCTCCGGCGTCGAGGTCAGCGCGGTCAAGGGCCTGGTCGAGCGCTTCTTCGAGGCCCGCAAGATGATGTCCCGCATGGCCCAGGGCGGCGGCATGCCGGGGATGCCCGGGATGCCGGGCATGGGCGGCGGCCCCGGCCGCGCCAAGAAGAAGCAGAAGCAGGCCAAGGGCAAGCAGCGCTCCGGCAACCCGATGAAGCGCAAGCTGCAGGAGGAAGAGGAGGCGGCCCGCCGCGAGGCCGGCGCCCAGAACGGCAACGCCTTCGGTCTTCCGCAGCAGAGCGCCCAGGACAACTTCGAGCTGCCGGACGAGTTCAAGAAGTTCATGGGCTGACCTCCCGTTCCGTACGGGAGCGCATTTCTGACGCCCGCTGGGGGCGCCCTTCACCGTGAGGGCGCCCCCAGTGGCATGACCGCGGGTGCCGGTGTCCGCCATCTGTCGTAACGTCCAGTTATGAGCAATGCCGTGCCGCCGCGCAAGGCACCCGACCAACCGTGGCGTACCGAGGGCACCCCGCCCGAGCCGACACCGCCGTCGGGCGGCCGGCGGAAGCTGCCCGGCGGCTGGTGGAGCCTGGCCCTGGCCGCGCTCATCGTGTTTCTGGTCGCCAACCTGGTGCTGTCCTTCTACAACCAGGGCAACGAGCCGACGATCTCGTACACCGAGTTCAGCAGGCAGGTGAGCGACGGCAACGTCTCCAAGATCTACTCCAAGGGCGACGCGATCCAGGGGCAGCTCAAGAACTCCCAGGAGAACCCCGACGGCGACGGGAAATACACCAAGTTCAAGACCCAGCGCCCGGTCTTCGCGGACGACAAGCTCTGGGAGAACCTGCAGAAGCACGACGTGACGGTGACCGCCTCGCCGGTCGTCCAGGAGCGCAGCTTCCTCTTCAATCTGCTGATCTCGCTCGCCCCGATGCTCCTGCTCGTCGTCCTGTGGATCTTCATCGCCCGGCGGATGGGCTCCGGCATGGGCGGCGCCGGCGGCATGCTCGGCCGCAAGACGCCCCCGAAGCCGGTCGAACTCGTGCCCGGCGGCAAACGCACGACGTTCGCGGACGTGGCCGGCATCGACGAGGTCGCCGGTGAGCTCAACGACGTCGTGGACTTCCTCAAGAACCCGGACGCGTACCGCAGGATGGGCGCGAAGATGCCCCGCGGTGTGCTGCTGGCGGGCCCGCCCGGTACGGGAAAGACCCTGCTCGCACGGGCCGTCGCGGGGGAGGCGGGTGTCCCGTTCTTCTCGGCCTCCGCCTCCGAGTTCATCGAGATGATCGTCGGCGTCGGCGCCTCGCGCGTCCGTGAGCTGTTCGCCGAGGCCCGCAAGGTGGCCCCGTCCATCATCTTCATCGACGAGATCGACACCATCGGACGGGCGCGGTCCGGCGGCTCGGGCATGGGCGGCCACGACGAGCGTGAGCAGACGCTGAACCAGATCCTCACCGAGATGGACGGCTTCTCCGGCTCGGAGGGTGTCATCGTCATCGCCGCCACCAACCGCGCGGACATCCTGGACCCGGCGCTCACCCGTCCCGGCCGCTTCGACCGCGTCGTCAACGTCTCGCCCCCCGACCGCGGCGGCCGCGAGGCCATCCTGGAGATCCACACCCGCGAGATCCCGCTCGCCCCCGACGTGGACCTGACCCAGGTGGCCCGCACCACCCCGGGCATGACCGGTGCCGACCTCGCCAACCTCGCCAACGAGGCCGCCCTCCTCGCCGTCAAGCGCAAGCAGGACGAGGTGACACCGAGCGACCTCTCCGAAGCGCTCGAGAAGATCCAGCTCGGCGCCGAACGCTCCCTGGTCATGCCCTACGAGGAACGCCGCCGCACCGCGTACCACGAGAGCGGCCACGCCCTCCTCGGCATGCTGCGGCCCGGCGCCGACCCGGTCCGCAAGATCACCATCGTTCCGCGCGGACGCGCCCTCGGCGTCACCCTCTCGACGCCGGACGCGGACCGGTACGCCTACACCGAGGAGTACCTGCGCGGCCGCATCATCGGCGCCCTCGGCGGCATGGCCGCCGAACACGTCGTCTACGACGTCGTCACCACGGGCTCGGAGAACGACCTGGAACAGGTCACGAACATCGCCCGCGGCATGGTCGCCCGCTGGGGCATGAGCGAACGCGTCGGCCGGCTCTCAGCGCTGCCCAACGACGCCCAGCAGGCCTACGGCCTCGCGGCGGCCCCGGGCACCCTCGACTCCATCGACCACGAGATGCGCCGCATCGTCGACGAGTGCTACGAGGAGGCCTGCCAGAAACTCCGCGAGCACAGAGGACAACTGGACGCCCTGGCGGAGGCGCTGCTCGCGAACGAGACGCTCGAGGAGGTGGAGGCGTACCGGATCGCCGGGGTGCCCCGGACGGTGAAGGAGCTCTGAACGCCTCAGACCGTCCGGGCGATCAGATACCGGAACACGTTCGGCATCCAGACCGTCCCGTCCCTCCGCAGATGCGGATGCAGCGCCTCGGCGACCTCCTTGTCGACCTGGGCGTGATCGGTGGCGTCGATCGCGGCGTCGAAGAGTCCCGTGGACAGCAGCCCCCGCACGGCACTGTCCACATCGGCGTACCCGAACGGGCAGGCCACCCGGCCCGAGCCGTCCGGCCGCAGCCCGGCCCGCTGGGCGACCTCCTCCAGGTCGTCCCGGCGGGCGGCGCGCAAGGGCGCCGTGCCGCGCAGGGGATCGGCCAGTTTGGTGGCCACCCGCAGCACGGCCGACGTGCTGCACCGCTCCGGCGGCCCCCATCCGACCAGCACCACGGGCGTTCCGCGGCCGGTGAGCGGTGCCGCCTTTGCGAGCAGCGAACCGAGGTCCTCGGAGTCGCCGGACACGCACCCGATCGGCTCGAACGCGGTCACCAGGTTGTACGCCGGCGCTCCCGTGACGGCCGCGTCCCCGGGCGGGCCGGCCACGAGCCGGGTGTCGCCGCGCGGGCGCGTGCCCCAGCCCTCCGGCAGCAGACGCTCCCGCGCGAGGGCCAGCCGTTCGGGTGACGAGGAGTCGACACCCGTGACCGCGGCGCCGCGGGAGGCCGCCATCAGCAGGGCGAGCCCCGACCCGCAGCCGAGCCCCAGCAGCCGTGTCCCACCGCCCACGTCGAGCCGCTCGTAGACGGCCTCGTAGAGCGGCACCAGCATCCGCTCCTGGATCTCGGCCCAGTCACGCGCGCGTGCACCCCGGTCCGCGCGGGGCGACGGGCCCGCATGAGGAAGGTGCTGCCGCACGAGCGTAGGTGTCATCGAAAGTGCCCCAATCCGCCGAGAGTTGCTGCCGGGCCTTCACCTTCGCCCCCGCGCACGAGGCCCGCACTCCCCCCGTATGTCAGGTAACTCCGCCCTCGACGCGGCGTCCAGGGGTTGCGGGGCCCCGTTTGTGCGCGGGCCGCAAAGGGCGCGAGAATTCACATACCGGCAACGTGGGCCCGTACCATCGCCGCATGGCAAAGGCTCCCGTTCTCACGCCCCAAGCGGACGATTTCCCGCGCTGGTACCAGGACTTGATCAACAAGGCCGAGCTGGCCGACAACGGCCCGGTGCGCGGAACCATGGTCATCCGGCCGTACGGGTACGGGCTGTGGGAGCGGATGCAGCAGGAGATGGACGCCCGCATCAAGGAAGCCGGCGCCCAGAACGCGTACTTCCCGCTGTTCATCCCGCAGTCCTACCTGACCCGGGAGGCGGAGCACGTCGAGGGTTTCGCCCCCGAGCTCGCGGTCGTCACGCACGGCGGCGGCAAGGAGCTGGAGGAGCCGGTCGTCGTCCGCCCCACCTCCGAGACGATCATCAACGAGTACTTCTCCAAGTGGGTGCAGAGCTACCGCGACCTGCCGCTGCTGATCAACCAGTGGGCGAACGTGGTCCGTTGGGAAATGCGTCCGCGGGTGTTCCTCCGAACGACTGAATTCCTCTGGCAGGAGGGCCACACCGCCCACGCCACCTACGAGGACGCCCGGGACTACGCCGCGCACATCCACAAGGAGGTGTACGCCGACTTCATGGCGGACGTCCTCGGCATCGACGTCGTCCTTGGCCGGAAGACGGCGAGCGAGCGGTTCGCGGGCGCCATCAACACCCTCACGCTCGAAGCGATGATGGGCGACGGCAAGGCGCTCCAGATGGGCACCAGCCACGAGCTGGGGCAGAACTTCGCGAAGGCGTTCAACACCCGGTACCTGTCCAAGGACGGAAAGCAGGAGCTCGTCTGGCAGACCTCCTGGGGGTCCTCGACCCGCATGGTGGGTGGCCTGATCATGTCGCACGGTGATGACAGTGGGTTGCGGGTGCCGCCCCGTCTCGCCCCAGTACAGGTTGTCGTCCTCGCGATCAAGGGGGACGAATCGGTTCTGGCCAAGGTCCGCGAGATCGGCGACCGGCTGAAGGCGGCGGGTGTACGGGTCCAGGTCGACGACCGCACGGACACCCCCTTCGGGCGCCGCGCCATCGACTGGGAACTCAAGGGCGTCCCCGTTCGCGTCGAGGTCGGCCCCCGTGACCTGGAGAACGGCACCGCGATGCTGGTCCGCCGCATCCCCGGAGGCAAGGAGCCCGTCGCCGTCGACGCGCTGGCGGGACTGCTCCCCGCGATCCTGGAGGAGGACCAGGCGCTGCTCCTGCGGCAGTCGCGCGAGCGCCGCGAGTCGCGCACGTCGGACGTGACGACGATCGACGCGGCCGTGGAGGCCGCCGTCGCGGGCGGCTGGGCACGCATTCCGTGGGCCGACCTCGGCGAAGAGGGCGAGGTCAGGCTCGCCGAGCACGCGGTGACCGTACGGTGTCTGGTCGCCGAGGACGGGTCGGTGCCCGATGCCGACGACGCACCCGGTAACGTCGCCGTCGTCGCCCGCGCCTACTGACCGGGCGCCGAGGGCGACCGAAACACCTCTTGCGCGTCTGCCGGCCACAGGTGCCCCGGCGCGTGCATACCGTCTACGTGCCGGGGCGTACGTGTCCCTACGTACCGCCTTGGTAGGAGCTGTGCCGCTTCTCCGCAGATCAGCGCACCCGCCCTCGTCAGGACGCATCAGCGGCAACTGACGGGTACGTGCAAATTATTTGGGATGCCCCGGAATCGGAACACAGGGGCACCCCCGCTCGTTGTCATTACGTGAGCACGACACCACCTGTTCTCGCCGCAGAGCTGGCAGGGGCGTGGGCCGACATTCAGCGGCACCACCCCGAGTTGCCCGATCTTGCCGCGCCAGAGTCCCTGATCGGAGAATCGTCGTCCGCCTGCGGACACGAGCTCTCCTTCGAACGACTGCTTCACGAAGCAGTCCACGGCATCGCCGCCGCCCGCGGAGTCCGCGACACCTCGCGCGCCGGCCGGTATCACAACCGCAGATTCCTCGCCATCGCCGAGGAGATGGGCCTCGACCACCCCGAGGAGCCGCATCCCAGCAGTGGCTTCTCGCTGGTCACGCTCAACCCCGAGGCGAAGCGCCGTTACCGCCCGACGATCGAGCGGCTCCAGCGCGCGCTGAAGGCCCACTCGGCCGCCACCGCCGCGGACACCGCCCGCTCGTTCCGCGGCCCGGCCGCCCGCCACGGCTCCTCCGGGGGAGGCGTCCGCGTCAAGGCCGTCTGCGACTGCGGGCGCAATGTGCGCGTGGTCCCGTCCGTCCTCGCGCAGGCGCCGATCGTGTGCGGGGGGTGTGGCAAACCCTTCCGGATTCCGGAGGTGGTCGGGGCGGCCGCCGGCTGAGGTGCGCGCGACCGGCGTCTCGTGGGTGCCGGACGAGTGCGCGCGGCCCGTGAGCAGTCGTGCCTTCCCCCACTGCCCCTGAGGGAGTGGGGGAATTCAGGAGGCACGAGTGCGCACGGGCGGCATCTCACCGCGCCCACCGCCGCCGATCCGTGCCGGCCCATGCCTGACGGGCACCCGGAACGCCGGGTGCCCGTCAGGCATGGGCCGACGCACCCTCGGTCCGGGCCGCCCGCAGTATGTGGCAGAATGGCTAGCTGTACTCGACAGTCGCATAGGACCCCTCTCTCCTCCGGCTGACGCGTCCATCGGACACTCGGGTACCGCAACCCCACGCGGCCATCTCGTCGTGTCCAACCCCGTCAAGACCAGGAGACACCACTTCCGTGGCAGTCAAGATCAAGCTGAAGCGTCTGGGCAAGATCCGTTCGCCTCACTACCGCATCGTCGTCGCCGACTCCCGTACCCGCCGTGATGGCCGGGCCATCGAGGAGATCGGTCTGTACCACCCGGTGCAGAACCCTTCGCGCATCGAGGTCGACTCGGACCGCGCGCAGTACTGGCTGGGTGTCGGCGCGCAGCCGACCGAGCCCGTGCTCGCCATCCTGAAGCTGACCGGCGACTGGCAGAAGTTCAAGGGCCTGCCGGCCCCGGCTCCGCTGCTCGTGGCCGAGCCGAAGGCCGCGCGCCCGCTGTTCGACGCCCTCGGTGGCGACGACACGGGCAAGGGTGAGGCCATCACCCAGAAGAAGAAGGCTGAGAAGAAGGACGAGGCTCCGGCCGAGTCCGAGTCGACCGAGGCCTGAGCATGCTCGAGGAGGCTCTCGAGCACCTCGTGAAGGGCATCGTAGACAACCCCGACGATGTGCAGGTCGCCTCGCGCAACCTGCGCCGCGGGCGCGTTCTCGAGGTCCGGGTCCACCCCGACGACCTCGGCAAGGTGATCGGCCGCAACGGCCGTACCGCGCGCGCTCTGCGTACCGTCGTGGGCGCCATCGGCGGCCGCGGTGTCCGCGTCGACCTTGTCGACGTGGACCACGTCCGCTGACGTAACAGGCAGCACCGGCTCGGGCCGGGGAGGGCTTACGAGCCGTCCCCGGCCCGTAGTCGTCTGCGAACCCTCGCGGACGGCCGCGGACCTCGTGGACGTCCACGCACCCCGCAGGGTCCGCGCATTCGAAGTCGTCGTCATGAAGCATTGCCGTCGGCACACGACAGGAGATCAAGCAGTGCAGCTGGTAGTCGCTCGCGTCGGCCGCGCCCACGGCATCAAGGGCGAGGTCACCGTGGAGGTCCGCACCGACGAGCCGGAGCTCAGGCTCGGGCCCGGTGCCGTCCTGCTCACCGATCCGGCCTCCACCGGACCGCTGACCATCGAGACGGGCCGCGTCCACAGCGGCCGTCTTCTGCTGCGCTTCGCAGGCGTACGGGACCGCAACGCCGCCGAGGCGCTGCGCAACACCCTGCTGATCGCCGAGGTCGACCCGAACGAGGTGCCGGAGGACCCGGACGAGTACTACGACCACCAGCTGATGGACCTGGACGTGGTCACCAAGGACGGCGAGGAGGTCGGACGCATCACCGAGATCTCGCACCTGCCCTCGCAGGACCTGTTCGTGGTGGAGCGCCCGGACGGGACCGAGGTGCTTATCCCGTTCGTGGAGGAGATCGTCGTCGAGATCGACCTGGAGGAGCAGCGCGCCGTCATCGACCCGCCGCCCGGCCTGATCGACGACCAGGCCGAGGTCGCCTCCGCCAGGGACGCCGAGAACGGCTCCTCGGAGGGCGACGAGGACGCCGCGGGGGCCGACGCCTGATGCGGCTCGACGTCGTCACGATCTTCCCCGAGTACCTGGAACCCCTGAACGTCTCGCTCGTGGGCAAGGCACGCGCGCGTGGACAGCTGAACGTGCACGTGCACGATCTTCGGGAGTGGACCTACGACCGTCACAACACGGTCGACGACACTCCCTACGGCGGTGGCCCCGGCATGGTCATGAAGACCGAGCCCTGGGGCGAGGCCCTGGACTCCGCCCTGGCCGACGGCTACGAGACGGGCTCCCACGGGCCCGTCCTGGTGGTCCCCACTCCCAGCGGACGCCCTTTCACCCAGGAACTCGCCGTCGAGCTCTCCGAGCGTCCGTGGCTGGTCTTCGCGCCCGCGCGCTACGAGGGCATCGACCGCCGGGTCATCGACGAGTACGCGACGAGGATGCCCGTCTACGAGGTGTCCATCGGCGACTATGTCCTCGCCGGCGGAGAGGCGGCCGTCCTGGTCGTCACCGAGGCCGTGGCCCGGCTGCTGCCGGGCGTCCTCGGCAACGCCGAGTCGCACCGCGACGACTCCTTCGCCCCCGGGGCCATGGCCAACCTCCTGGAGGGCCCGGTCTACACCAAGCCTCCGCGGTGGCGCGGCCGTGAGATCCCCGACGTGCTGGTCAGCGGCCACCACGGGAAGATCGCCCGCTGGCGCCGCGACGAGGCCCTGCGCCGGACGGCGGCGAACCGGCCCGACCTCATCGAGCGCTGCGATGCCGCGGCCTTCGACAAGAAGGACCGCGAGATGCTCTCGATCCTGGGCTGGCAGCCGGACCCCGGCGGCCGATTTTGGCGCAGGCCCGAGGCCGTGGAAGAATAGGCCGCTGCTCTCCGTCGTCCGGCGTGCGCCCCTGCCACGGGGGGACACGACGCCCGTCCCGACGAGGCAGCATCATCTTCGAACTTCTCTCCCGTTGATGACCTGTGGCATCAACGAAGAAAGCAGACAAAATGTCTCACCTGCTCGACTCCGTCGACGGCGCGTCGCTGCGCACCGACATCCCGGCGTTCCGCCCGGGTGACACCGTCAACGTCCACGTCCGCGTCATCGAGGGCAACCGCTCCCGTGTGCAGCAGTTCAAGGGCGTAGTCATCCGCCGCCAGGGCGCCGGTGTCCGCGAGACCTTCTCGGTCCGCAAGGTCTCGTTCTCCGTCGGCGTCGAGCGCACCTTCCCGGTGCACACCCCGATCGTCGAGAAGATCGAGGTCGTCACCCGCGGTGACGTGCGTCGCGCCAAGCTGTACTACCTCCGTGACCTGCGCGGCAAGGCCGCGAAGATCAAGGAGAAGCGCGACCGCTGAGCCGGTGCCGCCGCGGTGATCCGTCGGCGACCGAGCCGGTAGGACGGTGTCTCAGGGAGGCCGGATAGCATCTGGCCTCGATGGACACCGAAGCACAGCCTGTGGAGCGCGACCGCTCCTCCCGCCCTTCCGCTTCCGAGGAGATCTCGGACACAGCGGGGCCGGAGGGACGGTCGCGTTTCGCGTTCGCCGACCGGGTCGCCGACTGGCTCCCCGGAGGCCGGATCACCCTGACCGTGCTGGGCTGTCTGGTATTTCTGCTGCTGGTCAGCCGCTTCGTGATGCAGCCGTTCGAAATTCCCAGCGGCTCCATGGAGTCCGGATTGAGGATCGGGGACCGCGTTCTCGTAAATAAGTTGGCGTACCGTTTCGGTTCCGAGCCGCAGCGGGGCGACGTCGTCGTGTTCGACGGCACCGGCTATTTCGGGAACGCCGACTACATCAAGCGCGTCGTCGGGGTAGAGGGAGACCATGTGGTCTGCTGCGACAAGGAGGGAAGACTCGAAGTGAACGGCCGATCGGTCGACGAGTCGACATTTCTCCATCGGGGCGACAGCCCGTCCGACGTGCCCTTCGACATCGTCGTGCCCGAGCGGTCCCTCTTCCTCCTGGGCGATCACCGCAGCCGCTCCAGCGACTCCCGCGACCATCTCGGCTCGCCCGGCGGCGGCATGGTCCCCGTCGGTGACGTCATCGGCAGGGCCGACTGGATCGCCTGGCCCGCGGGCCACTGGACCCGTCTGACACGTTCTGACGCCTACGCGGGTGTGCCCGCCACCGGGGGTGCCCGTGGGTAACCGTGGACGAGCGCGCGGGGTCTCCGCCAGCGCCGCCGACAACCTGCTGCCCACCGGGTCCCGGCGTGCCTCCGGAGGTGCCGCCCGGCCCAGCCGGGTCGAACGGCGCAAGCTCGCCCGCAAGATCAAGCGGCGCAGGCGGCGCTCGGCGGTCAAGGAGATACCGCTCCTGGTCGGCGTCGCCGTGCTGATAGCCCTGGTCCTCAAGACCTTCCTCGTCCAGGCCTTCGTGATCCCGTCGGGCTCCATGGAGAACACGATCCAGATCGGTGACCGCGTCCTGGTGGACAAGTTCACCCCCTGGTTCGGCTCCGAGCCCAAGCGCGGTGACGTCGTCGTCTTCAAGGACCCCGGGGGCTGGCTCACCGCCGAGGACACCAAGAAGAAGAACGACCCGGTGGTCGTCAAGCAGTTCAAGCAGGGGCTGACCTTCATCGGCCTGCTGCCGTCCGACAACGAGAAGGACCTCATCAAGCGGGTCGTCGGGGTCGGCGGCGACACGGTGAAGTGCTGTGACGCGCAGGGCCGGGTGACCGTGAACGGCACACCCCTGACCGAGCCGTACATCTACGCCGGCGACAAACCGTCGGACTTCTCCTTCGAGGTGAAGGTCCCCGAGGGCCGTCTGTTCGTGCTGGGCGATCACCGGGGCAACTCCGCCGACTCCCGTTACCACCGCACCGACAAGTTCAGCGGTACCGTCTCCGAGGAGTCGATCGTGGGCCGGGCGATGGTCATCGGTTGGCCCATCGGTCACTGGACCCGGCTGCAGGAGCCGAGCACCTTCTCGACGGTGGCCGACGCGCCTGGAGGGTCGACCTCCGGTCTCTCCCTGTCGCATAGGGTGGCCTCAGCGGATCCAGATGGATTGATCCCGCTCCCGAGCCCTGCGGAACTCCCGCTCGTTATGGGAGTGGTGGGCCTGCGCCGAATACGGCGCGGGCGGCGGCACGGAGTGAGGAGTGGATGTGGGGGATGTGGCGGTCGGCGCACGGTCTGGACACGAAGGTCCCGAAGGGCAGCCGGAGCGGCCCGACGATGCGGCTGCCCCTGCCGTAGAGGACGGTTCGGGTTCTGGGAGCGGCTCCGAGGACGGGGACGCCTCGACCGGGCGCGCCGAGCGGGACCCGAAGTCCACGAAGCAGCGCTCCTTCTGGAAGGAACTGCCGATCCTCATCGGCATCGCCCTGGTACTGGCGCTGCTCATCAAGACCTTCCTGGTGCAGGCGTTCTCGATCCCCTCGGACTCGATGCAGAACACCCTCCAGCAGGGTGACCGCGTTCTGGTCGACAAGCTGACCCCATGGTTCGGCTCGGAGCCGGAGCGCGGCGAGGTCGTCGTCTTCCACGACCCCGACAACTGGCTGGCGGGCGAGCCCACGGCCAACCCGAACGCCCTGCAGACGTTCCTCAGCTGGATCGGCCTGATGCCGTCCGCCGAGGAGAAGGACCTCATCAAGAGGGTCATCGGCGTCGGCGGCGACACCGTCCAGTGCAACGGCACCGGCCCGCTCACCGTCAACGGCAAGGCGCTGAACGAGGACGCGTACGTCTACGCCGGGAACACCCCGTGCAGCCAGGACGAGGACGGCGGCCAGTTCAAGGTCAAGGTTCCCGAGGGCATGATCTGGGTGATGGGTGACCACCGCCAGAACTCGCGGGACTCGCGCTACAACCAGGCGGACAAGCACCACGGCATGGTGCCCGTGAACGAGGTCGTCGGCCGTGCCATCGTCAAGGCCTGGCCCATCAACCGCTGGGGCACCCTCCCGGTCCCGGACACCTTCGACCAGTCCGGCCTGAACGACCAGGCGGCCGCGGGGATCACCTCGCCGGGTGCCGTGGCCCTCGTGGGCGCGGTGCCGCTCGTGCTGGTGCGACGCAGGCGCAAGGCGTCCAAGGACGACTGAGACGACGCTCGGCCTTCGGGGCCGGCCGGTCCGGATTTCTCCGGGGCGGCCGGCCCCGGCTCGTTTTCCGGCGGAGGGCGGAGGGCGGAGGGCGGAGGGCGGAGGGCGGAGGGCGGAGGGCGGAGGGGCAGGGGCAGGGCCACGGTGGCGGACTGCTGCGGGCCGAGGGCGGACGGTACGAGCCCCACGCGTGTCCGCCCTGACGGTGATCGTGATCCGGACCATGGGCTGACCCCGGACCGTACCCCCGGGTAAGGTGCGGACCCATGGGTGGCGAGAGCGCAACACGTACGGCCCCGCGCAGCGGTGGCGCAGGCACGGCCCCGGTGGGCAGCAAGGCCGGACAGCGGTTGTCCGGGCTGGCGGTCGCGCTGGGCCTGGTGCTGTTCCTCGGCGGATTCGTTTGGGGAGCGGTGGTCTATCTGCCGTACACCGTGCCCACGAGTTCGATGTCACCGACGATCAATGTGGGCGACCGGGTACTGGCGCAGCGCGTCGACGGGAGCGACGTCCGACGCGGTGACGTCGTCGTCTTCAAGGACGAGGCCTGGGTCGCCAACGCGTCCGTGGTCAAGCGTGTGGTCGCCGTCGGCGGTGACACGGTCTCCTGCTGCACCAAGGGCAAGCTGACCGTCAACGGCAAGCAGATCGACGAACCGTATCTGCCCGAGGGAAGCCTCGCCGAGATCACGGACTTCCCGACGGTGAAGGTCCCCAAGGGGCGGCTGTTCCTGCTCGGCGACGAGCGGCAGGGCTCGCTGGACTCCACCGCTCATCTGCAGGACGCGGCCGGCGGCACCGTAGCGCGCGGCGCCGTGACGGCCCGGGTCGACGCCATCGCCTGGCCGATGAACGGCATGCTCGAGCGCCCCACCGGTTTCGAGGCGCTCGGCGCGCTGTCCGAGCCGGGACCCCTCCGTACGATGGTCGCCCTGGTGATCGCCGGTGCCGTGCTTGTGCTGGGTGGCGCGGCGTACGGGCCCATCGCCAAGCGGGCGGGCCGTAACCGCGCGCGTACGGAGCCCGCCGGTGCCCGCTGAGGCGGCGGACCGGGGCGAGGACTCGTATCGGGGCGGGCTCCGCAAGGTCGCCCGGGTCGTGCTGCTCGACCCGCAGGACCGCGTACTTCTGCTGCACGGCCACGAGCCGGACGACCCCTCGGACGACTGGTGGTTCACACCGGGCGGCGGCCTGGAGGGCGACGAGACCCGGGAGCAGGCCGCCCTGCGGGAACTCGTGGAGGAGACCGGTATCACAGAGGTCGAACTGGGCCCGGTGCTGTGGCGGCGGATTTGCTCGTTCCCGTTCGCGGGGCGGCGCTGGGACCAGGACGAGTGGTACTTCCTGGCCCGTACGACCCAGACGGCCACGGTGGCCGCGGGGCTGACGGACCTGGAGCGGCGCAGCGTCGCCGGAGCGCGCTGGTGGACGTGCCGGGAACTGACCGAGGCACATGAGACGGTGTATCCGACCAAGCTCGCCGGGCTGCTGCGCAGGGTGCTCGACGAGGGTCCCCCGGCCACGCCCGAGGTCCTCGACACGGAAATCGTCTAGGGGCTCTCGGGGCTGGCGCACAATAGGGGGACGCACGGCTGAAGGGGAACATGCCATGAGCGCCGAGGACCTCGAGAAGTACGAGACCGAGATGGAGCTGAAGCTCTATCGGGAGTACCGCGATGTCGTCGGTCTGTTCAAATATGTGATCGAGACCGAACGGCGCTTCTACCTCACCAACGACTACGAGATGCAGGTGCACTCGGTCCAGGGTGAGGTGTTTTTCGAGGTATCCATGGCGGATGCCTGGGTGTGGGACATGTACCGGCCCGCGCGCTTCGTGAAACAGGTACGCGTCCTCACATTCAAGGACGTGAATATCGAGGAACTGAACAAGAGTGATCTGGAGCTGCCGGGCGGCTGAATCCCGCTCGGCAGGGCCGCGGGCTGACGGGCTCCGGGACGCGTGGGCGGTCCCGGGCCGGCGGCTTCCCCGGGCGGCCGATGACGAGCGGTGATCGTGGTGGTGGCTCGTGCGGGTGACGGAGTTTTCCACACTCACCCGCTCGTCCACCAAGATCCAATAGCTGGATGACGTGGCCTCAGTGTCGGTGCCGGAGGTGGTGCCGACATGAAGACATCCGAGGCACGCAACGCGCTGGGCGCCTACGGCGAGGAACTGGCCGCACGGCGGCTGACCGGGTCCGGCATGACGATCCTGGCCCGCAACTGGCGCTGCGGCAGGACCGGCGAGATCGACATCGTGGCCCGTGACGGCGACGCGCTGGTCGTCTGCGAGGTCAAGACCCGTGGGGCGGGCGCGTTCCAGCACCCGATGGCGGGCGTCACACCGGCGAAGGCCCGGCGACTGCGCGGCCTGGCCGAACGCTGGGTGCAGGAACACGGCGGAGCCCCACCCGGCGGCATCCGCATCGACCTGATCGGCATCGTCCTCCCCGAACGCGGCGCGCCCGTGGTCGAGCACGCGCGGGGGGTGGCCTGATGGGATTCGCGCGTACGTGTTCGGTGGCCCTGGTGGGCGTGGAGGGCGTCGTCGTCGAGGTGCAGGCGGACCTGGAGCCGGGCATCGCGGCCTTCACGCTGGTGGGGCTCCCCGACAAGAGCCTGACGGAGAGCCGGGACCGGGTCCGGGCCGCGATGGTCAATTCCGGTGCGTCCTGGCCGCAGAAGAAGCTGACGGTGGGTCTGAGCCCGGCCTCCGTGCCCAAGGGCGGTTCGGGATTCGATCTCGCTGTCGCGTGCGCGGTGCTGGGCGCCTCCGAGCGGATCGATCCCCGTGTGCTCACCGACATCGTGATGATCGGGGAGCTGGGGCTCGACGGCAGGGTGCGGCCGGTCCGCGGCATCCTGCCGGCCGTGCTCGCCGCGGCGGACGCCGGATACGAACAGGTGGTGGTGCCGGAGTGCGCGGCGGCCGAGGCCTCACTGGTGCCGGGGGTGTCGGTGCTCGGGGTCCGCAGCCTGCGCCAGCTGATCGCGGTGCTCGCGGACGAACCGGTGCCCGAGGAGGATCCGGACGAGCAGGGCCGCCCGGATCCGCTGCTGGCCGGCCTGCGCGTGCCCGGTACGGGCGAGGCCACCGGTCTGTGCGGCATCGCCGTGCCGGAACACGACCGGGACCACGACCTCGGCGACGTCGTCGGCCAGATGTCGGCCCGCACCGCGATGGAGGTCGCGGCGGCCGGGGGCCACCACGTTTTCCTCCAAGGGCCACCCGGCGCGGGCAAGACGATGCTGGCCGAGCGGATGCCGTCGCTCATGCCGCGTCTGTCCCGGCAGGAATCCCTGGAGGTGACGGCGATCCACTCCGTCGCCGGCCTGCTGCCACCGGGCAAACCCATGGTGGACGTCGCGCCGTACTGCGCACCCCACCATTCCGCGACCATGCAGTCGCTCGTCGGCGGCGGCAAGGGGCTCGCCCGGCCCGGCGCGGTGTCCCTGTCCCATCGCGGCGTGCTCTTCCTCGACGAGGCGCCGGAATTCAGTGGCTTCGTGCTGGACGCGCTGCGGCAGCCGCTGGAGGCGGGGCACGTGGTGATCGCGCGCAGCGCCGGTGTCGTACGGTTCCCCGCGAGATTCCTGATGGTGCTGGCCGCCAACCCCTGCCCCTGCGGTCGCTTCAGCACGACGAACGACTTCTGCGAGTGCCCGCCCTCCGCCATCCGCCGCTATCAGGCGAGGCTCTCCGGACCACTGCTCGACCGGGTCGATCTGCGGGTGGAGGTGGAGGCGGTCACCCGGGCCGAACTCACCGCGCGCGGCGCGCGGGGCGAGTCGACCAAGACGGTCGCGGACCGGGTGAGGGCCGCCCGCGAGCGGGCGGCCGCGCGCCTGGCGGGAACCCCCTGGCACACCAACAGCGAGGTGCCGGGACGTGAGCTGCGCAGTCGCTGGCAGGCACGGACGGGAGCGATGGACGAGGCCGAGCGCGGTCTGGAGCGCGGGCTGCTGACGGTCCGCGGGCTGGACCGGGTGCTCCGGGTCGCGTGGACGGTCGCGGACCTGTCGGGACACGACAGGCCCGACGGCGGGGATGTCGCCCTCGCCCTCCAGTTGCGCACCGGAGTCCCGCGCGGGGTACCGATGGCGATCGGCTCGCCGGCATGACGGACGACGAGCGCAGGGCTCGCGTCACGCTCTCCCGGGTCGTCGAACCGGGCGACGAGGTCTGCGGGCGATGGGTTCGAGAAATCGGGGCCCGGGAGGCGGTTCGGTGGCTGTACGGCGACGACGGGCAGCCGCGGGGAATGACCGACAAGCGGTGGGCGGGGCTGAGGGC
This sequence comes from Streptomyces sp. NPDC002935, assembly GCF_040611295.1. Classification (NCBI taxonomy): domain Bacteria; kingdom Bacillati; phylum Actinomycetota; class Actinomycetes; order Kitasatosporales; family Streptomycetaceae; genus Streptomyces; species Streptomyces sp. NPDC002935. Next base: position 107,353 of record NZ_JBEXNW010000014.1, read on the forward strand.
CCGGGCCGGGCGGGCCGACCCGGAGCGTGACCTCGCCCTCGCGCGGGACGCCGGAGTGCGGTTCATCTGTCCCGGTGAACCCGAATGGCCCGCGCAGCTCGACGACCTGCGGGATACCCGGCCCATCGGACTGTGGGTGCGAGGACGGCCCGGCCTGCGGATATGGGCGCTGCGGTCCGTCGCCGTCGTCGGCGCCCGGGCCTGCACCGAGTACGGCGCGCACATGGCGGCCACCCTCGGCGCCGGGCTCGCGGAGCGGGGCTGGGTGGTCGTGTCGGGCGGCGCCTACGGCATCGACGGCGCCGCGCACCGGGGCGCCCTCGGGGCGGGCGGCGCCACCGTCGCCGTGCTCGCCTGCGGCGTCGACCGGCCCTACCCGCGCGGACACACCCAGTTGATCACCAGGATCGCTGAACAGGGCCTCGTGGTGGGGGAGTTGGCGCCCGGCGAGCATCCGACGCCGAGCAGGTTCATCCTCAGGAACCGGGTCATCGCGGCGCTCACCCGGGGCACCGTGGTCGTCGAGGCGGCGTACCGCAGCGGAGCGCTGGTCACGGCTCGCGCGGCACAACGGCTGGGGCGGTTCACGATGGGCGTGCCGGGACCCGCCACCAGTGCACTGTCGGCCGGGGTGCACGAACTGCTGCGCGGCGAAGCCGTCCTGGTCTCCGACGCCGCGGAAGTCGCCGAACTGGTCGGTGACATGGGTGAGCTGGCGCCGGACCGGCGCGGGCCCGTGGTACCCCGTGACCTCCTGCACCCGGGTGCGGGACGCGTCCTGGCCGCCCTGCCGGCGCGGGATCCCGTGGAGGTCGAGGAGATCGCCCGTAGAGCGGCGACCACCACGGACGACGCGGTCGGGAGACTGTACGAACTCCGAGCACTTGGTTTCGTCGAACGACACGGCGACGGCTGGAAGTTGACACGCCAGGCGATGACCTCCGTCAGCGGTGATCGGGAGGGATGCTGACCGAGCGTGTTCGGCCGTCCGGGGGAACGCCGACACCCCCGGGAATCCGTGCAGTTGGCGGCCCCCGGCGATCACACAGGGCAACCGTCGTGACTCCGGGGGACGCCCCGGGGAGAGTCTTCGCGTGCGGGTGACAGCCCGCTCTTCGCGCACTGCGACAGTCCAGTCACGCTACGCTCACAAGGATCCGAAGCAGGCACGCGATCTCGGCACGAGGCCGACAGGACACCCAGGCACTCCCAGTTCACGGCAGAACGGCACAAGGCGACGAATGCCCCAGCACACCTCCGGGTCCGACCGGACGGCGATTCCGCCAGCCGCCCGCGACGGCGGCAGCGTGCGCCCGCCCGCGCCCTCGACGCTCGACGAGCTGTGGCGGTCGTACAAATCAACCGGTGACGAGCGGCTGCGGGAGCAGCTGATCCTGCACTACTCACCGCTGGTGAAGTACGTCGCGGGCCGGGTCAGCGTGGGGCTGCCGGCCAATGTCGAACAGGCGGACTTCGTGTCGTCGGGGGTGTTCGGGCTGATCGACGCGATCGAGAAGTTCGACATCGAGCGCGAGATCAAGTTCGAGACGTACGCGATCACCCGCATCCGTGGCGCCATGATCGACGAACTGCGGGCGCTGGACTGGATCCCGCGGTCGGTGCGGCAGAAGGCGCGCAATGTGGAGCGCGCCTACGCGACCCTGGAGGCGCGGTTGCGGCGCACCCCCTCGGAGGGCGAGGTGGCCGCCGAGATGGGCATCGGTGTGGAGGAACTCCACGCGGTGTTCAGTCAGTTGTCGCTGGCCAACGTGGTCGCTCTGGAGGAGCTGCTGCACGTCGGCGGCGAGGGCGGCGACCGGCTGAGCCTGATGGACACGCTGGAGGACACCGCCGCCGACAATCCGGTCGAGGTGGCCGAGGACCGGGAGCTGCGGAGACTGCTGGCGCGGGCGATCAACACCTTGCCGGACCGGGAGAAGACCGTGGTCACGCTCTACTACTACGAAGGACTCACGCTCGCGGAGATCGGCAATGTGCTCGGGGTGACCGAGAGCCGGGTGAGTCAGATCCACACCAAGTCGGTGCTTCAGCTGCGCGCCAAACTGGCCAGTTTCGGGCGCTGAGCCGGGTGGAGCCGTGGCACCGCCCGGATCGGCGCGGGTGCTGCCGTGGTGCCGCGCCGCCCTGACACCCCGGCTGCGGAGACGGACGCCACCGCGGTCGGCTGGGTGGAGTGACTCCCGTACGCGGCGGTGCGTCCGTACAGTGGTTGACGTGCCAAGGATTCGAGCGGCCTCCGTGGCCGAGCACCGGTCGATGCAGCGAGCCGCCCTGCTGGACGCGGCGCGGTCCCTGTTGTCCGAGGGAGGGACGGAAGCGCTGACCTTCCCGGCGCTCGCGGAGCGCACGGGGCTCGCGCGTTCCTCCGTGTACGAGTACTTCCGGTCCAGGGCGGCCGTGGTCGAGGAGCTGTGCGAGGTCGACTTCCCCGTCTGGGCGGCCGAGGTCTCGGCGGCGATGGCCGCGGCGGACGGCCCCGAGGGGACAGTGGAGGCGTACGTACGGCAGCAGCTGGCCCTGGTCGGGGACCGGCGGCACCGGGCCGTGGTCGCCATCTCCGCCAGCGAACTCGACGCGGGTGCCCGGGAGAAGATCCGGGCAGCGCACGGCGGACTGGTCACGATGATCGGTGAGGCGCTCGGCGCGATGGGACACGCCGAGCCGAGGCTGGCCGCGATGCTCCTCCAGGGCGTGGTGGACGCCGCGGTGCGGCGCATCGAACTGGGGGCCGCGGAGGACCCGTCGGCGATCACGGAAGCGGCCGTCGCGATGGCCCTGCGGGGCGTCCGGGGCTGAGCCCAGCCGGGCGATGACCACGCGGTTGTCCGCGGCAGTGCTCCGCCGGCCATGGCGAAGGTGTTTCGGTTCTCCTGACCGTGTCCGGGCCCTTCCAGGTTCTGGCCCGGGTCAGGGGTGCGCGTCGGTTCCGTGGAGTGGCAGCAGGCGGGACGGGCCCGTGTTCAGGAGCCACGGCGGGAGCAGGGACAGCGGGTTCAGGTAGGTCCTGCCTCTGAGCAGGCCCCAGTGCAGACAGGCCGTCGGTCCGCAGTGGGTGCCCTTCGCCTCCAGCGTGCCCAGCACCTGGCCCGCGAGGACCTCGTCGCCCTTGTGCACCGAGGCCCGCACGGGACCGTAGGTCGTCCGAAGCGGGGGCGCTCCCGTGCCCGACAGTTCCACCGAGACGACCCCGCGGCCCGCGACCGGGCCCGCGAAGGCCACCCGGCCGGGTGCGACGGCGCGCACCGGGGTGCCGGGTAGGGCCGCCAGGTCGACACCGCGATGCCCCCGCGAATAGGCCGTCGCCGGGGGTTCCCAGCCTCGTACGACGGACGGTCGGACCCCCACGGGCCAGGCGCGGGCGAGCGTCGGGACGGAGGGGTCGGCCGCCGGAGGGCCGCCGGAGCCGGCTCCCGGAGGAACGTCTCCCGGAGGAACGGCTGGGCCGGCTGCCGCCCGGACGGCCGAGTCGGCCCCCGGCGGAAGGACCGAGCCTGTTCCGGACGGGCGGGGCGCGCCGGTTCCGGACGGGAGGTGCGAGCCGGTTTTCGGCGCGGCGGCCGGGGGCGGGGGTGCGGGGCCGACCCCACGGGCCAGGGCCGACGGGGGCAGGGCGCCCAGGACGGTCAGGGTCAGGCCGAGGAGGAGTCCCGGCCACGTACGCGCACATCGGTTCACTCGCATGCGGGAACCGTCCCGCATCGAGCGGATCATGGCCGGGATCTGTGGAGTACCGGCCGGTTGTGGACAGCGGCGTCACCTGCCCCCTCTCGGGTCCCGTACACTTCTGATGGCGATTCGGGTCACCGAGTCGACTTCGCACGCCCCGGCACCTGGTCATCACAGATCGGTGTCAGCGCCTCTCGGTCCCTTGTGGCAAGGCGCATCGCGGGCGTCAGGCGCGTGAGCCGTCCGGCACACGCGGCACAACCGAGCAAACCGAGGAGAACGGCCATGGCCGTCGTCACGATGCGGGAGCTGCTGGAAAGCGGCGTCCACTTCGGTCACCAGACCCGTCGTTGGAACCCGAAGATGAAGCGCTTCATCTTCACGGAGCGCAACGGCATCTACATCATCGACCTGCTCCAGTCGCTGTCGTACATCGACCGCGCCTACGAGTTCGTCAAGGAGACCGTCGCCCACGGCGGCACGGTCATGTTCGTCGGCACGAAGAAGCAGGCGCAGGAGGCCATCGCAGAGCAGGCCACCCGCGTCGGCATGCCCTACGTCAACCAGCGCTGGCTGGGCGGCATGCTCACCAACTTCTCGACCGTCTACAAGCGTCTGCAGCGCCTCAAGGAGCTCGAGCAGATCGACTTCGAGGACGTCGCCGCTTCCGGTCTCACCAAGAAGGAGCTTCTCGTGCTCTCGCGCGAGAAGGCCAAGCTGGAGAAGACCCTCGGTGGTATCCGCGAGATGCAGAAGGTGCCCAGCGCCGTCTGGATCGTGGACACCAAGAAGGAGCACATCGCGGTCGGTGAGGCCCGGAAGCTCAACATCCCGGTCGTCGCCATCCTCGACACCAACTGTGACCCCGACGAGGTCGACTACAAGATCCCGGGCAACGACGACGCGATCCGCTCCGTCACCCTGCTCACCCGCGTGATCGCCGACGCCGTCGCCGAGGGACTCATCTCCCGCTCCGGCGCCGGTAAGGCCGCGGGTGACAAGGCCGCGGGCGAGCCGCTCGCCGCGTGGGAGCGCGACCTGCTCGAGGGCGAGAAGAAGGCCGACGACGCCGAGGTCCAGACCTCCGCCGAGACGGAGAAGGTCGCCGACGCCGAGCAGGCCGAGGCTCCGGCCGAGGCTGAGGCCGTCGAGGCCCCCGCCGCTGAGGCCGAGGTTGCTGCCGAGGCGCCCGCCGCCGAGGCCCCCGCCGCGGACGCCGAGCAGGCCTGACCCCTCACCCCTTCGGGTTTGTGAACGGCGGGGGCCCACAAAGCCCCCGCCGTTCGTCCCGTAGATCTTCAGACTTCGAGAGAGATTCCAGGAATCATGGCGAACTACACCGCCGCCGACGTCAAGAAGCTCCGTGAGCTCACCGGCGCCGGCATGATGGACTGCAAGAAGGCGCTGGACGAGGCCGACGGCAACGTCGACAAGGCCGTCGAGGCCCTGCGCATCAAGGGCCAGAAGGGCGTCGCCAAGCGCGAAGGCCGCTCCGCCGAGAACGGCGCCGTGGTCTCCATCATCGCTGACGACAACACCTCCGGTGTCCTGGTCGAGCTGAAGTGCGAGACGGACTTCGTCGCCAAGGGCGAGAAGTTCCAGGCCGTCGCCAACCAGATCGCCCAGCACGTCGCCGCCACCTCCCCGGCGGACATCGACGCGCTGCTCGCCTCCGAGATCGAGGCCGGCAAGACGGTTCAGGCGTTCGTCGACGAGGCCAACGCCAACCTCGGCGAGAAGATCGTCCTGGACCGCTTCACCCAGTTCTCCGGTGCCTACGTGTCCGCGTACATGCACCGCACCATGCCCGACCTGCCCCCGCAGATCGGTGTTCTGGTCGAGCTGGACAAGGCCGACGCCGACCTCGCCAAGGGCATCGCGCAGCACATCGCCGCCTTCGCGCCGAAGTACCTCTCCCGTGAGGACGTTCCGGCCGAGGTCGTCGAGACCGAGCGTCGCGTCGCCGAGGAGACCACCCGCGCCGAGGGCAAGCCCGAGGCCGCCCTCCCCAAGATCGTCGAGGGTCGCGTCAACGGCTTCTTCAAGGAGGCCACCCTCCTCGGTCAGCCGTACGCGCTCGACAACAAGAAGTCCGTCCAGAAGGTTCTGGACGAGGCCGGTGTCACCCTGAAGCGCTTCTCGCGCATCAAGGTCGGCATCTGAGTCCGTACCGCGATCGACGCGCGACCCCTATAGGGTCGACAGCAGTCGTCCGCGTGCGCCGGCACCCACGCGCGTGTGCCGGACGACAGCAGATCTGACGAGGAGGCCATTGCCGAGCATGGGATGCGAACAACACCCCACCGGCAATGGCCTTCTTCGTATGTGCACCATGAGGAGATCTCCATGACCACCACCCAGGCCGACAAGGGCGAGAAGACCGACGACGGCAAAGGCGCTGGACGCTTTCTGCTGAAGCTTTCCGGCGAGGCGTTCGCCGGTGGCGGCGGACTGGGCGTCGACCCCGACGTGGTGCACAAGATCGCCCGCGAGATCGCGGCCGTCGTGCGCGGCGGAGCCCAGATCGCCGTCGTCATCGGCGGCGGCAACTTCTTCCGCGGGGCCGAACTCCAGCAGCGCGGCATGGACCGGGCGCGCTCCGACTACATGGGCATGCTCGGCACCGTAATGAACTGCCTCGCCCTCCAGGACTTCCTGGAAAAGGAAGGCATCGACAGCCGCGTCCAGACCGCCATCACCATGGGCCAGGTCGCGGAGCCGTACATCCCGCTGCGCGGCGTGCGGCACCTGGAGAAGGGCCGTGTGGTCATCTTCGGCGCCGGGATGGGCATGCCGTACTTCTCCACCGACACCACCGCCGCCCAGCGGGCCCTGGAGATCGACGCCGAGGCGCTCCTCATGGGCAAGAACGGCGTGGACGGTGTCTACGACTCCGACCCGAAGACCAACCCCGAAGCGGTCAAGTTCGACTCGCTCAGCTATGGCGAGGTCATCACCCGGGACCTCAAGGTCGCCGACATGACCGCCATCACGCTGTGCCGGGACAACAAGCTGCCGATCCTGGTCTTCGAGCTCCTGGCGGAGGGCAATATCGCGCGGGCCGTCAAGGGTGAGAAGATCGGCACACTCGTGGGCGACCAGAGCGGCCGGGCCTGACGAAGAACGCTCCGGACCGGGTGCGAGTCCCGGTCCAGTACGGACCCTGACCGGGGGATGGACAATGTCCTGCTGGTCCGGAACCGTGCAGTAATAAGACGCGACGCAGCCGGCCGCCGAACCCCGACGAGGAAACAGCTGCCGGGCCTACTCAAGACACGCAGGAGCAAGTGGTGATCGAAGAGACCCTCCTCGAGGCCGAGGAGAAGATGGAGAAGGCCGTCGTGGTCGCCAAGGAGGACTTCGCCGCGATCCGCACCGGCCGTGCGCACCCGGCGATGTTCAACAAGATCGTGGCCGACTACTACGGCGCGCTGACGCCGATCAACCAGCTGGCCTCGTTCTCCGTGCCGGAGCCGCGCATGGCCGTGGTGACCCCGTTCGACAAGAGCGCGCTGCGCAACATCGAGCAGGCGATCCGTGACTCCGACCTGGGCGTCAACCCCAGCAACGACGGCAACATCATCCGGGTGACGTTCCCCGAGCTGACGGAAGAGCGTCGCAAGGAGTACATCAAGGTCGCGCGGACCAAGGGCGAGGACGCCAAGGTCTCGATCCGCGCCGTGCGCCGCAAGGCGAAGGACGCTCTCGACAAGCTCGTCAAGGACAAGGAGTCCGGCGAGGACGAGGTCCGTCGCGCGGAGAAGGAGCTCGACGACACCACGGCGAAGTACGTCGCCCAGGTGGACGAGCTCCTGAAGCACAAGGAAGCGGAGCTGCTCGAGGTCTGATGAACGACTCTTCCTGGGGGGCGCCGCCACAAGCCGGGTACTGGGGGCCGTCCGAGCAGGGACCTGTCCAGGGGGCAACCCCGGCGGGTCCCACGTACGATGCGCATGACGCGCAGCACACTCGGCCCATGCCCACCGCGCCAGACGTACCCGCACATGGCGGAGACCAGGATGACGACAGGGGGGCCGCTCGGCTGAGCGGCCCTTCGGTCCGCGCCGAGACACCGACGACGGCGCCCTACGGGGATCCGTCGCACAACCCGCAGATCCCGCAGGAGCCCATGCCCAGCGCCGCCCCCCAGCCCGCCCCCGCACCTCAGAAGAAGAGTGCGGGACGCGACCTGGGCGCGGCCATAGGAGTGGGAGTCGGGCTCGGTGCGGTGATCGTCGCGTCGTTGTTCGTCGTCAAGGCCGTCTTCGTCGGCGTCATAGCGGTCGCCGTGGTGGTGGGACTCTGGGAGCTCACCTCACGGCTGGAGGAGCGCAAGGGCATCAAGGCGCCCCTCGTGCCGCTGGCGCTCGGCGGGGCCGCCATGGTCGTCGCCGGATACGTTCGCGGTGCCGAGGGCGCGTGGGTGGCCATGGCGCTCACCGCACTGGCCGTCCTGGTCTGGCGGATGACGGAACCGCCCGAGGGCTACCTCAAGGACGTCACGGCGGGGGTCTTCGCGGCCTTCTACGTGCCGTTCCTGGCGACCTTCGTGGCCATGATGCTCACGGCGGACGACGGCCCGCGCCGGGTGCTGACCTTCCTGCTCCTGACGGTCGTCAGCGACACGGGTGCTTACGCCGTCGGCTGGCGCTTCGGAAAGCACAAGCTGGCGCCGCGGATCAGCCCCGGAAAGACTCGTGAGGGTCTGTTCGGAGCGGTCAGCTTCGCGATGGTGGCGGGTGCGCTGTGCATGCAGTTCCTGATCGACGACGGCACCTGGTGGCAGGGGCTGATCCTCGGCCTCGCGGTCGCGGCCAGCGCCACGCTCGGTGACCTCGGCGAATCCATGATCAAGCGGGACCTCGGCATCAAGGACATGGGCACCCTGCTGCCGGGCCACGGCGGCATCATGGACCGCCTGGACTCACTGCTTCCGACGGCCCCGGTGGTCTGGCTGCTGTTCGTGCTCTTCGTCGGATCGGGCTGACCGGCGGCTTCCCGCGGACATCCTCTCCGTACACATCCACGACACCACCCCTTCCGGTCACCCGATCACCGCACCGTGATCCGTGTGACCGGGAGGGGTGGTGTCGTATTCGTGGGGTCGGCCGTCCTGCCATTCCACCCAGTGCGGATCGTCGAGGAGTTCCCACGCGTCCGGCAGACCCGCACGACGCAGGAATTCGACCAGGTCGGCGTCGCTGTGGGCGATGCCTGCGCGCCTTCCGCGCATCGTCACCCGGCGGCCGCCGGTCCCGGCCGGGCGACCCACGACGATGGGCGCGGTGTGTACGTCCTCGGCTTGCGGTTGCTCGTGGTTCAAAGGACACCTAGATCCGTGTCGGGGCGGCAGTACGGGCACGCGGTGACGCCGTCCTCCGTGATCGCCCGGAGGGCCTGCTCGCGTGCCAGCGGCTTCGTGTTCTTCCCCGCCATGCCGCAGTCACCCGTGTGGACGGCGTCCGGAGTGGCCTTTCCGCCGCCCGTTCGGCGCATCGCGAGCTTCCATCCGCGGGGCGGTGGGGGCGACGTGCGGGCCGCGCGGGTGGCGGCGACCTCCTGGCGTTCCAGTTCGGTGATGGTGTCGTCGGTGCGGCGCAGTTGCCAGAGCAGCCATGCGCGGACGCTGCGCAGATGCTCCAGGCGGGACACTTTTTCGTACACGTATTCGATTCTAGGCCTTGGTGTGGCTTCGTGGCAGCATCCTGCCGTGTCCTGCCGTGTGCTGACCCGAACCTCGTGGAGCGTGATCCCCGCTGCGGCGCGGGAGGGAGACGCAGGTCACATTCGTCGGTGTCACATCGTGCGGGGCTGTTCCGTCGAAGAGGTGTAACCACGAACGACGACACAGGAGCCCACCATGGAAGCTCGGTTGAACCTCTTCGCCAGCCCGGTCGCGGCCAAGTTCACGAAGCACATCGTCGCCGCGGGCATAGTGCTCTCGGACTCGACTCTGCCGGCCGCGACGCAGGAACTGGTGAAGCTTCGCGCCAGCCAGATCAATGGCTGCGGTTTCTGCACCGACATGCACACCAAGGACGCCACCGCCGCGGGGGAGACCGCGGTACGCCTCAGCCTGGTCGCGGCCTGGCGGGAGGCCACGGTGTTCACCGACGCCGAGCGCGCCGCCCTGGAACTGGCGGAGCAGGGCACGCGCATCGCCGACGCGGCCGGCGGGGTCACGGACGAGTGCTGGGCGAACGCCGCCAAGTACTACGACGAGGAGCAGCTCGCCGCCCTGGTGTGCTGCATCTCCATCATCAACGCCTTCAACCGCGGAAACGTCATCGTCCAGCAGCCCGCCGGCGCCTACCAGCCCGGCCAGTTCGCGTAACGGGGAGCGCCTGGCCGGGTCCGCCGGGTCCGCCCGGTCGGCTGGGCCCGCCGGGCTGGCGGGCGGCCCGGTCGTGGTCCGCCTGTGGGCCGTCCGCAGGCCGTCGCACGACGGTCGGCGGACGCCCCGAGGCGACCGACACGCACCACCCCGTCTTTCGGGCCCGGGTCACCCCCGTCGATCGCGACACCGGTACAGCCGTACCTAGGCCGGGGGAATCGACGACGCCCCGCGCTGACAACCGCTGACACCGGAGTCGCAGGTCGCAGCGTTGATCGATTGCGCGACAGGCGGGTGATCGCCCCCAGCCCGCTCCACTGTGTGTGCGTCGACGGCGAACGGGATGGGAGCTGGGGAGAGCGGTGGGCTGAGGTGATGGGGACAAGGCCGAGGTCTAAGCTCCCGGCCAGGGGCGAAGGGGGGAGGATGCTCGTGGAGCAGCCATGGCCGGAGGGATCGAACGCCGATCCTGATGCGGCAAGAGAGCGCTACAACGCGGACATACAGGCATCACGGGGTGCGCTGCGGAACCTGTTTCGTGTGGAACTGCCCATTGCCCACATGGGCTTGGCGATCACGATCACCGCAAGCGTCTTCGTGGGCGTCGTCTGGTCGCCGAGGACGGGCGTGATCATCGCTGGTGCCTTTGCCTCGCTGTTCGTCGTCGCCCTGGCTGTAGCACTCCTGGCCGGCAGCCGAGGGCGGGACGCCGCACGCGCCGCGTACAAGTTCACCTTTGGTTGGGCAGATTGGATCACGCCCTAGCGTCGTGCCTTGAGTCGCACCTCAGATCCGGACGGCAACGAGGTCGTCACGATCTCTACGGGCGGGCGGCCGGAAGCCGCTGAAGGTGACCGGAGCGAGTTCGACGTTGGACCCGATCAGCTAGTGGAGCCCTGACCCCGAGACGGAGGCGCGGCCGGCAGGGTCGAGTGGTCGGGGCTCGGCACAGGCCCAGGTCGGCGAGCGCGGTGGCGGGCCCCTTCGAGTCGGTCGGCACAGCCCGGCCGTTCAGCCGGGACTGCCGGACGGTGCCTCATTCTGCGGGTCGCCGGGCGGCACGGCGTCGTGCGGCGGGAGCGGGGTCGTCGAATCCGCCTGCGGGGCTGTGATCCGTGCCCGCTCCCGCAGTCTGCGCCGGTGGCCGGTGCGGTCGGCGCGGCCTTTGTAGCCGTTGGGCTGCCATTTGTTGCCGTGCCAGAGGTCGGGCGGGACCCAACGGGAACACGCCTGCTCGACGTCCGTGGTCACGTTGACGATGTTGCTGAGCTCGATGCGGTAGCGCAGCCTTGGGAGACCGTCGGCGGGCGGGTCGGCGTCCCGTACGTGGCGCCACAGCACGGGGTGATCGCGGTCGAAGTCCCCGCCGGGGAAGAGCTCGAGTGTCGCGGTGCCGTGGTCGACGGCCGAGTCACCGGTGGAGTAGATGCATACCCCGGCCAGTGAATCCCACGTCAGTAGCGTGTCCCCGAACGGGCCGAACCACCACCACCCCGTGGCGTCGAAGACGAATCTCTCGTTGGACGCGGCGGCTGTCCCTATCAGTGCGAACAGGCCGCAAAGCGCGCACAGGCCGCCGGCCGAGGCGAGAAGCCACCGAGCCACGTCGCCGTCGACCAGCGCGGCCCCCGACAAGCCGGCAGCGCCGAACGACAGAGCGGCCGCGGTGACGATCAGACCGTTCTGGATCTCCCGCTGCCCGTACCCTATGGCGGTCGCATCGGTGGATGGCCGCGCTGGCAAGGTCCCCCCGGCGCTCATGGGCACCACTGTATGGAGAGCCGCTGCAGAATTCCCGGAATCCGTACCCCAGGGGGTAGCAAAACCCGGAGGCATAGCGAGGACGCCCACGCACCTTCACCTGGCTCTACAGCGAACGGCTACGGGTCGCTCCCCAGCCGCTGAGTGACGGCCCTGGGCGGACGCGATCTGGGGCATGTCGGCGACGAGCGGGCACTCTCCTGGGCCGTCCCTGGCCGTCCCTGGGCCGTGCGAGGTCGCCTAAAGGTGACAGACGGTACCCGCAGGTGACCGCCCCCACCCCACTCTGGCCTGGGCCGGTGGTGTTGATCTGCGACACTGGAAGGGTTATGCCGAAGCCCGGAGAACTCACTTTTGTCGCGCCGCGCGGAGCCAAGAAGCCGCCGCGGCACCTTGCCGATCTCACGCCAGCCGAGCGCAAAGAGGCGGTTGCCGCGATCGGTGAGAAGCCGTTTCGTGCCAAGCAGCTCTCGCAGCACTACTTCGCCCGGTTCGCACACGACCCCGCGGAGTGGACCGACATCCCGGCCGCCTCGCGCGGCAAGCTCCAGGAGGCGCTGCTTCCCGAGCTGATGACGGTCGTACGGCACCTGTCGACCGACCAGGAAACCACGCGCAAGACCCTGTGGCGGCTCTTCGACGGCACGCTCGTCGAGTCCGTGCTGATGCGCTACCCGGACCGGGTGACCATGTGCATCAGCTCGCAGGCGGGCTGCGGAATGAACTGCCCCTTCTGCGCCACCGGACAGGCCGGCCTCGACCGGAACCTGTCGACCGGCGAGATCGTGCACCAGATCGTCGACGGCATGCGGGCGCTCCGCGACGGCGAGATCCCCGGGGGTCCGGCGCGGCTGAGCAACATCGTCTTCATGGGGATGGGCGAGCCGCTCGCCAACTACAAGCGGGTGGTCGGGGCGATCCGGGCCCTCACTGACCCCGAGCCGGACGGGCTCGGGCTCTCGCAGCGCGGTATCACCGTGTCGACGGTCGGGCTGGTCCCCGCCATCAACCGGTTCTCCGACGAGGGCTTCAAGTGCCGGCTCGCGATCTCCCTGCACGCCCCGGACGACGAACTGCGCGACACCCTCGTCCCCGTGAACACACGGTGGAAGGTGCGCGAGGTGCTGGACGCCGGATGGGAGTACGCGGCCAAGTCCGGGCGGCGCCTGTCCATCGAGTACGCCCTGATCCGGGACATCAATGACCAGGCGTGGCGTGGTGACCGGCTCGGGCGGATGCTCAAGGGCAGGCCCGTGCATGTCAACCTCATCCCGCTCAACCCGACCCCGGGTTCGAAGTGGACCGCCTCGCGGCCCGAGGACGAGAAGGCGTTCGTCGAGGCGATCGCGGCCCATGGCGTGCCGGTGACCGTCCGGGACACCCGTGGCCAGGAGATCGACGGAGCGTGTGGTCAGCTCGCCGCGACCGAGCGGTAGTCTGAGCCGCGTCAGACGACCGAGCGGTAGTCTGAGCCGCGTCAGTACATCTTCATCGTCACCTCTTCACAGTCCGACATCTTCATATTCCGACAGGGGAGCGCCACAGCGCTGAGAGTGCGGGACAGACCGCAGACCCTCTGAACCTTGCCCAGGTCATTCTGGGTAGGAAGTTCGGTCATTACTCAAGCTGTTGCGCCCTGCCCGGGAACCGTCAGAGGTCCCGGGCGGGGCCGCGTCTCTTCCTGGTCACCCAGGAGGAATCAGTGAGCATCACCAGCAGCAGGCGGTTCGCGGTCATGGCCGTCGGGCTCGGCCTCGTCGCGCTGCCCGCACTGTCCGCGTGCAGCTCGTCCGACGACGCCGGCTCGGGCGATCAGAAGACGATCACGCTCGTCAGCCACGACTCGTGGCTCGTGTCGAAGAACGTGCTCAAGGACTTCGAGAAGCAGTCCGGGTACAAGGTCCGGGTCCTCAAGGACGGCGACGCCGGGCAGGCCGTCAACAAGGCCATCCTGACCAAGGACAACCCGCAGGGCGACGTCCTCTTCGGCGTCGACAACACCCTGCTCTCCCGCGCGCTCGACAACGGGCTCTTCCAGCCGTACGTGGCCAAGGGCGCGGATCTGGTCCTGCCGGAGTACCGGGCCGACCAGGACAAGCACCGGGTCACGCCCATCGACACGGGCGACATCTGCGTCAACTACGACAAGGCCTGGTTCAGCAAGCACAAGCTGACGCCGCCGCAGTCCTTCGACGACCTGGTCAAGCCCGCGTACAAGGACCTCCTCGTCACCGAGAACGCCTCCACGTCCTCGCCCGGCCTCGGCTTCCTGCTCGGGTCCGCCGCGCACTACGGCGACAAGGGCTGGGAGGACTACTGGAAGAAGCTCAAGGCCAACGGCGTGAAGGTCGTGGACGGCTGGGAGCAGGCGTACAACGACGAGTTCTCGGGGTCCGCCGGCGGCAAGAAGGCCAAGGCCGACCGGCCGCTCGTCGTCTCGTACGCCTCCTCGCCGCCCGCCGAGGTCATCTACGCCGACCCGAAGCCCACCACCGCCCCGACCGGGGTCGCGGCCGGCACCTGCTTCCGGCAGGTCGAGTACGCGGGTCTGCTCAGCAACGCCAAGAACGCCAAGGGCGGCAAGGCGCTCCTCGACTTCCTGCTCACCAAGGAGTTCCAGGACGACATGCCGCTCAACATGTTCGTCTACCCGGTCCGCGAGGCCGCTCAGGTGCCCCCGGAATTCACGCGGTACGGTCCGCAGGCCAAGGACCCCGAGACCCTGGCCCCCGCGAAGATCGCCGCCGAACGCGACCAGTGGGTCAAGTCGTGGACCTCGCTCGTACTGAAGTAGCCGAGGAAGCGGGCGGAGCCGAGGCAACCCGCGGAGCCGACGGAGCTCCGCGGAGGGCCCGCGGGCGGCAGAGTGCGGCCCGGCTCGGGCTGATGGCCCTGCCCGTCGTGTTCTTCGCGGTCTTCTTCGCCTATCCCGTCGTCGCGATCGTCTCGCGCGGGCTCCACGTGGACGGCGACTGGCAGCTCGGCCGGATCTGGGAGGTGCCGGCCCAGTCCGACATCCGGCACGTGCTGTGGTTCACCACCTGGCAGGCGCTCGCCTCGACGGTGCTCACGCTGCTGATCGCGCTGCCCGGCGCGTATGTCTTCGCGCGCTTCGATTTCAGGGGCAAGCAGATCCTCCGGGCCGTGGTGACCGTGCCCTTCGTGCTGCCGACCGTGGTCGTCGGCACGGCGTTCCTCGCGCTGGTCGGCCGGGGCGGGCTGCTCGACGAGCTGTGGGGCGTGCGCCTGGACACCACGGTGTGGGCGATCCTGCTCGCGCACGTCTTCTTCAACTACGCGGTCGTCGTACGGACCGTCGGCGGGCTCTGGTCGCAGCTCGACCCGCGCCAGGAGGAGGCCGCGCGCATGCTCGGCGCCTCGCGCTTCGCGGCGTGGCGCAGGGTGACGCTGCCGGCGCTCGGGCCGGCCGTGGCCGCCGCCACCCTCATGGTCTTCCTCTTCACCTTCACCTCGTTCGGTGTGGTGCAGATCCTCGGCGGCCCCACCTTCTCGACCCTCGAGGTCGAGATCTACCGGCAGACCTCCGAGATCTTCGACCTCGCGACGGCGGCGGTGCTGACGATCGTCCAGTTCGTGGCGGTGGGCGCGATCCTCGCCGTGCACGCCGGGACCGTACGACGACGGGAGACCGCCCTGCGTCTGGTGGCCCCGGAGACGACCGCGCGCCGGCCGCGCGGGGCCGGACAGTGGGCGCTCCTCGCGGGAGTGCTGCTGAGCATCGCGGTCCTCCTCGTACTGCCGCTCGCGGTCCTGGTCCGGCGTTCCCTCGACGCCCCGGGATTCGGTTACTACCGGGCGCTGGCCGACGACGACGGAGGCGTCTTCCTCGTCGCCCCGATCGAGGCGATCGGCAACTCGCTGGAGTACGCGCTCGCCGCCACCGCCATCGCCCTGCTGATCGGCGGGCTCGCGGCGGCGGCCCTCACCCGGCGCGCCGGTCGTTTCATGCGGGGCTTCGACGCGCTGCTGATGCTGCCGCTCGGCGTCTCCGCGGTGACCGTGGGCTTCGGGTTCCTGATCGCCCTGGACGAGCCGCCCCTGGATCTGCGCGCCAGCTGGATCCTGGTGCCGCTGGCACAGGCGCTGGTGGGTGTGCCCTTCGTCGTACGGACGATGCTGCCCGTGCTGCGGGCGGTGGACGGGCGGCTGCGGGAGGCCGCGGCCGTGCTCGGGGCGTCGCCCTGGCGGGTGTGGCGCGAGGTCGATCTGCCGATGGTGCGGCGGGCGCTGCTGATCGCGGCCGGCTTCGCCTTCGCCGTCTCCCTCGGGGAGTTCGGGGCGACGGTCTTCATCGCGCGGCCCGACAACCCGACGCTGCCGGTGGCCGTGGCCCGGCTGCTCGGGCGCGCGGGCGATCTCAACTACGGCCAGGCGATGGCCCTTTCGACGATTCTGATGGTGGTGTGCGCGGTGGCGCTGCTGCTGTTGGAGCGGGTACGGACCGACCGGACCGGGGAGTTCTAGATGCTGCTGAGCCTGCAGGGCGCGACCGTACGCCTCGGCGGACGGGCCGTGCTCGACGCCGTCGACCTCGATGTCGCCGAGCACGAGATCGTGTGCGTGCTCGGGCCGAGCGGCAGCGGCAAGTCCACGCTGCTGCGGACGGTGGCGGGACTGCAGTCCCCGGACGCGGGCCGAGTGGTGCTGGACGGGCAGGACCAGGCGGGCGTTCCCGCGCACAGGCGGGGCGTGGGCCTGATGTTCCAGGACCATCAGCTCTTCCCGCAACGGGATGTGGGCGGCAATGTCGCCTTCGGGCTGCGCATGCACGGCACGTCGAAGAGCGGACAGGCGGCCCGCGTCGGAGAGCTGCTGGATCTCGTCGGCCTGCCCGGAGCCCGGAACCGTGCCGTCGCCTCCCTCTCCGGAGGCGAGCAGCAGCGCGTCGCGCTGGCCCGCGCCCTCGCGCCCCGCCCCCGCCTGCTGATGCTCGACGAACCGCTCGGCCAGCTGGACCGCTCGCTGCGCGAGAGGCTGGTCGTCGAACTCCGTGGCCTCTTCGGCGAGTTGGGTACGACGGTGCTCGCCGTCACCCACGACCAGGGCGAGGCCTTCGCGCTCGCCGACCGGGTCGTGGTGATGCGCGACGGACGGATCGCCCAGTCCGGTACGCCACTTGAGGTCTGGCAGCATCCCGCGGACGCGTTCGTGGCCCGTTTCCTCGGCTTCGACAACGTGGTCGAGGCGACGGTGAGCGCGACGGCCGCCGACACCCCGTGGGGCAAGATCCCGGTGCCCGAGGGTGCCGCCCAGGGGCCCGGCACACTCCTCGTACGGCCCGCCGGGGTACGGCTCGTGGCCGCGGCGGACGGGCTGCGCTGCACGGTCGCCGCACGCACCTTCCGGGGCACCCACGTCGCCGTACAGCTTCAGCCGCGGGACGCGCCCCGGCTGGAGGCGGCGTGCGCGCTGCGGGACGCGCCGGAGCCCGGGGACGTGGTCGGCGTGGAGTTCGACGCGGCCGAAGTCGTCGTGCTCGGGGAGTAGTCCGCCGCCCGGGTCCGGAGAACCAGGCCACCCGGCCGAGGCGCCGGTGAGGCGGCTGTGCTCCCGCGCGGACCGGTGCCGGACTGCCGCCGGACAGCGGCCGGTCGGCGTTCCCGGCGAGCGCGTCCACTCGACTTCCGGCCGGAGCGGGCGCGTTCGGCCGGTGACGCCCGTACAGCCGTGTGGCCCGCCCCCGTTGAGGAGGCGGGCCACACGGTCGTACAGGATGCGGGTCAGTTGGCCTTCGAGGCGCCACGGCGGCGCATGCCGAAGAAGACCGCTCCGCCACCGACGACGACGAGCGCACCGGCGATGCCGGCGATCACCGGGGTGCTGGAGTTCGCACCGGTCTCGGCGAGGTTGGACTCACCGGCCGCCGCGGACGGCTGGTTGTCGCCCGGCGTCGCCGGAGCGTCGCTGCTCTCCGAGTCCGACGGGGTCGCCGAGTCCGAAGGCGTCTCCGAGGTGGAGGGGGTCTCCGACGGCTTCGGGCTCTCCGACGGCGACGGCGACTCCGACTCAGGGGCGCAGGCCTCGGCCGGCGTCGTCAGGATCGGCGAGACGTCCGCGTCGACGAGCTTCGGGACACTGATGTGGACCCGGTACTTGGTCTCGGGAGCCCAGTCCTCGGAGAACGTGACGGTGGCACCGTCACGGCTGCCGGTGACCGTCTTTTCGCCGACCATGCGCGCGTCGGCGCCGTTCGACTCGAGGTAGACCGTGACGGTGGCCTCCTTGGCGGAGGCGTCCGTGTCGGTCACGGTGATGATGCCCTTCCCGTTGCCGTCGCACGTGGCGTCGGCCGAGAAGTCACGGATGTTGCAAGCGAGAGCGTTGCCGGCGACGCCGAGCGCGAGCGCGGCAGAGGCGGAGGCAACGCCGAGGATTCGCACGGTACGTGCGGTGCGTCGAGATATGGACACGATTGCCCTTCACAGGTTGCGCAACTGCGGGGGGTGTTGGGGGATTTGCGGCGAATCATTCCGTGGCAACAGCACCCCCAGGAGTTTCACAGGTTTATAAGCGCAACCTAAGGGCTGTCAATGCATATGCCCTGTCGAGGCGTTGGCTTTGCCGAGTCGTGACCGCTGAGGTGTTTGAGCGCCTCCGGAGCGTCATCGACCCGGTCGACGAGAGCGATCCGCGACTCCATCGCGCGCTCCCGTGCCAGCGATCGGAGCAGCGGCCAGGCGGGATATCGCTCGGTCCAGTGCGCACGGTCCACCAGGACCATGGGAGTTGGCTCGCCCCTCGACTCGTAGTAGTTCGGGGTCGTGTTGTCGAAGATCTCCTGTACGGTCCCGGCGGCGCCCGGCAGGAAGACGACACCCGCGTTCGAGCGGGCCAGCAGCCCGTCCTCGCGGGTCGCGTTGGCAAAGTACTTGGCCACGTGCTCGGCGAAGGCGTTCGGCGGCTCGTGGCCGTAGAACCAGGTGGGGATGCCGACCGAGGGACCGCCCGACGGCCAGCGCTCCCGCACCGCGAACGCCGCTCGCGCCCAGTCGGTGATGGAGGGGGTGAACGACGGGACGGCGGCCAGGATGTTCAGCGCCTCGTCGAGCATGCCGTCGTCGAAAGGGGCCGCGTACGCGCCGAGGTTCGCCGCCTCCATCGCGCCCGGACCACCGCCGGTGGCGACCATGAGACCGGAACGCGCGAGCGCGCGGCCGAGTCGCGCGGCCCCCGCGTACGCCTCCGTGCCGCGGGCCATCGCGTGGCCGCCCATCACGCCGACCACCCGCGCCCCGAGGAGGAGTTCGTCGAGCGCGTCCGAGACGGAGTCGTCGTGGACCGCGCGCACCATCGACGCGAATATGTCGCCGTCGGCCTTGGTCTGCTGGAACCAGGCGTACGCACGGGCGTCGGGTGTCGACTCGTACCCCGCGTCGAGCGAGTCGAAGAGTTCGTCGGGGGAGTAGAGGCAGCCCCGGTAGGGGTCGAGGGGCAGCCCCGGTACGGGCGGGAAGACGAGGGCGCCCGACGCCCGGATCCGTGCGGCCGCCTCGGGCTCCATCGGGCAGCCGAGGAACACGGCACCCGTGGTGTCCACCGAGAGCAGATCCTGCGTACGGTCCGTCAGATCGACTGCCTGGACACGGAACCGGGCGAGTGTGCCGCCCGTCGAGACGACCTCGTCGAACTCGGCGAGGGATTCGATCTCATGGTCATGGGATGCGTGGAGAGGTGTCGGCTGCACGTGGCCATGCTAGGGCGTGCCGTGCGTAGCACACCCGGGTTCGTGGCGCCCGGCACGACACCTCGCCGTGTCGCCGTGTCGCCGCGTCACCCGGGCCCCCGGTACGCGGGTGACGCTCCGCCACGCTGAGCACTGGACGCCCGGGCCTGGGGCACAGCCGCGGGGCCGGTGCGCGGACCCCCGTGCCGCGCGCCGGCCCCGGGACGTGAACCGGGTCGGCGGGGATTCAGCCCTGGACCGCCGCCGGGTCCATCCACATGACCTCCCAGGTGTGGCCGTCCGGGTCGTCGAAGGCGCGGCCGTACATGAAGCCCTGGTCCTGTGTCTCGCCTGTCGCCGAGCCGCCGGCGGCGATCGCGCCGTCGACGAGCTCGTCGACCTTCGCGCGGCTCTCGGCGCTCAGACACAGCAGCACCTCGCTGGTCTTGGTCGCGTCCGCGATCTGCTTCTTGGTGAAGTCCGCGTAGCGCTGCTTGCTGAGCATCATCGCGATGATCGTGTCGCTGATCACCACACAGGCGCAGTCGTCGGTGGAGAACTGCGGGTTGATCGTGTAGCCGAGCTCCGTGAAGAACTTCCTCGAGGTGTCCACGTCGGACACCGGCAGGTTCACGAAGATCATCTGCTGGTACATGCGAGGGTCTCCCGTCAGTGGTTGTGCCGTTCGCAGGGATAGACCGCGGGCCCGCGCTGAACTCATCGCCCGGCGCGGACTTTTCCCCGGCGATCGCGCGGACCGGTCCGTGGGGCGGATCAGCCGATCAGGGGAAGCGCGGCCAGCTCGGCGACCGCCCAGGTCAGCGGGGCGAACGCGGCGAAAAGGGTGGCGACGCGCAGGGCCGCGGCGCCCCGCAGCACGGTGGCGGGCGCCCCCAGCCGCAGCAGCGCGGCCGTGGTGTCCGCGCGTGCCTGCTTCGCCTCGACGGCGGCGGTCACCAGCGTCAGCAGCGTGCACCCGGCGACCAGCAGGGCGCCGAGGGTGGTCAGCGGACCGAACGCGGGCCGGGCACCGGTGTACAGCGTCGTCATGGCGAACCCGCCCGACGCCACCGCGCACACCACGCCCAGCGGCTGCCCGATGCGCCGCGCCTCCGCCTGGAGCACCCGCCCGGCCAGCAGTCGCAGCGCGCCAGGACGTACGGCCTGGAGCAGCCCCCCGCACAGATAGGTGATCGCGGGGCCCGCGATGGCAAGACCGACCGCCGTCAGCACCCAGCCGAGCAGCACCCCGGCCGGGCCGCCGACGAAACCGCCGGGCAGCGCGAGCGCGGGCGCGGGTCCCGAACGGCTCGCGTATGTCTCCACGGCCAGCCCGGCGGCCAGCGTGGCCGCGCCCCAGGGGAGCCCGTTCGGGGAGCTCTCCGGGGGCGGCAGCCGGTGGGAGTCGGCCTCGGCGGCCCGACGCCGGTCCCGGGGGACCTCGGGCGCGTCCGTGTCCTCGTACGAGGCGGGCGTCCCGGGGTGCCCGTTCGTGACGGCGTCGTCCGAACGGTCCTGCGCACCCACCCTCTGCGGGGTGTCCCCATTGGCGTACGCCTCGGCGGTCCAGTGGAAGTCGGGGCCGTCCACATCCGCATCCGCGACTGAGGCCGAGCCCGTGTCCGGGGCCCGCGGGTCCGGCTGCGGCGGCGCGGCGCCGTCGGCGTCCGTGAATCCGTCTGTGAATCCGTCCGTGAATCCTTCGGCCGTGCTGGCTGTGCTGGCCGTGCTGGCCGTGCCGGTCGCCTTGGAGGTGGAGGTGGAGGCGGTGGGCGTGGCGGGCGTGCCGCGACCGCCTCCCGCGTGCCGTCCGCCCCGCAGGGGCGCGCGCGCCGGAGCGCTCGCGACCGCGTTCTGCCGGGCGGAGATCCAGGAGCGGCCGTACGACCATGCCGTGCGCTGCGGCCCGCTGTGCCGTGGGCGCAGCACCAGGGCGGTCGCACCGGAGGCCGCGATCGGCACCAGGATGAGCAGGGTCAGGGCCGCGGGCAGGGGCAGGGAGTGGCCGACGGCGAGGAACTCCGCCGCCGCGCCGTCGAACGGAATGCCGGTCAGGTCGCCGCGCAGGTGGAGGAAGAGGAGCAGGGCGAGCAGCGAGCCGAGGAGTGTCGACAGGGCGGTCGTGACGGCGGAGAACGCCATCAGGCGGCCCGGGCCGAGGCCGATGGCGGACAGGCCGGGCCGGGGGCGGGTGGCGGGGTCGGTGCGGGCCACCGCGACGGCGAAGTGGACCGTGGCGGCGAGAGGAACGACGCACCAGGCCAGGCGCAGCGCGCCGGCGCCCGAGGTGTCCGGATGGCTCAGCGCGTATCCCAGCGTGCACAGCAGCAGGAACCCGGTGCCCGCGGAGGCGGCGGCGACCAGGAGCCGGCGGAGCTGGACGAGGGGGTGGCCCCCGCGGGCTAGACGGAGAGCGAGCACGCGGCCCGGCCTTCCGTCTCGGCCACCGGGGGCAGGTGGACGGTGTTCACACGCCGTCCGTCGAGCAACGACACCGTGCGGTCGGCGAGCGCCGCGGTGTCCGCGTCGTGGGTGGCGAGGACGACGGTGATGCCGTGCGAGCGGGCCGCCGTGGTGAGCGTGCGCAGCACATGGGCGCGGTCGGCGCGGTGCAGCGGGGCCGTCGGCTCGTCGGCGAACAGCACGGTGGGGGAGGGGACGAGGGCGCGGGCGATGGCGACGCGCTGCCGTTCGGCCTGGAGCAGGGCGTGCGGGCGTTTGCGGGCGCAGCCGCCGATGTCGAGGCGCTCCAGCCACTCCAGGGCGGCGGTCTTGGCGGCCCGGCGGGCGCAGCCGCGCAGCATCAGCGGGAGGGCGGCGTTCTCCCAGGCGTTCAGCTCGGGGACCAGGACCGGGGTCGGGTCGATCCAGCCGAACCGGTCGCGGCGCAGCCGCTCGCGGGTGAGCGGGCCCATGGTGTGCACGGGCGAGCTGTTGAACCAGACCTCGCCCTGCTGCGGCAGAAGCTGGCCGGACAGGCACTGCAGGAGGGTCGTCTTGCCGCTGCCGCGCGGGCCGCCGACGGCGAGGATCTCGCCCTCACGGACGCCGAGCGAGACACCGCTGAGCGCGGGCGAGCCGTTGTGCTTGACGTGCAGGGCGCGTGCCCAGAGCACGTCGTTGTCCGGCGGGGCCACCATCGCGTACACCTCGTTCAGATCAGATTTGCCGTGCGAAGTCCCCCGTACGAGGGAACGAAGGCAGGACCCATCAGTCACGCGCACAGTCGTAGGTAGCGTGTGTTGCGGACAGTGCGTCGCGAGAACCAAGCACGCGCTACCTCCTAGGCGTTTCTGCCGTCCGGGCTGGTCTCAACCCGGCTGGTGCTGATCGCGTAAGACTCGATCGTTCGCTGAGCGACCGAGCGGCGTGAGCCAGGAATCCCCCTCGTTCACGAGGGGGAGGAGTCAAAGGGCACGCTAGGGAGTCGGGGCCGCCAGGCCGGACAGCACGCGGCCCCGGGCCGCCCATTCTCACTCGAACGGGCGGCACCGGGGCCGTTGTTGATCACCAGGGGAAGATCAGAGCTTCGTCCACGCCTCCGTCAGGACCTGACGGACGATCCCCTCGATCTCGTCGAAGGTCGACTGGTCGGAGATCAGCGGCGGCGACAGCTGGATGACCGGGTCACCGCGGTCGTCGGCGCGGCAGTAGAGGCCGTACTCGAAGAGCTTCTTGGAGACGAAGCCGTAGAGCACGCGCTCCGACTCCTCGTCCGTGAAGGTCTCCTTGGTCACCTTGTCCTTGACCAGCTCGATGCCGTAGAAGAAGCCGTTGCCGCGGACGTCGCCGACGATCGGCAGGTCGTGCAGCTTCTGCAGGGTCTGCAGGAAGTTGGCCTCGTTGTCCAGCACGTGCTGGTTCAGGCCCTCGCGCTCGAAGATGTCGAGGTTGGTGAGTGCCACGGCCGCGGAGACCGGGTGGCCGCCGAAGGTGTAGCCGTGCAGGAACGTGTTGTCGCCCTTGTAGAACGGCTCGGCGACGCGGTCGGAGACGATGCACGCGCCGATCGGGGAGTAGCCCGAGGTCATGCCCTTGGCGCAGGTGATCATGTCCGGTACGTAGCCGAACTTGTCGCAGCCGAACATCGTGCCGAGGCGGCCGAAGGCGCAGATGACCTCGTCCGAGACCAGCAGCACGTCGTACTGGTCGCAGATCTCGCGCACGCGCTGGAAGTAGCCGGGCGGCGGCGGGAAGCAGCCACCGGCGTTCTGCACCGGCTCCAGGAAGACCGCGGCGACGGTCTCCGGGCCCTCGAAGAGGATCTCCTGCTCGATCTGGTCTGCGGCCCAGCGGCCGTAGGCCTCGGGGTCGTCGCCGAAGAGCGGGGCGCGGTAGATGTTGGTGTTGGGGACCTTGTGGGCACCCGGGACCAGCGGCTCGAAGGGGGCCTTCAGGGCCGGCAGGCCGGTGATGGACAGGGCGCCCTGCGGGGTGCCGTGGTAGGCGACCGCACGTGAGATGACCTTGTACTTGGTCGGCTTGCCCTGCAGCTTGAAGTACTGCTTGGCCAGCTTCCACGCGGTCTCGACGGCCTCGCCGCCACCGGTGGTGAAGAACACCTTGTTCAGGTCGCCCGGCGCGTGGTGCGCGAGGCGCTCGGCCAGCTCGATGGCCTTGGGGTGGGCGTAGGACCACACCGGGAAGAAGGCCAGCTCCTGGGCCTGCTTGAAGGCCGTCTCGGCCAGCTCGGTGCGGCCGTGGCCGGCCTGGACCACGAACAGGCCCGCGAGACCGTCGAGGTAGCGCTTGCCCTTGTCGTCGTAGATGTAGGTGCCCTCACCACGGACGATGGTGGGGACGGGCGCGTTCTCGTACGAGGACATGCGGGTGAAGTGCATCCACAGGTGGTCGTACGCGGTCTTGCTGAGGTCCTTGGTGCTCACGGCTATCGGGTTCCCCACATGTAGGTCTGCTTCTTGAGCTTCAGGTAGACGAAGCTCTCGGTGGAGCGCACCCCGGGCAGCGCCCGGATGCGTCGGTTGATGACGTCCAGCAGGTGGTCGTCGTCCTCGCAGACGATCTCGGCGAGGATGTCGAACGAGCCCGCAGTCATCACCACGTACTCGACTTCCGACATGGCAGTCAGTGCTTCGGCCACCGGGTCGAGGTCGCCCTCGACATTGATGCCCACCATCGCCTGCCTGCGGAATCCCACGGTGAGCGGGTCCGTGACGGCGACGATCTGCATGACGCCCTGGTCGAGCAGCTTCTGGACACGCTGCCGCACGGCGGCCTCGGAGAGGCCAACGGCCTTGCCGATCGCGGCGTACGGGCGGCGTCCGTCCTGCTGGAGCTGCTCGATGATGGCGAGGGAGACGGTGTCCAACTGGGGACTGCCGTTCCTGGACTCGCGGGAGTCCCTGGGTTCCGCGCTTCGACTGGCCACGAGCTCACTCTGCACGACGTCTCGATAGTTCCGCAAGCATGCGGCGATGAAATTCGTTGTTTACGGGTACGCGTCTTGCGGATTTCGCAGCTCTGGGCCATTCGGGGGTGTTGAAAACGTGGAGCCACGGATTAGGGTGGGGGCTCAGGCATCTCAGGTAGTGGACACCTGGGGCGTTGGACATCCGACAGGAGGGCCGGGCAGTGAGCACCGAGCTGCGTCGTCTGCGCAATTACATCGACGGAGAATTCCGCGATGCCGCCGATGGACGGACCACGGAGGTGGTCAACCCCGCGACCGGCGAGGCGTACGCGACCGCGCCGCTCTCCGGCGAGGCGGACGTCGACGCCGCGATGGCCGCCGCCGCCGCGGCCTTCCCGGAGTGGCGGGACAAGACCCCCTCCGAGCGCCAGAAGGCTCTCCTGAAGATCGCGGACGCGTTCGAGGAGCGGGCCGAGGAGCTGATCGCCGCCGAGGTGGAGAACACCGGCAAGCCGATCGGTCTGACCCGGTCCGAGGAAATCCCGCCGATGGTCGACCAGATCCGCTTCTTCGCGGGCGCCGCCCGCATGCTCGAAGGCCGCTCGGCCGGCGAGTACATGGAGGGCATGACCTCGATCGTCCGCCGCGAGCCGATCGGCGTCTGCGCCCAGGTCGCGCCGTGGAACTACCCGATGATGATGGCGGTGTGGAAGTTCGCCCCGGCCCTCGCCGCGGGCAACACGGTCGTCCTGAAGCCCTCGGACACCACCCCCGCCTCCACCGTCCTGATCGCCGACATCCTCGGCGGCATCCTGCCCAAGGGTGTCTTCAACGTCATCTGCGGCGACCGCGACACCGGCCGCGCGATGGTCGAGCACCCGACCCCGGCGATGGCGTCCATCACCGGCTCCGTCCGCGCGGGCATCTCGGTCGCCGAGTCGGCGTCCAAGGACGTCAAGCGCGTCCACCTGGAGCTCGGCGGCAAGGCCCCGGTCGTCGTCTTCGAGGACACCGACATCGCCAAGGCCGTCGAGGACATCTCGGTCGCGGGCTTCTTCAACGCCGGCCAGGACTGTACGGCCGCCACCCGTGTCCTCGTCCAGGAGTCCATCCACGACGAGTTCGTCACCGCGCTCGCCAAGGCCGCCGCCGACACGAAGACCGGTCAGCCGGACGACGAGGACGTGCTCTACGGCCCGCTGAACAACCCGAACCAGCTCAAGCAGGTCGCCGGGTTCATCGAGCGCCTGCCCGCGCACGCCAAGGTCGAGGCGGGCGGCAAGCAGGTCGGCGACAAGGGCTACTTCTACGCGGCCACCGTCGTCTCCGGCCTCAAGCAGGACGACGAGATCATCCAGAACGAGGTCTTCGGCCCGGTCATCACCGTCCAGTCCTTCTCGGACGAGGCCCAGGCCATCGAGTGGGCCAACGGCGTCGACTACGCCCTCGCCTCCTCGGTGTGGACCAAGGACCACGGCCGCGCGATGCGCCTGTCCAAGTCCCTCGACTTCGGCTGCGTGTGGATCAACACCCACATCCCGCTGGTCGCCGAGATGCCGCACGGCGGCTTCAAGAAGTCCGGCTACGGCAAGGACCTGTCGGGGTACGGCTTCGAGGACTACACGCGCATCAAGCACGTGATGACGTCGCTGGACGGCTGACCGCCGGCCGGCCGAGCGGCGTTCACGCTCCGCTCGTACGCACCACGTGGCCCCGGACGGGAGTCGATCCCGGCCGGGGCCACGGTGTTCCACCTGGGCGTTCGGCTCAGACGCTCTCGGTCACGCTGGAGAGCGTGGGTCCGTCGGGTGCGCCCGCCTTCCCGTTCCCCTTCTCCGTGTGGAAGCCGGGCAGCTCGCCGTAGCCTCCGACGGAGCCGCCGACAGGGCCTCCGCCGGATCCGGTGCCGGGCTTGCCGGGCTTGCCCGGAACGGGCAGCGGAGGCAGACCGGCACCCGACGAGACGGTGATGCCGGCCTTCTTCAGGATCGGCGAGCACGCCTTCACGGAGGCCCCGTAGCTCTTGGACTGCGGGTCGAATCCCTTGGACGCCCCCACCCTCACGCTGAACCGGATGTGGCCCCGCTTGTCCTTCGAGGCGTGGAACGCCGGGAAGACCTTCTGGCCGTGGCCGCGCATACACACCGCGAACGCGTCGTTGGCGGTGTTCACGTCGCCGGGCGCGTGCGAGGTCGGCCGGTAACCGATGGCCGGCATGGCTCCTCCGGGCGGCAGACTGCCCTTCGGCGGCTGGCCGGTCGCGTGCTGCGTGAGCCGGGCGGACACGGCGGTCCACGCCGTCGCCGTGGTCACGGTGGACCTGTCGGACGCCGAAGCGGCCGAGGCGCTGACGGTCCCGAGGGTGGCGGCCGAGATCAAGGCGCAGGCCAGGGCGAGTCGTTGTGGCCGAGTGGCCAGTGCACGCATGGGTTTCCTCCATGGGGCGGGCGGCGGTGCCGCCGGGTCGGACGCGTTGGCGCACGGTGGCGCACGACCGCGCCGTCACGTGTCGTGGCTCGACCGTCAGGGCGGGGTGCGGTGTCGTGTTGTGCTCCAGCCAAGCCCGGGGGCGGTTACGGCACGGGAACGGCCGTCCTTATCGCGAACCGACGGCGAGCCGGAGGCGTACGCCGGGACGGCCGGGCCCGGCCGGGGGGTGCGGGGCTCGCACAGGGAACGCTTATCCCCGTGTAACCCCCGGGCCGCCACACTGACCGCCATGCGTGTGCTGGTGGTCGAGGACCATGAAGAGCTCGCCGAGACCGTGGCCGCCGGGCTGCGCCGCGAGGGCATGGCGGTCGATCTCGCGCTGGACGGGCCGACGGCGCTGGAACGAGCCGATGTCAACGGGTACGACGTCGTCGTGCTCGACCGCGATCTGCCGGGCGTCCACGGCGACCAGGTGTGCCGGACGCTGGCCGCGGGCGGCAGCCGGGCGAGGGTGCTGATGCTCACCGCGTCCGGGACCGTGGCCGACCGGGTCATGGGGCTCGGCCTCGGCGCCGACGACTATCTGCCCAAGCCGTTCGCGTTCTCCGAACTCGTCGCGCGGATACGGGCCTTGGCGCGGCGTGCGCAGCCCGCGCTGCCTCCTGTCCTGATCCGCGGGGAGTTGCGGCTCGACCCGGCGCGGCGGCAGGCGACCCGGGGCGGATCGGGGCTCGCCCTCAGTCCGAAGGAGTTCGCCGTGCTCGAACTCCTGCTGGCCGCGCAAGGTGCGGTGGTCTCCACCGAGGAACTCCTGGAGCGGGCGTGGGACGAGGCGGCCGACCCGTTCAGCCAGACCGTGAAGGTCACGGTGAGCCGTCTGCGCCGCAAGCTGGGGGAGCCGCCGCTCATCGCGACGGTGGACCGGGCGGGGTACCGGATCGCATGACGGACGCATCAGCCGGAGCGGACCGCCCGGCCCCGTACGGCCCGCGCCCGCGTCCGGCACCGCCCGGCCGCCTTCGGTGGCGAGCATCGCGGACCGCCCGCGGCCGGCCGGCCCTCGGCGGTGTCCGGTGGCGGCTCGCCCCGCGCAGCATTCGCCGGCGGCTGACCCTGCTCTACAGCGCGCTGTTCGTGGTGGCGGGGGCCGCCCTGCTCGGCTTCACCTATCTGCTGGCGTCGCGGACCGCGCCGGCGACCGCGGTCGGGGGTTCGTCCGTGGCCCCCGGGCTGCCCGGGGGCGAGGGACAGACCCCCGATCCGCCGACGCTCACGATGTACGCCGAGGCCCTGCGCGCCGATCAACTCCACCAGTTGCTGGTCGAGGCGGGCGTCGCGCTCGCCGTGATGACGGTCGCCTCCGTGGCCCTGGGCTGGCTGATGGCCGGACGCGTCCTCGCGCCGCTGCGCACGATGACCGCCGCCGCCCGCCGGATCTCCGCGGACAACCTCCGCCAGCGTCTGGCGGTGCCGGGCCCCGAGGACGAGCTCAAGGCGATGGCGGACACCTTCGACGACGTACTGGGGCGGCTGGAAGGCGCGTTCGAGGCGCAGAAGCAGTTCGTCGCCAACGCGTCGCACGAACTGCGCACTCCTCTCACGCTCCAGCAGGCGATCGTGGACGTCGCGCTCGCCGACCCCGGGGCGTCGGTGGAGAGCCTGCGGGCCGCGTGCCTGCGGGTCCGCGCGGCCGGACAGGAACAGGCACGGCTCATCGACGCCCTGTTGACGCTCGCGCGCAGCCAACGAGGGCTCCAGCGCAGGGAGTTCATCGACCTCGCGGAGGTGGTGCGGGAGCGGATGCCGGACGGCGCGGTGGTGGACGGCGGGGCGGTGGACGGCGCGGTGGTGGACGGCGGCTCCCGTGACGACGGGGAGTCGTCCGGTGGGCCCGAGGCCGGTGGGGAGTCGTCCGATGGGGCGTCGTCCGGTGGGTCCGGGGTCGGCGGGGAGTCGTCCGGTTGCTCCGAGGTCGGTGGGCCTCGTGTGCGGGCCGACCTCGGCTCCGCGCCCGTCCTGGGTGATCCGCAGCTCATCGAGCGGCTGGTGGTCAACCTCGCCGACAACGCCGTACGGCACAACAGCCCGGAAGGCGGAGAGAGTTGGGTGCGCGTGTGGACCGGGACGGAGGCGGGGCGTCCCGTCCTGCGGATCGACAACACCGGGCCGGTGATCCCGCGGGACCAGGTCGCCGGACTCTTCCAGCCGTTCCGGCGACTGGGTGCGGAACGGATACACACGCACCCTCGGCCTCACCCGCGCGGCAAAGGCCACCATCGCGACGGCCTTGGCCTCGGCCTGTCCATCGTCACGGCCGTCGCCACCGCCCACGGCGGCACGGTCGAGGTCTGGCCCCGCCCGCAGGGAGGCCTGACGGTGAAGGTCACGTTCCCGCCGTGCGCACCGCCCGTTCCCCGGCCGGGACCGGCCGACGGGTCCGCTTCCCGTGCGCGCCCGGCTCACCGGCCCGCTTCCCGTGCGCGTCCGGCCGAGGCGCCCGCGCCCGGAGCCTTCGAGACGATCGGGAACTGATCGACAGGGTGTCGGGTCGGGGGGCGACTGCTTGACGCAGCGTCCATTGTCCGGACCGGGCCCGGGTAGGCATGCTTCGCGCGTGCCCGTGAATCGGAAGACCTCGTCCCCGTCCCGCCGGTCCCTGCTGCGCGCCCTGGGCGGTGGTGCCGCGCTCGGAGCCCTGGCGGGGTGCGGGGTGCCGGCGGCGTACGTGGGACCCGGCGACCGGTCCGGAACCGACGTCTCGGCCATGGACAAGCGGCTGACCTGGGCGAACTGGCCCCTGTACATCGACACCGATGACGACGACACGACCAGCCGCCCGACGCTGGAGGCTTTCGAGAAGCGCACCGGGATCTCCGTCGACTACATCGAGGAGATCAACGACAACGACGAGTTCTTCGGCAAGATCAGCCCGTCCCTGATGAACCATCAGCGGACGGGCCGCGACCTCATCGTCATCAGCGACTGGATGTGCGCGCGTTTCGTCCGGCTCGGCTGGGTGCAGGAGATGGACCGGGCCGAGCAGCCGAACGTCACCAAGTACCTGGACCCGCTGCTGAGTTCGCCCGCCTTCGACCCCGGCCGCAAGTCCTCGGTGCCGTGGCAGTCGGGGATCACCGGCATCGCGTACAACCGCCGCAAGGTCGGCCGCGAGATCAAGCACGTGTCCGATCTGTGGGCCGACGACCTCAAGGGCCGGGTCACGCTGCTCTCCGGCCTGGACGAGGCGTTCGCGCTGCTCATGCAGGGCAACGGTGTCGACATCACCAAGTGGAAGGCGGACGACTTCCACCAGGTGTGCGACCAGGTCGAGAAGCACGTGCGCGGCGGTCGGATCCGCCGGTTCACCGGCAACGACTACATCAAGGACCTCTCCAGCGGCGACGTCCTGGCCTGCCAGGCCTACTCGGGCGACGTGATCCAGCTCCAGGCCGACGACCCCGACATCCGGTTCGTCGTCCCCGAGGAGGGCGCCGAGCTGTGGGCCGAGTCGCTGATGATCCCCAACCTGGCCCGGCACAAGGCCAACGCGGAGAAGCTCATCGACTACTACTACGAGCCGGAGGTCGCCGCCGAGCTGGCCGCCTGGGTCAACTACGTCTGCCCGGTCCCCGCCGCCCAGGGCGTCCTCGCCTCCTCCAAGGACAAGGACACCGCCGTGCTCGCCGAGGACCCGCTGATCTTCCCCGACGCCACCATGCGCAAGCGGCTCGCGATCGCCCGCGACATCACCTCCACCGAACGCACGGAGTTCGCCAAGCGCTGGAACGCGATCGCGGGGTTGTGAGGCGCGTCCTCCCGGGCCTGTCTGCCGTTCCTCTTCTCGGCGCACCTCGGATCGGGGGCTGTGATGCGGGACACTCTGACGATGGCGAACTTTCCGGCGTTCTTCCCGTCCTGTGGCTGATCCTTCCCGACCACGATGGGGGCTTCATGTCATCCCTTGTACCGCCTGCCACGGAAGGCGACCGGAACCGTCCCGACGATTGCGGCGTGAACCCGGCCGGTCGTCTGCATGGACGATCGGCGGAGCTGGCGATCATCGACGGGATTCTCGGCGCGGCCGTCGAGCGGGGTACCGCGCTGGTGCTGACCGGAGAGGCGGGGGTGGGCAAGAGCGCGCTGCTGGACGCGGCGGCCCTGCGCGCGTCCGAGACCGGTTTCCGGGTGCTGCGTGTCGTCGGCTCGCAGTTCGGGGAACGTGTCGGCTTCTCGGCGCTGAACCAGATACTGCAGCCGCTGGCCGACGAGATTCCCGCGCTGCCCGCACGGCAGTCGGAAACGCTCCAGGCGGTCCGAGGGCTGTCCGACGGACAGCCGGCCGAACTGCTCGCCATCGCGAACGCCGTGCGTGTTCTGCTGTCGCGGGCCGCCACGGACCGCACCCCTCTAGCGTGGTGGTGGACCGCCTGCCAGCCGGAACCGTCGACGAATCCGCCATGCACGAGAACGATGTTCTTCGCGGCGCTCATGTGATTGCTCCTTGTTGAGTCGCTGTCGGTTGTCGGTTGTCGGTGGTGGTGGTTGATCGGTGGTGGTCGGCGGTCGTCATTTGTCGGAGGTTGCCGGACATCGGTGCGGTTCCAAGCTGGGCCGGACCGTGCGTTCCGGCTTCGACCGAATGACCTAGATGTGTGACGAGCGAGGCGTGCCGGAGGGGGAGGCCGTGCTTCGTGCGGCGGTCGTCACGAAACGCGTCACCGCCCGAGAGAAGGCGTCGGGCTCCTCGATGTGACCGAAGTGCCCGCTGTTCTCCAGGATCAGCAGCTGCGATCCGGGGATCAGCCGGTGCAGTTCCTCCGCCCATCGGACCCCGCAGATGACGTCGTGGCGGCCGACGACGACTAAGGCCGGCACAGTGAGCGAGCCGAGGTCCGCACGGTCGTCGATGGCGTGCGGGGTGAGGTCCTCGTCCAGCCCGGAGATGTGGGTGGCCCGTACGGAGGCGCGCAGATGCGCGAACTCCCGCTCCCGGCCCCAGTAGTCGGCGAAGTACGCGGGGAGCAGCCCCCTGGCGACGGCAGTCGTCCCCGCGTCGTCGGAGAGGGTGGGGACGGCCTCGAAAGCCGCCAGGACCTCGGGGAGTCCGGGACGGCCGGAGTGCCGCGCCGCGAACAGCCGCACCAGGCGCATGGCCTCGGCGCCGTGTTCGGGACCGGTCAGTGGCGCGCTGTCGTAGAGGACCACTCCGGCGACGCGTTCGGGGTGGTGCAGGGCGTGGTACTGGGCGACGAAGCCGCCGTGCGAGTGCCCCAGAAGATGGACCTCGGGAATGCCGAGGTGCTCGATCAGCGCCCCGAGGAACCGGCTGTAGCGGGGCCGGGTGTAGCCGTGGGGGTGGGAGGGGAGTCGGCCGGAGGCGCCGCTGCCGATCGGCTCCGGGTAGACGATCGTCAGGTTCCGCTCCAGCGCGGGCATGCGCAGGTACTCCCAGTCGATGCCCGGTCCGCCGGAATGCGCGACGCACACCGGTCCCGTGCCGTGGACGTGATAGCGCTGCACGACTCCGTCGATCTCGACGGTGTGGGTTCCGGCGGCCAGGGGATCGGTCGCGGTGGTGGTCATGGGGTCTCCGTGTCCTGCAGGTGTCGATGACACCGGCAGGACGCCGGAGAGCGGGCGGAGTTCGATCCAGGCCGCGTGACGCCCGTCACATCGGAGTGAGCGACTCGAGGGCCTGTACCGGCCTCGGATGCAGGAGGCGCAGCCGGCGCGGACGGCCGGCGTCGTCCAGGGTCATCAGCCAGGCCACCGAGGGCGGGCAGTGGTCGGGGTCGTCGGCGGGGCTGAGCAGGTCCATCTCCCACAGGACGAGGGACCGGCCGGCCACGGCATGGGCCAGCCGCTGTCGTACACCGGCTTCGAGGTCGCCGTCCATGCCGCGTACGAGGACGCTCCTGCCGCCCACCGGGTCGTTCCCCCTGAGCAGGGCGATCCCCGGCGACCAGCGCTCCGACAGCAGTGCTTCGAAGCGTCCGCTCTCGGCGGCGGCCAAGGTCTCGCGTGCCTCGACACGGCTGGCGCGGGTGCGCCGCGCCGTGTCACCGTGCGGGGCGTCCGCGGTGGCGGCGAGAGCGGCCGCGAGCTTGATCCGCCCCTGGTTGAGCCGGCTGCGGACCGTGCCGACCGGGACTCCGCAAGCGCCGGCTATCCGCTCGTAGGACGTGACCCCCGTGCTGAAGTGACGCAGCACCAGGGGCAGTCGCAGGGTGGGGGACAGTTCCTCCAGGGCCTCCCAGATCCAGTTCCGCATCGTGTGGTGCTCCAGCCATCCCTCCGGCCCGGCGTCCGTGGAGGGCACCCGCAGATCGTCGATCGGCAGGGAAGGTACGGAGCCGCGCAGTAAGGAACGGCTCGTGTTGCGCACGATCATGCGCAACCACGCGCCCACGGCCGCCGGGTCACGGACGTCGCCCACGCGGCGGAGCGCGGTCACGGCCGCGTCCTGGATCACGTCGTCGACGTCGGGCCCCGGCCCCAGGATGCTCAGCGCCACCGCGCGCATACCCGCCCGGTGCCGTTCCAGCAGCAGCCCCAGAGCGGCAACTTCGCCTGCCTGCGCGGCACGCGTGAGCACCGCGTCCTCGATGCGTTCGGCCTCGCCCGCGTTCCGGCTCATGCGTCTCTCTTCCGGCGTCCTACCGTCGTGCGTGTGACCGTACTGCGCGCGGTCCGGTGCCGTCACGGTCGCCAGGGGGCCAGGGATAGGGTCTCGCCGGGTCTGCCCGTCCCTCTCGCGCCTTTGCCTCCCCTTTACAACCCCGTCCCTCGCTGCCTCGTCTCTTCGCTCGATCCGTAACGCAGCCCGCCGTGCCGACGGGCGGGCGGACGAACGAAAGAGAGCGATTCATGCGCCGAACCGTCTTCAGTGCCACGGCACTTGCGTGCACCGCCGTGCTGGTGGGCACGGTGCCCGCGTTCGCCGACGGGACGTCTCCGAGCCCCACGAGCCGTCCGACCGTCACCGCCGCGCCGTCGCCGGCGAGCTCCCCCGCGACCCGGACGCCGTCCGCCTTGCCTAGCGCCGCACCGACGCGGACGCCGGCCCCGCGTCAGGTCTCCGTCCGGCCGAGCGGTGCGCCCGACACCGGTGTGGCGCCGACGGCGGCGGAGTCCTCGGGGCAGGGCGGGGTGATCGGCGGGAGTGCCGCGGCGGCGTTCGTCGTCGCGGGCGCGGCGGTCTTCGTCGTACGCCGCCGGCGGGCGACCGGGGAATGACGCCCCTCTCCAGGCGCGCGTTCGTCGCCACGGCGACGGCCGCACTGCTCGTGGGGTGCGGCGGCCACCCGGCCGACCGGGGCCCGGCCGCGCGGCCCGGGAGCACACCACCGGCTTCGCGTTCCGCCGCGAAGCCGACGCACGCGCTGGGGCGTTCGGTCCCGGTCGGGCTGCGGATACCGGCCATCGGGGTCGACACCCCGGTCATGCGGCTGGGATTGGCCCCGGACGGCAGCGTGCAGGTGCCCCCGATCGCGGCGCACGACCGGGCCGGCTGGTACCGGCACTCGCCGACACCGGGCCAGAGGGGCCCGTCGGTGATCCTCGGTCATGTCACGGTCGGCGCGTACGGGGACGGCGTCTTCCGTCACCTCGCGCGTCTGCACCGCGGTGACCGGATCGTGGCGCGCCTGGAGAACGGCAGGTCGGCGGTGTTCGCCGTCAGCGCCGTACGCACGGTCGCCAAGGCCGACTTCCCGGCGGACGCGGTCTACGGCGACGTGGACCGCCCGGAGTTGCGGCTCATCACCTGCGGCGGCCCCCGTTCCGGAGGCGGCTACCTCGACAACGTGATCGTGTTCGCGGCGCTGAGCTCCGCGAGCCCCTGACGCACGACCGCCGCGCTTCCCGTCGTAGCCTCCCGGTCCCCCGCGGACCCGGAGGCAGGATCCTGGGCGATGGACCGTATGCCCGCGGCCCGGGATCCTTCCCTATCGAGTGCCGTCACGACCATGGAGAGTGTTGAAAGGGTCCCGCGAGAAGGCAGCGTCCGAGCTGTTCGCCGCCCTCTACCCGCGCCTCGCCGGCTGGTGCCGCCGTCTCGTCGACGACGACGAGACGGCCCACGAGATCGCCTCGGAGGCGTTCACCCGGCTCTGGGCCCGCTGGACCTCCGTGGCCGAGCCGCGGGGGTTCCTCTACGTCACCGCGGCCAACCTCGTCCGGGACCACTGGCGCAAACTGGAGCGGGAACGCAGGGCCGTGCACCGGGCGACCGCCGAGGCGGCCGTCCGCCCGCAGAACGAACAGGCCGATCCGTCCGTACGGCTGCTCGTGCAGTCGCTGCCCGAACGGCTGCGCGTCCCGATCCTGCTGCACTACTACGCTGACATGCCGATCCGGGAGGTGTCCGTGCTGACCGGGCGTAAGGAGGGGACCATCAAGGCCGATCTCCACGCGGCCCGCGAACTGCTCCGCGCCCACCTGAGGAGAAGTCTTGATCACACACTCTGACGATGGTCCGGACTTCGACGCCGACGACCCGCTCGCGGTCATCATGCGACCGCCCGCCGAGCATCTCGGTCCACCGCCCGGCCGCTACGAGGCGATCCGGCGGGGTGCGGCCCGTCGCCGGCTGCTGCGCGCCGCGGCCGGAGCCGGCCTGGCCTGTGCCGTCGGTGCCCTCGTCGCGCTGCCGCTCAGGGCGGCGGCACCCGAGCCACCCGTGTCCCCGGTGGTCCCGCTGGCCCCGCCGCCCGCGAGCAGTCCGTCGGCCGAGCCCACTCCGTCGGTTTCGCCCGGGCGCGTCAGCCCCTTCCCGAGCGGGAGCGGCCGTTCCGACCGGACCTCCGCCCCGAGCACCGCGCCCACCGCCCCGGTCCGCTCGCCCGTCCGCACCCGGACGCCGTCGGCGATACCGACCTCCGCGTCCGTCGAGCCGTCCGGGGTCCGGACCGGGGCGAACCCCACCCCGTCAAGGGCGGTCCAGCGGTAGACGGGTGGAGCGAGCGACACGACGTCCGGCGGGTTTTCCGGGCGGCCATAAAGCAGACCTTGATCACCCATAAGTCAGCCTTATGAGGTCATAGCCCCGACCCGCCTACTGACTTAGGTTTGCCTCAGCTTAGGCTTCCCCTCGAGTCCCCTGCCCCTGCTCGAAGGGAATCTGATCATGCCTCGCCCTCTGCGGGTAGCCATTGTCGGAGCCGGCCCCGCCGGAATCTACGCCGCCGACGCGCTGCTGAAATCCGCAGTGGCCGCCGATCCCGGTGTGTCCATCGACCTGTTCGAGCGGATGCCGGCCCCGTTCGGTCTCATCCGCTACGGCGTCGCGCCCGACCATCCCCGGATCAAGGGCATCATCACCGCCCTGCACCAGGTGCTCGACAAGCCGCAGATCCGCCTCTTCGGCAATGTCGACTACCCGCGGGACATCAGCCTCGACGATCTGCGCGCCTTCTACGACGCGGTGATCTTCTCCACGGGCGCGACGGCCGACCGGGCCCTCGACATTCCCGGCATCGACCTCGACGGCTCGTACGGCGCGGCGGACTTCGTCTCCTGGTACGACGGTCACCCCGACGTTCCGCGCACCTGGCCGCTGGAGGCGGAGAAGGTCGCCGTCCTCGGTGTCGGCAATGTCGCCCTGGACGTGGCCCGCATCCTCGCGAAGACCGCGGACGAGCTGCTGCCCACCGAGATCCCGCCGAACGTCCACGAGGGCCTCCAGGCCAACAAGGCGCTGGAGGTCCACGTCTTCGGCCGCCGCGGCCCGGCGCAGGCGAAGTTCAGCCCGATGGAGCTGCGCGAGCTCGACCACTCGCCGAACATCGAGGTCATCGTCGATCCCGAGGACATCGACTACGACGAGGGTTCGATCGCCACCCGGCGCGGCAACAAGCAGGCCGACATGGTCGCCAAGACCCTGGAGAACTGGGCGATCCGCGACACCGGCGACCGCCCGCACAAGCTGTTCCTGCACTTCTTCGAGTCGCCCACCGAGATCCTCGGCGAGGACGGCAAGGTCGTCGGCCTGCGCACCGAGCGCACCGCCCTCGACGGCACCGGGAACGTCAAGGGCACCGGCGAGTTCAAGGACTGGGACGTCGCCGCGGTCTACCGCGCGGTGGGCTACCTCTCCGACAGCCTGCCCAAGCTGCCCTGGGACGTCGACTCGGGCACGGTTCCGGACGCGGCCGGCCGGGTGCTGGAGGACTCCGGCGAGCACCTGCGGTCCACGTACGTCACCGGCTGGATCCGGCGCGGTCCCATCGGTCTCATCGGTCACACGAAGGGCGACGCCAACGAGACGGTCGCCAGCCTGCTCGACGACCACGCCAACGGCCGTCTGCAGGTCCCCTCTTCGCCCGAGCCGGCCGCGGTCGACGCCTTCCTCGGCGAGCGGGACGTGCGCTTCACCACGTGGGACGGCTGGTACCGGCTGGACGCCGCGGAGAAGGCGCTGGGCGAACCGCAGGGCCGCGAGCGCGTGAAGATCGTCGAGCGTGAGGACATGCTGCGGGAGAGCGGCGCCTGAGTCACCGGAGCCCTGGGCAGGGGCGGTTTTGAACGCGTTCAAGTCGGGGCGTACGCTCCAGGCATGAGCGACAGAGCCGCCCTGCTCAAGGGCATCCGCGCGTGGCTTGCCTTCTTCGTCGTCAGCCTGGTGCTCAGTGGCGCCACGGCCTTCCCGCTGGTGCACGAACTCCACTGGACAGAGGACCTGTTGCGGTCCCTGTCCGTGCCGGAGCACCTGCCCGCCCTGATGGACTGGATCGAGCGGGTGCGGCACGGCCTCGACGACGCCGACTCCCACTACCCCTTCCTCCTCTACGGAACGGACTGGCTGGCGTTCGCGCACCTGGTGATCGCGGTCGCGTTCTACGGCCCGTACCGCGATCCGGTCCGCAACATCTGGGTCGTCGAGTTCGGGATGATCGCCTGCGCCGGCATCGTCCCGCTGGCCCTGATCTGCGGACCGATCCGCGGAATTCCCTTCTGGTGGACGGTCGTCGACATGTCCTTCGGGATCTTCGGTGTGATCCCCCTGTACGTCGTACGGAAGCGGATCAAGCGTCTGGAGGCGCTCGCCCCGTACCGGGAGACCGTTCCGGTAGCCGCTACTTGAGCGCCGCCAGCGCGATCCGCTGGGCGACCGGGTTCATCGACTCGCCCTTGGCGTCGGTGGAGTCGACCGAGTACACGAGGGTGCGGGACAGGTCCCGGGTGGCCGCGACGACCGCGCTGTAGCCGTACCGGGCGCCCGACTTGAGCCAGTACACCGTGCCCCCGTACTCGAAGCGCTGGAGTCCGGCGCTCATGTCGGCACCCTTGATGCCCGGAGGCACGGTGAACATCTCCTCCAACTGCCGTGCCGGGACGAGGTCTCCCTTGAACAGGCGCGTGATCAGACGCTCCAGGTCCGCCGTCGTGGAGATCATGTCGCCGGCCGCCCAGCGGTCCGCCTGGTTCCAGTCGGTGACGTCCACGAACTCCGTCGTGCCGTCGGGCCGCCGCACCGCCTGGTAACCGTGGTTGTGCGGCCCGTGGATGCGCGGGTCGGTGCCGGGGAAGGACGTGTGGCGCATCCCGGCGGGCCCGAGGATCCGCCGTTCCGCCTCGTGTGCGTACGAATGGCCGGTGACCTTCTCGATCAGCAGGCCGAGGATCGTGTAGTTGATGTTCAGGTAGTCCTGCCGGGTGCCCGGCGCGAACTCCGGTCCCTTCGCCACAGCGGAGGCCACGACCTCGCGCGGCGTCAGGGTGTCGAAGCGGTGCGCGTACACGTCCTCGAAGGTGTCGCCGAAGCCGTCACCGGGCTGGATGCCGCTCGTGTGGTTGAGCAACTGCCGTACGGTGACGGGCTCGAAGCCGGCCGGCAGCAGCCCGGGGAGGTACTTCTGCACGGGCGTCCCCAGCCCGACCCTGCCCTCGGCGGCGAGCTGGAGGACGACCGCCGCCGTGACGACCTTCGTGGTGGAACCGGCACGGAAGCGGGCGTCCGGATCGGCCGCGCGGCCGCTCTCCAGGTCGTGCACCCCCGCGCTGCCGCGCCAGGTGCCGTCGGTGCCCCCGACCCGGACGAGCGCCGCCGTCGCGTCCGCGTCCGGGAGGCCGGCCAGCGCGGCGCGCAGTGCGTCGGCGTCGGGCCCTGCGGCCGTCCGCGCCGACGCCGCGGCGGGGGAGGCGAACGCCGGGGCGCCCAGCGGTCCGGCCGCGAGACCGAGAGCGAGGGCGGCGGCGAGGGCAACTGCTGTGCGGCGTAAGGGCATGGGGTGCTCCTGAGGACGGTGTGCCGGAAGCGGACACCGCTCATCCTCCGGCCGTACGCGACCCCCGGGATCCTCATCAGGCAGGGCGCCGTCCCCGGTATCCGGGCCGGGGTCGCCCCTAAGGGACGCCCCGCCGCACGGGCCCGGCGGCGGCCTCGCCGGCGCGCCGCCGCGCCCGGTCCGCCGGACGGCGGCCGGCTCAGTCCCTGCGCAGGGCGGTGAGCGTGTCGATGCGGTTGGTCGTGATCGAGTCGACCCCCACGTCGAGCAGCCGCCGCATGGAGCGACGGGTGTCCGGGGTCCACACGGAGACCAGACAGCCGTCGCGGTGCACGCGGGCCAGCAGGTCCCGGTTCACCAGCGGGAAACGGTAGTTGAGCCAGCGCGGCCGTACGGCGTCGAGCAGCGTCGGCCGCGGCGGCGCCAGTGACGTCCAGGTCAGCGCGATCTCCGCGGAGGGGTCCACGGCCCGCACGGCGAGCATGGCGGGGGCAGCGGCGCAGTAGTACGCCCGCTCCTGCGCACCGCACGCCCGCACCACGTCCACGACCTCGCGCACGACCTCGGCGTCCACCGACCCCGGCAGATCGATCATGATCCGGCTGTCGCCGGTCGCGTCGAGGGCCTCCGCCAGCGTCGGTACCCCGCCCGCCGTGAGCCCGCGCACCTCGTCGCAGGAGAGCGAGCGCAGCGGCCGGTCGTGGTCCCACAGACGTTTGAGCGTCTTGTCGTGCAGCAGTACGGGTACGCGGTCGCGGGTCAGCCGTACGTCGATCTCGACGGCGTCCGCGCCCCGGTGGAGCGCGGAACGCAACGAGTCGATCGTGTTTTCGCGGGCGCGGTAGGGGTCGCCGCGGTGGGCGACTGCGATCACGGTGCGCATGTGCCCATTGTGCTGGGTCAGAGCGCGAGCCAGTTCGCCGCGTACGTGTCGATCTCCGCGGCGAGCCTCGCCTTGCCGGCCTCGTCGAGGAACGACGCGACCACCGCGTTCTTGGCGAGCGCCGCGAGACCCCGCTCGTCGAGGTCGAGGAGGCGGGCGGCGACCGCGTACTCGGTGTTGAGATCGGTGCCGAACATCGGCGGGTCGTCGGAGTTGACGGTCACCGTCACGCCGGCCGCCACGAACTCCTTGACGGGGTGCTCGTCGAGGGTGCGGACCGCGCGGGTGGCGATGTTCGAGGTCGGGCAGACCTCCAGGGCGATGCCGTGCTCGGCGAGATGGGCGAGCAGCTTCGGGTCCCGCGCGGAACTCGTGCCGTGGCCGATGCGCTCGGCGCCGAGGTGGTTCAGCGCGTCCCAGACCGTCTCCGGGCCCGTCGTCTCGCCGGCGTGCGGCACCGACCGCAGTCCCGCCGCGCGGGCGCGGTCGAAGTACGGCTTGAACTGCGGCCTCGGCACGCCGATTTCGGGGCCGCCGAGCCCGAAGGAGACGAGCCCCTCCGGCCGCAGCCGGTCGTCGGTCGCGAGCCGCACGGTCTCCTCGGCCGCCTCGAGACCGGCCTCCCCCGGGATGTCGAAGCACCAGCGCAGGACGACACCGAACTCGGCCTCGGCGGCCTTGCGGGCGTCCTCGATCGCTTCCATGAAGGCGAGTTCGTCGATTCCGCGCCGGGTGGAGGACCACGGTGTGATCGTCAGCTCGGCGTAGCGCACCTGCTGGCGCGCCATGTCCCGGGCGACCTCGTACGTCAGCAGCCGTACGTCCTCGGGCGTGCGGACCAGGTCGACGACGGACAGGTACACCTCGATGAAGTGGCCGAAGTCCGTGAACGTGAAGTAGTCCGCGAGCGCCTCGGGGTCGGTCGGCACCCGGGAGTCGGGGTGGCGGGCGGCGAGGGCGGACACGATGCGCGGGGAGGCGGAGCCCACGTGGTGGACGTGCAGTTCGGCCTTGGGCAGCCCGGCGATGAAGGAGTGCAGGTCGCGGGCGTCGTCGCGTGCGGTGATGTGCTCGGTCAAGGGGTTCCTCCCCGGAACGGCGTCTCCGGACCGTGCTCGGTGGGACGCGGGTGATCGGCTGATCGATGACTCGGGGATCATCGTAGGCGGCCCCCGTCGTGCGGGCCCGGCGTGTCCGACGCCGTCGTACGGCGGAGATCCGCCGGCCGCGCCCGGGCCGTAGCATGACGGAACGTATGAGAGAGGGGACCTCGCGCATGTCCGACGACGCCCAGAGTCCGAAAGCGCCACACGACGCGGGCGCGTGGGCTCCGCCGGGCGAGGAGAACGCGGGGACAGCGCCGGACGACGGGAATCCGACGTCCGCGCGTACGGGATCGCCCGTGACGGCCAGCGCGCCGGGCGCCGTTCCGGTGGACGCGATACCCGTTCCGGTGGACGCGATACCCGCGCTGGGCGCCGTTCCGGTGGACGCGATACCCGTGCCGGGCGCCGATCCTGAGGACGCGATACCGGAGGCGGACCGCGCACCCACCGACGCCCCGGACCACGCGGCGCCCTCGGCGGACGTCGAGTTCGGGAACGGGCCGGACCACGCGACTCCGGTGGCGGACAGCGATGCGGGCGGCCGGCTCCAGGAGAGTGCGCGGTGGGTGGACAGCGCGTTCGCGGACGGGCCGAAAGCCTCCGTGCCCGCGCAGGGCACCGAGCCCTTCGCTGCCCCCACCTCCACCCCCGCCCCAGCCCCCATCCCGGCCCCTGGCCCCGCCTCCGCAGACTCTCCGGCGGCCCCCGCCTCGGACGCCCAGGTCTCCCTCGCGAAGGGCGCCGCCGGCTGGGAAGCCGAGCGCAACCCCTGGGCGCCACCCGAGGAGATCGCCTCGCCCACGGGGAGCGCGCGAGGGAGTGCCACGCCTCCGCCGGTGTACGGCCTGCCGACCATCACCTCGCTGCCCGGCGCACCGCTCCCGCCCGGACCCGGAAGCCCCGGTGGCCCCTCCTGGGACAACCCCTTCGCACCGCCGGCGGGCCATACCCCCTACCCGCAGCCCGCCCCCGGCGAGGCCGTGCCCCCGCCGCCGATCGCCCCCGACGGCCCGGGCCGACTCCCGTACGGCTACGGCTACCCGCAGTACGCCGCCGCGCGCCCGGGTACCGCCTACCCGGGCGGGCCGGGCTACGGCTGGCCCTTGGTCCAGCCCATGCCGAGCAACGGCATGGGGACCGCCGGCCTCGTGCTGGGCATCATCACGGCGGTTCTGTTCTGTGTGTGGCCGTTGGCGATCGTGCTGGGCATCCTCGCCGTGATCTTCGGCCTGATCGGCCGGGGGAAGGCGCGCCGGGGTGAGGCGACGAACCCCGGGCAGGCGCTGGCGGGGATCATCTGCGGGGCCGTCGGCCTCGTCCTCGCTGTCGCGCTGCTCGTCCTCATCATCGTCGCCCCGGACGACGGCGGCAGCGATGACCCGTTCGGCGACGACGGTTTCTCCACCTCGCTGGTGACGCACCGGCGATAGCCCGCAGCGTCGGCGCGGC
Source organism: Streptomyces sp. NPDC002935 (assembly GCF_040611295.1). Classification (NCBI taxonomy): domain Bacteria; kingdom Bacillati; phylum Actinomycetota; class Actinomycetes; order Kitasatosporales; family Streptomycetaceae; genus Streptomyces; species Streptomyces sp. NPDC002935. Next base: position 150,285 of record NZ_JBEXNW010000014.1, read on the forward strand.
CTTGTCCGCGCCGCATCCGCACAGCGGCAGCGGCGGTCCGGGGTGGGTAGCCCCCCGGGCCCCGGCCTCACCGGCGCCGGCCGGGCGCCGCGAGTGTCAGCCCCGCGCCGCGAGTGTCAGCCCCGACCCCGGGCGCGCCATCGCGGCTAGCGCAACCGCTCCCGGGCCTCCATCAGGGCGAAGCCCAGCAGGTTCGGTCCACGCCAGCGGCGGGGGTCGGACGCCCCCTCGTCGGTCGTGGCGAGTCCGATGCCCCATATGCGGTCCATCGGGCTCGCCTCGACCAGGACCCGCCCGCCCGTGCCCAGCAGGAACGACCGGAGGCCGGGGTGGGCGCTGAACTTGTGGACGCTGCCCTGGACCACGATCTCGAACCGCTCGCGCTCCCACACGGCGTTGTCGAAGCCGCGCACCAGCCGCCCGGCCTTCTTGGCGAGCGCGGGGTCCGGTGCCTCGATCGCCTGCCGCTCGGCCTCGGCGTCGCCGAAGAGGCGTGCTTTGGACGCCATCATCCAGTGCTCCGCCGTCGCGTATCCGACGTTGTCGACCACGAAGGGTGACGGCCACCACTGGCTGAGACAGCTCGACCCCAGCCGGCCGTCCGGGCTCGGGCGGTGCCCCCAGAAGTGCAGGTACTTCACCGGTGTCCCCGACTGGACCGCACTGACCAGTGCTTCCCGCGTATCGATCTTCCCCATGCACGCCACTGTGGCACGCACCACTGACATTCCGTCCCGCCTTTCCGAGAAGGACTCGACACCTGGTCGAAGGATTCCGTCGCGTAACCAAAAGGCAACAACGGAATCACTTGTTGGAGTCCCTTTGCTCTGTCAGGATCGGCACTCAAATCGAGCTGGAGCTACGCCGACCCCCGTCCCGACGGGGAGGACGGCGGAGGAGAGCGACATGCACAAACCGGGCCATCGCTTCCAGGCGCAGGACCGCCTCGCGGACGGCGCGCAGTACATCGGGGGTCGCCCGACCAAGGGCACCTCCGGCCGTACGCACGCGGTCGTGAACCCCGCCACCGGCGAAGAGGTGTACACGTACGAGCTGGCGAGCACCGACGACGTGGACGCGGCCGTCGCGGCCGCCCGCGCGGCGTTCCCCGGCTGGGCGGGTGCCACCCCCGGGGACCGCTCCGACGCGCTGCACCGCTTCGCCGCCGTGCTCGCGGAGCGTGCCGAGGAGTTCGCCCAGGCCGAGTCGCTGCAGTGCGGAAAGCCCCTCAAGCTGACCCGTGAGTTCGATGTGCCGGGGACCATCGACAACACCGCCTTCTTCGCGGGCGCCGCCCGGCATCTGCAGGGCCAGTCCGCCGGTGAGTACTCCGGCGACCACACCTCGTACGTACGCCGCGAACCCATCGGTGTCGTCGGCTCCATCGCACCCTGGAACTACCCGCTCCAGATGGCCGCGTGGAAGATCCTCCCGGCGATCGCGGCCGGCAACACGATCGTGCTGAAGCCCGCCGAGCTGACCCCGCTCACCTCCCTGCTGTTCGCCGAGGCGGCCACCCAGGCGGGTATCCCGGACGGCGTCATCAACATCGTCACGGGTCTGGGCAGGGAGGCCGGTGAACATCTCGTCGGGCACCCCGACGTCGCCATGACCTCCTTCACCGGATCGACCGCCGTGGGCAAGCGCGTCGCGGAGATCGCCACCTCGACGGTCAAGCGTCTCCACCTGGAGCTCGGCGGCAAGGCCCCCTTCCTCGTCTTCGACGACGCGGACCTGGAGGCCGCCGTGCACGGCGCGGTCGCCGGTTCGCTCATCAACACGGGCCAGGACTGCACGGCCGCCACGCGCGCGTACGTGCAGCGACCGCTCTACGACGCGTTCGTGGAGCGCACGGGCGCCCTGATGGCGAGCGTCCGCGTGGGCGATCCCTTCGCGTCCGACACCGACCTCGGCCCGCTGATCTCGCACGCCCAGCGCGACCGCGTCGCCGGATTCGTCGACCGGGCCCGCGGCTACGCGCGCGTGGTCACCGGCGGAGAGGCCCCCCAGGGAGAGCTCAGGAGCGGCGCGTACTATGCGCCCACGCTCGTCGCCGACGCCGGGCAGGACAGCGAGATCGTGCAGGCCGAGATCTTCGGCCCGGTGCTCGTCGTGCTCCCCTTCGACACCGACGACGAGGGCATCGCGCTGGCCAACGACACCCCGTACGGACTCGCCGCCTCCGCCTGGAGCCGCGACGTCTACCGTGCCAACCGCGCGACCCGCGAGATCAAGGCGGGCTGCGTCTGGGTCAACGATCACATTCCGATCATCAGCGAGATGCCGCACGGAGGCTACAAGGCCTCCGGCTTCGGCAAGGACATGTCCGCCTACTCCTTCGAGGAGTACACGCAGATCAAGCACGTCATGTTCGACAACACCGCGGTCGCCAGGAAGGACTGGCACCGCACGGTCTTCGGGGACCGGCCGTAGCCGATCGACCGGCTACGGCCATGTGGCAGACCAGGCCGCGACCACGGCCGCGACCCTCTCGAAAGGGCACCAGAGCATGGAGCAGTACGAGCCCGAACGCCTGTCCCCGGTTCAACTGGCCGCCTTGCGGCGCAGCTTCCGGAACGGCAGGGCCTCCCTCACCCGTCGGTCACTGCTGCGCGCCTCGGCGGGCGGCGCGCTGGCCGTCGGCGGTCTCGGGACGCTGAGCGCCTGCGGGATCCCCGCAGCCGGAAAGCCCCAGGGCAGCGTCTCGTCGGAGGACCACTCGGCCAAGGAGAAGACGATCAACTTCTCCAACTGGACCGAGTACATGGACGTCGACGAGAGCGAGAAGCACCACCCCACGCTCGACGCGTTCACCGAGCGGACCGGCATCAAGGTCAAGTACACCGAGGACATCAACGACAACGTCGAGTTCTTCGGCAAGATCAAGCCGCAGCTCGCCGCGGGCCAGGACACCGGGCGCGACATGATCGTCGTCACGGACTGGCTGGCGGCGCGGCTGATCCGCTTCGGCTGGGTGCAGAAGCTGGACCCGGCGAACCTCCCGCACGCGTACACCAACCTGTCCGCCCAGTTCCGCAACCCCGACTGGGACCCCGGCCGCGCGTACTCCTACCCCTGGCAGGGCATCTCGACCGTCATCGCCTACAACAAGAAGGCGCTCGACGGGGTCGAGGTCAGGTCCGTCTCCGACCTGCTCGACAACCCCAAGCTCAAGGGGCGCGTCGGCTTCCTCTCGGAGATGCGCGACAGCATCGGCATGACGCTGCTCGACATGGGCAAGGACCCGGCGAAGTTCAGCGACGACGACTTCGACGCGGCGATCGCCCGCCTCCAGAAGGCCGTCGACAAGGGCCAGATCCGCCGCTTCACCGGCAACGACTACACGTCCGACCTCACCAAGGGCGACCTCGCGGCCTGTCTCGCCTGGGCCGGCGACGTCGTCCAGCTCAAGGCCGACAGCCCGGACGTCGACTTCCTCATCCCGGACAGCGGCTATCTGACGTCCACGGACAACATGCTGGTCCCCAACAAGGCACGTCACAAGACGAACGCCGAGCGGCTCATGGACTACTACTACGAGCCCGAGTCCGCCGCGGAGCTCGCCGCCTACATCAACTACGTCTGCCCGGTCGACGGGGTGAAGCCCTACCTCGCGAAGATCGACAAGGACGCGGCGAACAACCCGCTGATCATTCCTGACAAGGCCATGGCCGCGAAGTCCCACGCCTTCCGCTCGTTGAGCCAGAAGGAAGAGACGGCCTACGAAGAGAAGTTCGCGAAGCTCACAGGGGCGTGACCACCATGACGAACGAAAACAGCGGCGACGTCCGCCTCTCCGGGATCAGCAAGACGTACGGCGCCTTCACGGCCGTACACCCCCTCGACCTGACCGTGCCGCAGGGCTCGTTCTTTGCCCTCCTCGGGGCGTCGGGCTGCGGCAAGACCACCACCCTGCGGATGATCGCCGGCCTGGAGGAGCCCACCGGGGGCACCGTCTCGCTCGGCGAGCAGGACGTGACGAACCTGCCGCCCTACAAGCGCCCGGTGAACACGGTCTTCCAGTCGTACGCCCTCTTCCCGCACCTCGACATCTTCGAGAACGTCGCCTTCGGCCTGCGCCGGCGCGGCATCAAGTCGGTGAAGAAGCAGGTCGAGGAGATGCTCGACCTCGTACAGCTCGGTGAGCAGGCACGAAAGAAGCCGCACCAGCTCTCCGGTGGCCAGCAGCAGCGTGTCGCCGTGGCCCGCGCGCTGATCAATCACCCCAAGGTGCTGCTCCTCGACGAGCCGCTCGGCGCCCTCGACCTCAAGCTGCGCCGCCAGATGCAGCTGGAGCTCAAGCGCATCCAGACCGAGGTCGGCATCACCTTCATCCATGTCACGCACGACCAGGAGGAGGCCATGACCATGGCCGACACGGTCGCCGTGATGAACGCGGGCCGCGTCGAGCAGCTCGGCGCGCCCGCCGACCTCTACGAGAACCCGAACACGACCTTTGTCGCCAACTTCCTCGGCACCTCGAACCTCATCGAGGCCGAGGTCGACTCCCGCAGCGGCGACGACATCGTGCTCAAGGCGGGCGGCGGCAAGCTGGTGCTCCCCGGGGCGCGCTGCTCGGCGACCGCCACGACCGGCGGCAAGGTCCTGGTCGGTGTCCGCCCGGAGAAGATCTCCCTGACTCACGCGGACGACGCGGGCGAGATACCCGCCGGCCGCAACCGGATCACCGGCAAGATCGCCGACTCCAGTTTCATCGGCGTCTCCACGCAGTACGTCATCGACAGCGCCGTCTGTCCGGAGTTCGAGGTCTACGCCCAGAACATCGACCGGGACTCCCGGCTCGTCCCCGGTGCGGACGTCGTCCTGCACTGGAGCCCGGCGCACACTTTCGGCCTCGATGCCGCCCAGGACATCGACGCGGGCGTCGAAACGGCCGAGGAGGAGGCCGCCTGATGGCCACCGTCACCGAGGTGGAGGCGCCACCGATCGCGCCACAGCCCGCCGCGAAGCCGCCCAAGAAGCGTGGCCGCCTGGTCCCGTACTGGCTGCTGCTGCCCGGACTCCTGTGGCTCGTCGTCTTCTTCGCGCTGCCGATGGTCTACCAGGCCTCCACGTCCGTGCAGACGGGCTCGCTGGAGGAGGGCTTCAAGGTCACCTGGCACTTCCAGACGTACTGGGACGCGCTCACCGACTACTGGCCGCAGTTCCTGCGGTCCGTGCTCTACGCCGGTGCCGCGACGATCCTGTGTCTGGTGCTCGGCTATCCGCTCGCCTACCTGATCGCGTTCCGCGCGGGCCGCTGGCGCAACCTGATCATGATCCTGGTGATCGCGCCGTTCTTCACCAGCTTCCTGATCCGCACGCTCGCCTGGAAGACGATCCTCGCGGACGGCGGCCCGGTCGTCGGCGCCCTGAACTCGCTGCACGTCCTGGACGTCACGAGCTGGCTCGGCTTCACCTCCGGGGACCGCGTCCTCGCCACCCCGCTCGCGGTGGTGTGCGGACTCACGTACAACTTCCTGCCGTTCATGGTCCTGCCGCTCTACACCTCGCTTGAGCGGATCGACGGACGCCTGCACGAGGCGGCGGGCGACCTGTACGCGCGGCCGATCACCACCTTCCGCAAGGTGACGTTCCCGCTGTCGATGCCCGGTGTGGTCTCGGGAACGCTGCTGACCTTCATCCCCGCCAGCGGTGACTACGTGAACGCCGACCTGCTCGGCTCCACCGACACCCGGATGGTCGGCAACGTCATCCAGACCCAGTTCCTGCGGATTCTCGACTATCCGACGGCCGCGGCGCTCTCCTTCATTCTCATGGCCGCGATCCTCATCATGGTCACGCTCTACATCCGCAAGTCCGGGACGGAGGATCTGGTTTAAATGGCCTTCGTGAACTGGCTCAAGCGCCATCTCGTCGTCATCGCCGGCCTGGTGACGCTCGGATATCTGCTGCTGCCCAATATCGTCGTCACGGTGTTCTCCTTCAATAAACCGAAGGGGCGCTTCAACTACGAATGGCAGCAGTTCTCGACGGACGCCTGGCGCGATCCGTGCGGGGTCGCCGACATGTGCGGCTCGCTCTCGCTCAGCCTCCAGATCGCCCTCTGGGCGACCGTCGGAGCCACCGTCCTCGGCACGATGATCGCCTTCGCGCTGGTCCGCTACCGCTTCCGCGCGCGCGGCACCGTGAACTCGCTGATCTTCCTGCCGATGGCGATGCCCGAGGTCGTCATGGCCGCGTCGCTGCTCACCCTGTTCCTCAACATGGGTGCTCAGCTTGGCTTCTGGACGATTCTGATCGCCCACATCATGTTCTGTCTCAGCTTCGTCGTGACGGCCGTCAAGGCCCGTGTCATGTCGATGGACCCGCGGCTGGAGCAGGCGGCCCAGGACCTGTACGCCGGTCCCGCGCAGACCTTCCTGCGCGTCACCCTGCCCATCGCGGCCCCCGGAATCGCCGCGGGCGCGCTGCTCGCCTTCGCGCTCTCCTTCGACGATTTCATCATCACCAATTTCAACGCGGGCTCGACCGTCACGTTCCCCATGTTCGTCTGGGGTTCGGCACAGCGCGGAACACCCGTTCAGATCAACGTCATCGGTACGGCCATGTTCCTCGTCGCCGTACTGTTCGTCCTGGCCGGAATGGTTGTCGGTAATCGCCGGAACAGGCAAAAGGCATAACGCTCGTCACCCTTGTAGGGAGTTGAAATCATGGCCCCAAGCGCCATGACCCGTGGTAATCAATGGTTGAATTCTCTCTCCGACGCCCAGCCGGTCCCGTACTGGCTGGACGATCCCGGCAAGCCCCGCCCCGAGCCCGCGCTCACCGGCGCCGAGACCTGCGACCTGCTCGTCGTCGGCGGCGGCTACAGCGGACTGTGGACGGCGCTGATCGCCAAGGAGCGCGATCCCGGGCGGGATGTCGTCCTGGTGGAGGGCCGTGAGGTGGGCTGGGCCGCCTCCGGCCGAAACGGCGGCTTCTGCGCCGCTTCCCTCACCCACGGTCTGTCCAACGGTCTCACCCGCTGGCCGGACGAGATCAGGAAGCTGGAGGAACTGGGCGCCCGCAACCTCGACGAGATCGAGGCGACCGTCGCCCGCTACTCCCTCGACTGCGACTTCGAGCGCAGCGGTGAGATCGACGTCGCCACCGAGCCGCACCAGGCGGCCGAACTGCGCGACTGGCACCAGGAGCTGGAGCGCGAGGGCCTCGCCGAGGGCCTCGACTTCCTGGACACCGAGGCCGTACGGGAACAGGTCGACTCCCCGACCTTCCTGGCCGGGCTGCACGACCGTCGCGGTGTCGCCATGCTCCACCCGGCCAAGCTGGCGTGGGGCCTGAAGCGGGCGTGCGTGGAGCTCGGGGTACGGGTGTACGAGCACACGCCCGCCCTCGACCTGAAGCCGTCCGGCGCCGGCATGGCCGTCCGCACGCCCTACGGCTCGGTCCGTGCCCGCCGGGTGGCCCTCGGCACCAACATCTTCCCGAACCTGGTCAAGCGCGTCCGTCCGTACACCGTCCCGGTCTACGACTACGCGCTGATGACCGAGCCGCTCACCGCCGACCAGCTGGCGTCCATCGGCTGGAAGAACCGACAGGGTCTCGGCGACTCGGCCAACCAGTTCCACTACTTCCGGCTGTCCGCCGACAACCGCATCCTGTGGGGCGGCTACGACGCGATCTACCCCTACGGCGGCCGGATGCGCGCCGAGTACGACGACCGCCCCGAGACGTACGCCAAGCTCGCCGGGCACTTCTTCACCTGCTTCCCGCAGCTGGAGGGCGTCCGTTTCTCCCACGCCTGGGGCGGCGCGATCGACACCTGCTCGCGGTTCTCGGCGTTCTTCGGCAGCGCATACGGGGGCAAGGTCGCCTACGCGGCGGGCTATACGGGCCTCGGCGTGGGCGCCACCCGGTTCGGCGCGGACGTGATGCTCGACCTGCTGGCGGGGGAGAGCACCGAACGCACCGAGCTGGAGATGGTCCGCCGCAAGCCGCTGCCGTTCCCGCCCGAGCCCTTCGCCTGGACCGGCATCGCGCTCACCAAGTGGTCCCTGGCACGGGCGGACACACACGGCGGCCGGCGCAATCTGTGGCTGAAGACGATGGACAAGCTGGGACTGGGCTTCGACAGCTGAGGGCGCGCGATCCCGGACATGATCCACGGGCGTACGCCCACCTCCGCCGGTGTGACCCGGTTCACCACCGACTGGTGGCCCGAACCCGCGTAATGCACGGCCCGGACCTCCCTCTCCTCTGTGACGCGACCGGCGTCGACACGAGAGGGAGGTTCCGTCATGACAGGGCCCAAGGCGGCGGTCGAGTGGCTGACATCCGTGGCTCCGGATCCGGAGGCCTGCCGCTGGGAGTGGGAGCGCAATCCCCTCGGGATCGCGCTGCTGCCCGCGGGAAGGGCCTGGGACGTCCTCATTCTGCCGGGGGAGCTCGGCTATCCGACGCTGGACGTACTGACCCGGGTGATCGACCAACCCGGGCCGGTGCTCGTCGACTTCGGCGACGCCCGGATGGGCTTCTTCGTGCCCGCCGGGACCGCGGCCCGGTGGCTCGGCACGGGGGTGCGCACAGCGGGGAGCGGCACGTGGATCGTGGTGCCGTACCCGGGACGGTCGGCCGGCGGGGTCCGCTGGCTGGTCCCGCCGGACGGCTCCGGCACGCTCACGGACCCGACACTGCTCGAACTGGCCATGCACGAGGCCGCGGCGGGCCTCGCCGGGAACGAGGGCCCACAGCGGTGAGGGGCCGGGCCCTGGGCGACCGTCCGAAGTCCCTTGCCTGTCAGAGGTCTTGACAACAGAATTGGTCTGGACCAAGTTGGGCGCGCTCCACCCTCCCATCCCCCCATGCCCGGAGGCAGTCGTGGACCGCACCAGACACAACAGGCCGTTCGCACGTCGTCGTCGAAGGCTTCTCGCCCTGTGCACGGCCACCGTCCTGGCCGTACCCGGCCTTGTCGCGCTCTCGTCGGCCGCCCGTGCGGCCGACGCGGACCTCGCCCGGAACGGCGGGTTCGAGGCGGGCCTGGACGGCTGGACCTGCACGGCGGCGAGCACCGTCGGTTCCCCTGTACGCAGCGGCAGTTCGGCGCTGAAGGCGACCCCGGCCGGCAACGACTACGCGCAGTGCTCGCAGACCGTGACCGTGAAACCCGACGCGCAGTACACCCTCTCCGGTTACGTCCGCGGCAGCTACGTCTACCTCGGCGCGACCGGCACCGGTACGACCGACGTCAGCACCTGGACCCAGTCCGCCGCCGACTGGCAGCAGTTGAGCACCACCTTCCGCACCGGCGCCGCCACCACCAAGGTCACGATCTACACGCACGGCTGGTACGGCACCGGCACCTACTACGCCGACGACCTGTCGCTGACCGGCCCCGGCGTCGACGCGGGCCAGCCGCCGGCCGCGCCCACCGGTCTGGCGGTCGGCACGGTCACCTCCTCGGCGGTCGGCCTGTCCTGGACGGCGGTGCCCGGCGCCACCGGCTACGCCGTCTACCGCGACGGAGCGAAGGTCCAGACGGCCACCGGCACCTCGGCGACCGTGAGCGGTCTGTCCGCGTCCACCGCGTACTCCTTCCAGGTCGCGGCGACGAACGACGCGGGCGAGTCGGCGAAATCGGCGACCGTCACCGCGACCACCTCGGCGGGTTCGGGCGGTGGCGGCGGCTCGGACCTGCCCGCCCACGCCCTCGTCGGCTACCTCCACGCGAGCTTCGCCAACGGTGCGGGCTACACGCGCATGGCCGACGTGCCCGCGAGCTGGGACGTCATCGACCTGGCCTTCGGCGAACCGACCTCCACCACCTCGGGCGACATCCGCTTCACCCGCTGCCCGGTCACCGAGTGCCCCACGGTGGAGAGCGACGCCGAATTCAAGGCCGCGATCAAGGCCAAACAGGCGGCCGGCAAGAAGGTGCTGATCTCGATCGGCGGCCAGAACGGCCAGGTCCAGCTCACGACCGCGGCCGCCCGTGACACCTTCGTCTCCTCGGTCTCGAAGATCATCGACACCTACGGCCTGGACGGCCTGGACATCGACTTCGAGGGCCACTCGCTCTCCCTGGACGCGAGCGACACCAACTTCAAGAGCCCGACCACCCCGGTGGTCGTCAACCTCATCTCGGCCCTGAAGACCCTGAAGGCCAAGTACGGCTCGAAGTTCGTCCTGAGCATGGCCCCGGAGACGTTCTTCGTCCAACTCGGGTACCAGTACTACGGCACCGGGAAGTGGGGCGGCCAGGACCCGCGCGCCGGCGCCTACCTCCCCGTGATCCACGCCCTGCGCGACGACCTGACCCTCCTGCACGTCCAGGACTACAACTCCGGCTCGATCATGGGCCTCGACAACCAGTACCACTCCATGGGCGGCGCCGACTTCCACATCGCGATGACCGACATGCTCCTGACGGGCTTCCCGGTCGCGGGCGACGCGGGCAACGTCTTCCCGCCACTGCGCCCCGACCAGATAGCCATCGGCATGCCGGCCACCACCAACGCGGGCAACGGCTACGTGTCCCCGGCCGAGGTCACCAAGACGCTCGACTGCCTCACGAAGAAGACCAACTGCGGCTCGTACGCGACCCACGGCACCTGGCCGGGCCTGCGCGGCCTGATGACGTGGTCGGTCAACTGGGACCGGTTCGGCGGGTGGGAGTTCTCGCGGACCTTCGACGGGTACTTCGGCTGAGGAAGAGCCGCAGGCCGTACAGCAGCACCGCGCAGAGGCACCAACTGGCCACCACGTCCAGTGGCCAGTGGTAGCCGCGCCGGACCAGGCCGAAGGCCACGCACGCGTTCACGGTCACGCAGACGCCCAGCAGCGCGCGGCGGGCGCCGGCGCGGGCGGTACGGAGCAGGGGGAGGAGGAGCATCGTCGCGGCGCCGTACGCGATGGCGGCGGTGGCCGTGTGCCCCGAGGGGTAGAAGCCGGTGCCGGGTCCCATGACCGGGGGGCCCGGGCGGGCGACGAGTTCCTTCATCGGCACGATCAGCGCGGGGACGAGAGCCATCAGGACCGCGGCGGCGGCCGACGGCACCCACCACCGGTCCAGGCCGGCGGTGCGCCGCCGCCACGCGACGTAACCCAGCGCCAGGGCGAGCACCGGGACCGCCACCTGGACGCTGCCCAGGTCGGCGAGCGACTCGGAGAACCGGTCCGGGCGGACGAGGGCACCGCTCAGCCGCTCGTCCAGGTTCACGAGCGGGCCGCCCGCCACGACCTGCCAGGTGATGACCACGAGGACGAGGGCGAGCAGGCCGAGCAGGCCGAACAGGAGGGGCATGCGGGACAGCCTGTCAGGACGTGTCGGCCGCGTGGGTGGAGGGCCGGGCCGAGTGGTTCGTGTGCCGGAAGCGAGGCGGCCCCTGCTGCGCCGGTGACGGCCCTACGGGGGCGGACACGGCGGTCGGTGACCACGGGCATCGCACGGGCGTCGGTGCCGCGTACGGAGTGCGCCGACTCTCAGCGGCACGGGCCCGCTCGACGCGGCGAGAAAGAGGGAGAAGGTCGGCCGCCCCGGAACAGGGGGGGTGGTTCCGAGACGGCCGTCCGGACCGGAATGCCGCGCGCCCCGGGGGGTTTGGGGCGGGCGACTGTCCGATCGGTGAGGAGAACCGAAGCCGGAAGCTCCGGGTGTGTGCGCGAGGGCACGACCAGGGCGAAGCTGGGGGAGCCTCGGCCCGGTGTCACCCACAGTCCCCTGTGGGCAGGTGTTTCGCTGATCTGGTTAGAACCTACGGCAGGGGGTGCGGCTCCGACAGGCGGAATCGCGTCCCGTCATGCACCTCGCACACCTTCTTCACACGCTCCGACGCCGAACGCCGCGGCACCGGAACCAAGCGGAGTCCGCCCTTGGGTGGTGTCCAGGATTCCGGTGCCGCGGCGCCTCACGCGTCAGATACGGGAGAAGGCCTGCTCAATGATGTCGAGACCCTCGTTGAGGAGGTCCTCGCCGATGACCAGCGGGGGCAGGAAGCGGAGGACGTTGCCGTAGGTGCCACAGGTCAGGACCAGCAGGCCCTCCTGGTGGCAGGCCTTGGCGAGCGCGGCGGTCGCCTCCGGGTTCGGCTCCTTCGTGGCGAGGTCCTTGACCAGCTCGATCGCGATCATGGCGCCACGCCCGCGGATGTCGCCGATGATGTCGAACTTCTCGGCCATGGCACCGAGGCGGGACTTCATGATCGCCTCGATGTGCTTCGCCTTGGCGTTGAGGTCGAGCTCCTTCATCGTCTCGATCGAGCCGAGCGCACCGGCGCAGGCCACCGGGTTGCCACCGTAGGTGCCGCCCAGGCCGCCCGCGTGCGCGGCGTCCATGATCTCGGCGCGGCCCGTCACGGCGGCCAGCGGCAGACCGCCCGCGATGCCCTTGGCGGTCGTGATCAGGTCCGGGACGATGCCCTCGTCCTCGCAGGCGAACCACTGGCCGGTACGGCAGAAGCCGGACTGGATCTCGTCCGCGACGAAGACGATGCCGTTGTCCTTGGCGAACTGGCTGATGGCCGGCAGGAAGCCCTTCGCGGGCTCGATGAAGCCACCCTCGCCGAGCACCGGCTCGATGATGATCGCGGCGACGTTGTCGGCGCCGATCTGCTTGTTGATCATGTCGATGGCCTGGGCGGACGCCTCGGCACCGGCGTTCTCAGGGCCGGTCAGCCAGCGGTAGCCGTAGGCGACCGGCACGCGGTAGACCTCGGGCGCGAACGGGCCGAAGCCGTTCTTGTACGGCATGTTCTTGGCGGTCAGTGCCATCGTGAGGTTCGTACGGCCGTGGTAGCCGTGGTCGAAGACGACGACGGCCTGGCGCTTGGTGTACGCGCGGGCGATCTTGACGGCGTTCTCGACGGCCTCGGCGCCCGAGTTGAACAGGGCGGACTTCTTGGCGTGGTCGCCCGGGGTCAGCTCGGCGAGCGCCTCCGCGACGGCGACGTAGCCCTCGTACGGCGTGACCATGAAACAGGTGTGGGTGAAGTCCTGGAGCTGCGCGGAGGCCCGGCGTACGACGGCCTCCGCGCTCGCGCCGACCGACGTCACGGCGATGCCGGAGCCGAAGTCGATGAGCCGGTTGCCGTCGACGTCCTCGATGATTCCGCCGCCCGCGCGCGCCGTGAAGACGGGGAGCACCGACCCCACACCGGCCGCGACCACGGCGGTGCGGCGGGCCTGCAGCTCCTGCGACTTCGGGCCGGGGATGGCGGTGACGACGCGGCGCTCCTGCGGAACTGCGGTCATGAGGGGCTCCCTGATGATCTTGCGAACCGGACGGTCCCCGGCGAACGCGGGGCGGTCCGGGCGGGGGGTGTTTTCGGACGCTTGCCTTCTTTCTTCGCAGGCTAGGGCCGAGGGCGGGGGGTCGGCATGCGCCATGTGGGCGTTGTCGGAGGAATCCGTTGTCCGTGGTGGACATAGAGCGGCGGACCTCCGGTGCTCCCGCACCGGAGCGGGCGCGGCCGTGTAAACGGTGAACTCGCCCCGCAGGGGCACTAGATTGACTCGCGGACGACGCACGGAGCGGCTGGTCAGGGGGCAAGGGCGATGGACAGCGACGGGACCCAGGACGCGCGGGGCACGCATGCCAATCCTGTGCCGCGTCCGGCAGGGCCGCCGGACGGGCCGGTGCCGCCGGACAGGCCGCCCACGCCGCCCCGGCCCGCACGGGCGCCCGGGATGCCGCCGCTGCCCGACGGATCGGCGTTCGTGGCCTGGGTGCGCGCACCCAGGCCGGACGCGGCCCCCGGGGTGTGGCGCTTCGGGCACCGGCCGCGGCCGGAGGAGGAGCCGGAGCGGATTCCGGCCCGCCAGCTGCTGAGCGGTGCCGTGATCGCGTTCCTCGTGGGGTGGCTGATCTGGTCGCTTCTCTGGAACGGCTACCTGGGCGGCTGGTGGGTCGTGCCCCTCGAACTGTTCACCCCGGACTCCTGGCGGCACAGCGGCGACCGCGTCGGAAACGCGTTCCTCTGGTACGGCTACTACACGCTGATCGCCCTCATCATCATGATCGTCGTAGGGCGGCTGGGCCGATGGAGTGAGGTCTGGCGTCGCTACGGGCCGCCTGCGTGGCGCCGGGCCGCTCCCGTGAGCGAGCGCCCGCCCGCCCCCGAGGACGACCCCGTCCAGTGGAACCAGCTCCGCGCGGCCGGTGCCGCCGACGCCGCGGACCGGCTCGCCGCCGAGGCCCGTTCCGGGCTGATGCGCGACGTCGACCACGCCCGGATCGCCCGGGCCTGGCAGGGCGTACGCAGCGGGCGGCACAGCCTCGCCACCTTCACCGGGGCGGTGCTGAAGGACGGCTCCGCCGCCTGTCTGCACCCTTCCGGGGAGCGTGACCTGCCCGGGCGCCTCGCGCGCCACGACCTCGTGACCGGCCAGGTACGGCTCGGCACGACCGCCGACGATCCGCGTAATCCCTACGCCTACCGCGGCACCGGACTCGCCCTCGGACCCGACCTGCTGGGTACCTCACTGCTCGCCGTCGGGCCCCCCGGATCCGGCAAGACCGGCAGCATCGTCTGGCCGCTCGCCGAGTCGCTGTGCCTGCACGCCCTCGCCGGGCGGGCCGCGGTGGTCGTGGTGGGCGCGGCGGGCGCCGGGCTCGGGCCCGTCGACGCGTACGACGTCGTCGTACGGATCGGGAATCCCGAGTCCGTGTACGACCTCGACCTGTACGGCGGGACCACCGACCCGGACGAGGCGGCGGCCGTGCTCGCCGAGGCGCTCGTCGGTGATCTCGCCGACCCGCACCCCGGAGGCGACAGCAGGCGGTCCACCACGGTGCTCGCCCAGCTGCTCGGGCCCTTCCAGGCCGTCCACGGCAGGTTCCCGTCCGTGCCCGAGCTGCGGCAGCTGCTCGACGGAGCTCCCGGACCGCTCGGCGCGCTCCGCAAGGGCCTCCAGGACACCGGACACGAATCGCTGCTCCGGGAACTCGACGCCCGCGAGCGGCAGTTGGGGAATCCGGGGGATGTCGGCGGGGTACTCGCCGACCGGGTCGCCCTGCTCGACCGCCCCGCGTTCGCCGGCTTCTTCGACACCTCCGGGCAGTCACGGCCGTTCTCGCTCCGCGCCCTCGACCATCCGGTTCGGGTCCGGATCGATCTGCCGGCACGCGGCCACGCCGATGCCTCCCGGATCCTCGCGCGGCTGGTGCTCGCGCAGTTCACGGCGAGCGTCGCGGTCCGCGAGGACCGGTCGCTGTTCGCCTGTCTGGTCCTCGACGACGCCTCCGGGATCGTCACCCCCGAGGCCGTACGGGGCATTCAGCGGCTGCGGTCGGGCAACGCGGGAGCCGTCCTGACGCTGCGCACCCTCGACGACGCGCCCCGGCCGTTGCGCAGCCCCCTGCTGGGCGCCATCGGATGCCGGATGGCCCTGTCCGGGCTCACCCCCTGGGACGGGCAGGACTTCGCCGAGGTCTGGGGCAAGGAGTGGATCGAGGCACGTGACGTCACCGACCGGCAGATCATCGCCGAGACGCCGGCCGGCAAGGCCGTGCACATGCTGCGCCGGGTGATCACCGGGAACGCCCCGACCGCACGGGCGGTCACCGTGCGCCAGGTCGAGCGGGAGCGCTGGTCCGCGTCCGAGCTGGCCCACGGGGTGCCGCCGGGGCACGCGGTCCTGTCGTTGACCAGCGTGCAGGGCGAGCACGCCCCGCCGCTGCTGGTGGACCTGCGGGACTGAACGCCGGCCGACAGCGCCACGGCTCCGGGCGGGACGCACGAAGCCCCGGACCTGCGGGCGGACGGCCGGACACCGGGGCCTGCCGGGCCCGCCGGGCGGGACGGCCGGATACCGGAACCTGTCCGGCGGACGCATGGATATGCGGACCCGCTGAGCAGGACGTATGCGTATGACGTCACACGGCGACCGTACGGTGAGGCAGAATCGACACAGGCCCTTCATACGCAGCGGCCAAAAGATCACAGAGCTCACAGAGATCGCAGAGATCGCAGAGATCACACAGACCTGAAGGCCTCATGCCCCCCACGCTCGCCTCGCTCGTCCACCACTCCGCGCTCAAGCTCACGGTGCGCGCGGGCGAGGACCGCCTGGACGTGCCCGTCCGCTGGGCACACGTCAGCGAGCTCGCCGACCCCGTGCCGTACATGGAGGGCGGGGAACTGCTGCTGATCACCGCGCTCAAGCTGGACGCGGACGATCCCGACGTCATGCGGCGCTACGTGAAGCGGCTGGCCGATGCCGGAGTCGTCGGGCTCGGATTCGCCGTCGGGGTCAACTACGAGGAGATCCCGAAGGCGCTCGTCGACGCCGCCGAGGAGGAGGGGCTGCCACTCCTCGAAGTGCCCCGGCGCACCCCCTTCCTCGCCATCAGCAAGGCCGTCTCCGCCGCCATCGCCGCGGACCAGTACCGAGCCGTCACCGCCGGGTTCGCCGCACAGCGCGAACTCACCAAGCAGGCGCTGAGCGGCGGGCCGGAGGGACTGCTCACCGCACTCGCCGCACAGGTCGACGGATGGGCGGCGCTCTACGACGCGTCCGGCGCCGTCGTCGCCACCGCGCCGGACTGGGCGGAGCGCCGCGCCGCGCGGCTCACCCCGGACGTGGAGCGGCTGCGGGAGCGGCCCGCGCCCGCGAGCTCGGTGGTGGGCGGGGAGGACCGCGTCGAACTGCACTCCCTGGGAACAGGACGCAGGCCGCGCGCCGCGCTCGCCGTCGGCACCGCCGGAGCCCTCGGCACCGCCGAGCGCTACGCCGTGCACTCGGCGATCGCCCTGCTGACGCTCACCACGGAGCGGTCGCGATCCCTGCACGCGGCCGAGCAGCGGATCGGCGCGGCCGTGCTGGGGATGCTGCTCGCCGGGGAGCCCGACCACGCCCGGGCCGTCGCCGGGGACCTGTACGGCGAACTGCTCGACGCGCCGTTCCGGCTGATCATCGCCGAGTCGGTGTCCGCGTCGGCCGGGCGGGCGCACGCCGACGGGCACGCGCG
The DNA here is from genome assembly GCF_040611295.1 of Streptomyces sp. NPDC002935. NCBI lineage: Bacteria > Bacillati > Actinomycetota > Actinomycetes > Kitasatosporales > Streptomycetaceae > Streptomyces > Streptomyces sp. NPDC002935. The sequence continues at coordinate 167,215 of NZ_JBEXNW010000014.1, forward strand.
CGTGGGCGCCGCCGCGCCCTCGAAGACCGCCGTCGCCGTTCCCGACGTCAGCGGCGATCCGCTGGGCGGCCTCGCCGAGGTCGTCGAGTCCGCCGCCGCACGCTCCGGGGAGTCCGTGCTCGTCGTGCCCGACGGGGAGCGGCTGGTCGTCCTCGCCGTGGACGGGGGCGCCGCGGTCGCGGCCTGCGGGGACCACGCCGCGGTGCTGGAGGCGGCGCGGACCGCCCCGCGCGAGCAGTCCGCCGGAGCCGCCGCGGACGAGACCGAACTCGTCGTCGGCCTCTCGGCACCCGCCGGTCCGATCGCCGCCCGTGCCGCCTACAAGCAGGCCGAACAGGCCCTGTCCGTCGCCCGGCGGCGGGGCCGGTTCCTCGTCGAGCACGAGGAGCTGGCAGCCGGGTCCGTTCTGCCGCTGCTCGCGGACGACGCGGTGCGGGCGTTCGCGGACGGGCTCCTGCGGGCGCTCCACGAGCACGACGCCACCGGGCGCGGGGACCTCGTCGCCTCGCTGAGGGCGTGGCTGTCGCGCCACGGACAGTGGGACGCGGCCGCCGCCGACCTGGGCGTGCACCGTCACACCCTGCGCTACCGGATGCGCAGGGTCGAGGAGATCCTCGGCCGGTCCCTGGACGATCCCGATGTCCGGATGGAACTCTGGCTGGCCCTGAAGACGACGGCGGCGACGGGGGAGTAGGCCGACTCCCGCCCCGGACGGCATCTCGGACCCCGTCCGGCCCGGAGCGTCCGTGGTGCCGCGCGGCCCCGGCCCCGCCGCACGCGCATCCCCACGATCAGTCCAAACCGGCGCACCCCACCCCCCGACTGCTACGCGCCGGACAAACGACCGGTGGTGGGACCGGCCCTACCGTGGAGCGGGAAAGCCAAGACCACCAGAAACACCCCTCGACATGGAAGGGCCGGGACTCGCACATGCCCCAGAAAGAAATTGTGGGGGTCACCCACGCCTTCTGGCTCGCCGGCCGCCAGGCCACCGGTGAGACCACGTTCGACGTCACCTCGCCGTGGGACGGCAGGGTCGTCGGTCAGGTCAGCGTGCCCACCGAGGCGCAGGTCGAGGAGGCCGTGGCCGCGGCCCACGCCGTGCGGGACGAGTTCGCCGCCACGCCGGCCCACGTACGCGCCGCCGCCCTCGACCACGTCTCGCGTCGCCTCGCCGAGCGCACCGAGGAGATCGCGCAGCTCATCTCCGCCGAGAACGGCAAGCCGATCAAGTGGGCCCGCGGCGAGGTCGGCCGCGCGGTGTCCGTGTTCCGGTTCGCCGCGGAGGAGGCCCGCCGGTTCAACGGCGGCGAGGCCCAGCGCCTCGACACCGACGCGGGCGGTCAGGGCCGGCTCGCCCTCACGCGCCGCTTCCCCAAGGGTGTCGTCCTCGGCATCGCGCCGTTCAACTTCCCGCTGAACCTGTGCGCCCACAAGGTCGCCCCGGCCATCGCCGCCGGCGCCCCTATCATCCTGAAGCCGGCGCCCGCGACCCCGCTGTCCGGCCTGATCATCGGTGACCTGCTGGCCGAGACGGACCTTCCGGCGGGTTCGTGGAGCATCCTCCCCGTCGCCAACGAGCGGATGCCCGCCCTGGTCCAGGACGAGCGTCTTCCGGTCATCTCCTTCACCGGGTCCGAGACGGTCGGTTACGCGATCATGGACTCGGTGCCGCGCAAGCACTGCACCCTGGAGCTGGGCGGCAACGGCGCGGCCGTCGTCCTCGCCGACTTCGCGAGCGACGCGGACCTGGACTGGGCCGCGACCCGGATCGCGACGTTCTCCAACTACCAGGGCGGCCAGTCCTGCATCTCGGTGCAGCGCGTGATCGCGGACGCGTCGGTGTACGAGCGGCTGCTGCCGCGCATCGTCGCCGCCGTCGAGGCCCAGGTCACCGGCGACCCGTCCGACGACAAGACGGACGTCGGCCCGCTGGTCAGCGAGGCCGCCGCCGAGCGCGTCGCGTCGTGGGTGGACGAGGCCGTCGCGGCCGGTGCCATGCTGCTCACCGGAGGCAAGCGGGACGGCGCCTCCTACGCGCCGACCGTCCTCGCCGACGTGCCGGCCGATGTCACGATCTCCCGCGAGGAGGTCTTCGGGCCGGTCCTCACGGTGCAGAAGGTCGACGGCGAGGCCGCCGCGTTCGCCGCCGCCAACAACTCCAAGTACGGCCTGCAGACCGGTGTGTTCACGCACGACCTGCAGACCGCGTTCCGCGCCCACCGCGCGCTGGAGGTGGGCGGCGTCGTGATCGGCGACGTGCCCTCCTACCGCGCCGACCAGATGCCCTACGGCGGTGCGAAGCAGTCCGGCGTCGGCCGCGAGGGCGTCAAGTTCGCGATGGACGACTACACCTACGAGCGGGTGCTGGTGCTGACGGGTCTCGCCCTCTAGACGGAGACCTCACCGAAGCCGACGGCCGGAGCCCACTGTGCGGGGGCTCCGGCCGTCGGCCTGTCGGGACGTGACCGAAAACGGCGTGTCCGGTGACAATCGTTTTCACCTAAGGTCGCCCGGGAAGGGGCCCGGCGCCGATGCCTTCCGGCGCCGGGCCCCTGTGCCGGCTCCTCCGGACCCTCAGCCGGAGAAGCCGACGTGCGTGAGCCGGACAGGCCCGCGCAGTCTGAGGTGGACGTCGTGCACACCGCCGGCGGTGAACGCGGTGGCGAGGGTTCGGTAGTCGTAGGGCCCCTCGGACCCGCTCGGCGCGAGCTCGGCGACCGTCGGTCCGCCGTCCAGGGACACGTCGACGACCCCCTCGCCCGCCGCCTCGACGGTGATCCGGGTGACGCCGTCGCCGAAGTCGCAGTCCCGGTGGACAAGTTCGCCCGTGCCGCCGTCCACCGGGGTCACCGCGTCGCCCGCGACCTTCGTACGGTCGACGATGGCCGTGTTTCGCTGCTCGTCGAAGTCGACGGCGTTCAGGCCGTGTTCGCGGACGGGACGGGGGGTGCCCGGCTCGCCTTCGAGTTCCACGGTCGCGCCGAGCCGGATGTCCTGACTGGACGCGCCGACCAGCAGCTCGTACGCACCGGGTTCCAGGCGTCGGCGGCCGTGTGCCACGTCCCAGAACTCGAAGACGGAGAGCGGGAGTTCGAAGGAGAGGGTCGCCGAGGCGCCCGGAGCGATCCGGACCCTATGGTGCGCCGCCAGCTCGCGGCGCGGACGGGGCACGGACGGGGCGACCGCGCGGGTGTAGAGCTGGGCGACCTCGTCCGCGGTCACCGTCGAGGTGTTGGTGACCGTGCAGGAGACCGTCAACGCGTCCGCGTTTCGCCGGACTTGAAGATCGGCGTAGGCGAACGAGGCGTAGGACAGGCCGTGTCCGAACGGGAACAGCGGAGTCCCCTCGAAGTAGAGATAGGTCTGACGGCCGCCGATCACGTCGTAGTCGAGCAGGCCGGGCAGGTCGTCGTCCCCGGCGTACCAGGTCTGCGGCAGGCGGCCCGCGGGGGAGACGTCGCCCGCGAGGACGCGGGCCAGCGCGGTGCCCGCCGCCTGGCCGCCGTGCGCGGTCCACAGCAGCGCGGGCAGGTCGGCGTGGTCGACCGCGTACGGGTAGGCGGAGACCAGGGCCAGCACCGTGTCCGGGTTCGCGGCGCGGGCGGCGCGCAGCAACCGCTCCTGATGGGCGGGCAGCCGCAGTGTCGTACGGTCCTCGGTCTCGCGGCCGTTGATGTGCGGGTCGTTGCCCGCGACGACGAGGACCACGTCGGCCGACGCGGCGGCGCGGGCCACCGCGTCCTCGCCGCGCTCGGTGAACTCCAGCTCGAAGATCTCGGCGTTCCCGGGGTCGTCGGCAACCTTCACACCGTCGGCGGCGACAGAGACGTACCTGCCCGTCCCCAGGTGCTTCAGGAGGTGGCCGTTCTCATGGGATGCGGAGGGTTCCAGGCGGAAGGTCTCCTGGACCACCCAGCCGCCCGGCTGGTCGGCGGAGGCGCGGACGAGGCCGTCGTCGGCGACCGAGAGATAGCGGCCGTCGGGGGCGCGCAGGGTGAGGATGCCCTCGCCCCAGTCGATCAGCGCCAGTTCGCTGCCGACGGCGTCGGCGGTCAGCGGAGGCAGGTCCGTACGGCCCGCGAGCAGCGCCGGATCGAGGGCGCCCTCCGCGCCGCGCACCTCCTCGTACGTGTCCTCGGCGGCGGGCACCGCGAGATACCGGCCGGACGACGTCCTCAGACGTACGCGGTCCACGCCCTCGGCGAAGTCCACCCGCTCGGCGCCGAACCGCTCGTACAGGCCCTCCAGCGGGGTCGAGCGGTGGATGAGCGTGCCGCTGTACCAGTCGAGCTTGCACTCGTCGGCGAGCAGGCCGACGACCGCGACCCGGACGTCGGGGCCGAGCGGCAGCAGGCCGTCGTTCTTGAGGAGGACGATCGCCTGCTCCGCGGCTTCCCGGGCGAGCGCCCGGTGGGCGGGTGTGTCGAAGTCCTTGGTGTCGGCGTACGGGTCGAGGCGCGGGTCGAACTCGCCGAGCCGGAAGCGCACGGTGAGCTGGCGGCGGACCGCCGTGTCGATGTCGGCCTCGCTCAACAGGCCCCGATCCAGGGCGCCCCGGACGCGTCCGGCGATCAGCGAGCCGTCCGTGCCGTGGTCGGTGAAGCTGTCGACGCCGGCCCGGAGCGAGGCGGCGGTCGCCTCCTCGTGGGTGTCGAAGTAGTGCTCGGAGTCGACCAGGTTGGAGGGCGCGCCCGCGTCCGAGCAGACCAGCAGCTCCTGGTCGGTCCAGGTGCGCAACTGCTCGCGCAGATGGGGCGAGACGTGGTTGGGGCGGCCGTTGACCAGGTTGTACGCGGGCATCACTCCGGCGACCGCGCCCGCCTCGACGGTCTCGCGGAAGGCGCGCAGATCGTACTCGTGCAGCACTCGCGGGCGGACGGACGAGGACGAAGTGTCCCTGCTCGTCTCGTTGTTGTGCGCGAGCCAGTGCTTGAGGACCGGTGCCGTGCGCCAGTAGGCCGGGTGGTCGCCGCGCAGCCCGCGGGTGTACGCGGTGGCGAGGGCGGAGGTGAGCGCCGGGTCCTCCGCGTAGCCCTCCTCGTTGCGGCCCCACAGCGGGTGGCGCAGCAGATTGACCGTGGGGGACCAGATGTTGAGGCCCACGCGGTCGTCGTCGGCGCGCATCGCGCGGACCTCCGCCGAGACGGCCTCGCCGATCCGGCGCACGAGATCGCCGTTCCAGGTCGCGCCGAGCCCGACGGCCTGGGGGAACACCGTCGCCGGACCCATCCAGGCGACCCCGTGCAGCGCCTCCTGACCGGTGCGGAAGGCCCGCACACCGAGTCGTTCGACGGCTGGCGCGAACTGGTGCAGGAACGCGATCCGTTCGTCGAGGGTGAGCCGCGCCAGCAGGTCGTCGACGCGCTTCGCGAAGGGCAGGCTCGCGTCACGGAAGGGCGGCATGGGCGGCGTCTGTGCGGTCACGTGGTGATCCCTTTGCGGTGGAGCGACGAGACACTTTCGAAGCGCTTCGATGGTCGTTCGACAGAGAGGTGGGTGTCAAGACACCCGGGCACCTCAACCGCGTTTCTCGGCCGTGATGTCAAGTGCCAGGCGGAGCCGCTCTGTTACGTGACACCTCCGAGGAATCTTGGGATCGACCCTTGTGCACCCCCAGGCGTTCACTTAACCTCGCAGCAACATCGAAGCGCTTCGACTGTGAGGCTCTCCTCCCCGGAGGCCCCAGCCCTCCGAGGACCGCTTCGGCTCAGCCGGATCCACTCAAGACACCGCAGCCGACGGCTCCCCCGCCGGGTGTCCTGCTGTGCGCCATGAAGGGTTGACGCAATGACGCCGAACTCCGCCACCTCCGCCCCCAGCCGGAGAAGCTTCCTCGCCTCCACGGCGGTCGCAGCGGCCGCCGTGGCCGGCGGAATGCCCCTGCTCGCCGCCTGCGGCGGCGGACAGGACGGCAAGAAGGACGGCACCACCTCGGGGAAGGACGCCCAGAAGATCCTTCCGACGTTCGTGGCGTCGAGCGTCGTCACGCCCGACCTTCCGTCGAAGAACGGATCGGCGGCGGGCTTCACCGGGGCGATCGACCTGAAAGCGCTGAAGACGTCCGTCCCGAAGAAGCTGGGCGGCGGCAGCGACCTGAAGATCATGTCGCCGTTCTGGGGCAGCCCGCCGGCCGACGACAACGCGTACTACACGGCCATGAACGAGGCCATCGGCGTCAAGGCGACCTGGCAGAACCAGGACGGTAATACCTACGACGAGAAGCTGGGCGCGATCCTCGCCTCCAGCGACATCCCGGACGTGGTGGTCGTCCCGGGCTGGAACCTGAACGGCAAGATACCCAGCGCCATCAACGCCAAGTTCGCCGACCTCGGCCCGTATCTGTCCGGCGACAAGGTCAAGGAATACCCGAACCTCGCGGCCGTACCGACCGACGCATGGCAGCGCTCCATCTTCGGTGGCCAGTTGCGCGCGATCCCGATGCCGGCCTCGTACGTCACGAACATCGCGCCCTTCTACCGCAAGGACATCTTCGCCAAGAAGGGCTACACCCCGCCCACGTCGCCCGACGAGTTCCTGGCCTGGGCGAAGGAGGCCACTGACGCCAAGGCGAAGGTGTGGGCCTGCGACGACCTCAAGTGGACGGCCTTCAACATCTACGGCGTCCTCAACGGCAGCGACAAGGCGCTCTGGTGGGACCTGAGGGACGGCAAGCTGGTCAACCGGATCGAGACCGACGAGTACCTCGAAGCTCTGGAGTGGACGCGCAAGCTGTACGCGGCCGACGTCGTCCACCCCGATGCCAAGGCCGTCAAGGGCGACGCGTCCAACCGCTTCACCGCGGGCCAGTCCCTCGTCTTCAACGGCGACCTGTCCTACTGGTACGGCTCGACGGCCGAACAGCGCACCCAGAAGACGGACTTCGAGATGGGGGCGTTCGACATCTTCGGCCCCGAAGGCGGCAACCCCACGCTCTGGGCGACCCAGCCCGCGGGCATCTTCACCTTCGTCAGCAAGAAGGCGTCCAAGCAGCAGATCAAGGACTTCCTCGCGCTCGCCGACTACTGCGCGGCTCCGTACGGCACCAAGGAGTACATGCTCACGGTCTACGGCGTCGAGGGCACCGACTACACACTCAAGAACGGTCTGCCGACCAAGACCACCAAGGGCACCAACGAGGTCAACGGCGCCTACGACTACACCGGTGGCCCCGCGGCCTACCTCGCCCACCCCGATCTGCCGGAGATCGCCAAGCTCCAGGTCGAGTGGCAGCAGCGCATGGGCGCCTTCACCAAGAAGTCCTCCTTCTACGGCCTGACCATCACCGAGCCCAACCGGTGGACCAACCTCGCCAACGACTTCGAGCAGCTGGAGGACGACGTCGTCCGGGGCCGCAAGAAGATCAGCGACATGCAGCAGGCCGTCGCGGACTGGAAGCAGAAGGGCGGCGACGACCTGCGCGCCTGGTACAAGAAGCTGCTCGACGACAACGGCTCCGCGGCCAAGTGACCCAGGACTGAGGCAAGGAGAAGGCCGTGTCCCACAGCACGGTGCCTCGGAGCAGGGCCGGGGCCAAGGCGGGCAAGAGGAGCCCGGACGGGAGTCCACCGGACGGCGCCTCCGCGCGCGCCACCCGGCGGGCCCGGAAGAGCGCCGGACAGGACGCCGGAAAGCTGGGCTTCCGGCTGCGGTTCAGACGCGACCGCACCCTGATCCTGATGACCCTGCCCGCGATCGCGCTGATCCTCGTCTTCACCTACATCCCGGTCCTGGGCAATGTCGTCGCCTTCCAGGACTACGACCCGTATCTGAGCGACAACGGCTTCGTCGCGATGTTCGAGAGCCCCTGGATCGGCCTGGAGAACTTCCAGCGGATCTTCGCGGACTCGGCCTTCTGGCACGCGGTGCAGAACACGTTCGTGCTCTTCTTCCTCCAGCTGGTGCTGTACTTCCCGATCCCGGTCCTGCTCGCGCTGCTCATCAACAGCGTGGTCAGGCCCCGGGTCCGGGCGGTCGCCCAGGCGGTCATGTACCTCCCGCACTTCTTCTCCTGGGTCCTCGTCGTCACCGTCTTCCAGCAGATCTTCGGCGGGGCGGGCATCATCGCGCAGACCCTGCGCCAACACGGGCACCAGGGCATCGACCTGATGACCGATCCGGGGATCTTCAAGTTCCTGGTGACGGCCGAAGGCGTCTGGAAGGACGCGGGCTGGGGCATCATCGTCTTCCTCGCGGCCCTGTCGGCCGTCTCACCCGACCTGTACGAGGCCGCCGCCATGGACGGGGCCGGACGCCGGCGCCGGATGTGGCACATCACCCTGCCCGCCCTGCGCCCGGTGATCGCCCTGCTCCTGGTGCTGCGCGTCGGCGACGCGCTCACCGTCGGCTTCGAGCAACTCCTGCTCCAGCGCGACTCGGTGGGCCCCGGCGCCTCCGAGGTCCTGGACACCTACGTCTGGTGGAACGGCATCCGCAACCAGGACTTCGGTTATGCCGCCGCCGCCGGACTGGTCAAAGGCGTGGTCGGCCTGGGGCTCGTCCTGACCGCCAACAAGGTCGCCCACCTCATGGGTGAGCAGGGGGTGTACAAGAAATGACCGCCGTGACGTACGAACCGCGCGACAAGCCCGGCCGCTGGGCGGCACCGCCCCGGCCGCCCTGGGAGGAGGTGCCGTCGAAGGCCGGCCTCGCGGGCAAGGGGCTCACCCTCACCCTGGCCGCCTTCGCGATCCTCTTCCCGCTCTGGATCGTCATCGTCACCAGCCTCCAGTCGAAGAAGACCATCGACGCGGCCGGCGGGCTGGTGGTCATCCCCAAGGGCGTCACCTTCGTCGCCTACAAGGAGCTGCTCACCGGCGGGCAGGTGCAGCGCGCCGCGCTCGTCAGCGTCGGCGTGACCCTGGTCGGCACCCTGTTCAGCATGGCGGTCTCGGTGCTGTGCGCCTACGGTCTCTCGCGCATCGGATCGCTCGGCCACCGCTGGCTGTTGATGCTGCTGCTCGCCACGATGTTCTTCGGCGCCGGACTCATCCCCACCTATCTGCTGGTGCAGGCCCTCGGCCTCACCGACACCTATCTCGCGCTGATCCTCCCCAGCGCGGTCAGCGTCTTCAACATCCTGGTGCTGCGCGCGTTCTTCATGGGCATCTCACCCGAACTCGTCGACAGCGCCCGCATCGACGGCGCCGGCGACTGGCGCATCCTGTGGCAGATCGTGATGCCGCTCTCCCGCGCGGTCCTCGCGGTCATCTCGCTGTTCTACGCGGTCGGCTACTGGAGCGCATGGTTCAACGCCTCCATCTATCTGACCGACCAGAAGATGATGCCGCTGCAGAACGTCATGATCCAGCTGGTGCAGAAGCAGGAGCGCCCCGTCGGACTCGCCACACAGATCAACACCGGCCAACTGTCGCCGCTCGCCGTCCAGATGGCCGTCATGGTGATGGCACTGCTGCCGGTGGCGGTCCTCTCGCCCTTCGTCCAGCGGCATTTCAAGAAGGGCATGCTCACCGGCGCCGTGAAGGGCTGACCCCGGCCGCCCCCCGCACCCTCGCGAGCCTCCGCACGCCCACTTCTTCGCCGCCCCTCCGCTCGCCGCGGCCGACCTGCCCCTGACCGGCGGTCGGCCGCGGCGGTCCACACGTCACGATCGAGGTAGGTCATGCGCACGCCCCGCGGAACCGCTCCGGAATCCGGGCGGCCCAGCCTGAGCGACGCCACCCGGGGCCGCATTCTCTTCGGGGGCGACTACAACCCCGAGCAGTGGCCCGAGGAGACCTGGCACGAGGACGTACGCCTCATGAAGGAGGCCGGCGTCAACTCCGTCACCCTCGGCGTCTTCTCCTGGGCCAGGCTGGAACCACGCCCGGGAGCACGGGAGTTCGGCTGGCTCGACCGGCTGATGGACCTGATGCACGAGCACGGCATCGGCGTCGTGCTCGCCACCCCCACCTCCTCACCGCCCCCCTGGATGGGCCGGCTGCACCCCGGGACGCTGCCCCGGGACGAGGACGGCCGCATCGAATGGTGGGGCTCCCGGCAGCACTTCTCGCACTCCAGCGCCGTCTACCGCCGCTGCGCCGCCGCCATCACCGAGGACCTGGCCGCCCGCTACGCGAGCCACCCCGCCCTCACGATGTGGCACATCAACAACGAGTACTGCACCTTCGACTACGGCGACGAGGCGGCCGCCGCCTTCCGCCGCTGGCTCCGGGACAGGTACGGCACGATCGACGCCCTCAACACGGCCTGGGGAACGGCCTTCTGGGGTCAGGGCTACGACGGCTGGCCCGAGGTCCTTCCACCGCGTCACGCGCACTACATGAAGAACCCGACGCAGGTGCTCGACTTCAAGCGGTTCACCTCCGACATGCTCCTGGAGTGCTACGTCGCCGAGCGTGACATCGTGCGCCGCCACAGCCCGCACACGCCGGTGACCAGCAACTTCATGCCGATGTGGGCCGGGCAGGACGCCTGGCGATGGGCCGCCGAGGAAGACGTCGTCTCCGTCGACATCTATCCGGACCCGCGCGACCCCCTCGGCGCGCAGAACGGCGCACTCGTCCAGGACATGACGCGTTCCCAGACCGCGGGCGGTCCCTGGATGCTCATGGAGCAGGCGGCCGGAGCGGTCAACTGGCGCGGCGTGAACCACCCCAAGCCGCGCGGCCTGAACCGCCTGTGGTCGCTCCAGGCCGTGGCCCGCGGCGCCGACGCCGTCTGCTACTTCCAGTGGCGGCAGTCCCGGCAGGGCGCGGAGAAGTTCCACTCGGGGATGATCGGCCACGCGGGGGAGCAGGGCCGCACCTTCCAGGAGATCAAGCGGATCGGCGCCGAACTCGCCCGCATCGGCCCACATGTGACGGATCGTCATGTCGTCTCGGGTGTCGCGATCCTGCACGACTGGAACTCCTGGTGGGCGGGCACGCACGACGGCCGCCTCTCCACGGAGACCGATTACGCCGAGGTCGTACGGGCCTGGCACCGCGCCCTGTGGGAGGCCCACCTCACCACCGCGTTCGCGCACCCCGAGCACGACCTCTTTGCCTACCGGATGGTCGTCGTGCCCCAGCTGTATCTGCTCACGGACCCGGCGATCGACAACCTCCTCGCCTATGCGCGATCGGGCGGCACGCTCGTCTGCGGCTTCCACACCGGCGTCGCCGACGAGGACGACCGGGTGCGGCCGGGCGGCATGGACGAGCGGCTGCGCGACCTGTTCGGCATCCGCACCCTGCACGAGTGGTGGCCGCTGGACGCGGGCGAGACCGTCGCGTGCGACGGCTTCACGGGCACGCTCTGGTCCGAGGAGATCGAGCCGGACCGGACCGCGGTCGTCGAGACCCGCTACCGGGGCGGCGAGCTGGACGGACTGCCCGCCGTGCTCCGCAGGGGCGCCGCCCGGTACCTCTCCACCCTTCCCGAACCGGCCGCCCTGCGCGCACTGCTGGCGCGGGCAGCGGACGACGCGGGTGTCCGGCCGGTGCTCGCCGGGCTGCCCGAGGGTGTCGAGGCCGTCCGGCGCGGCGATCTGCTCTTCCTGCTCAATCACGGGCGCGACGCGGTGACCGTCGAGGTACCGGGCACCCACCGCGACCTGCTCGGCGGCGCCTGTGTGCGCGACTCCGTACGACTGGAGCGCTACGGAGCGGTGGTGCTCGCCCCGTGACGGACCACGTCCACGCTGACGACGCCCCCTGCGCCGGCGCCCGAAGCGAAAACACTGCCACCGCCGCCACCCGAACGGACGGCGCCCCTACCGCTGCCCCCGTCCACGGAACCTGGGAACCCCGGCCCGCCGCCCGCTGGGAGGACGCCTTCCTGAGCGGGAACGGCACGCACGGCGTCATGGTGTTCGGCGATCCGAACGACGACCGGGTGATCGTCAACCACCATCGTCTGATCCGTCCGAACGGCAGCGCGGACTCCCGACCGCCCGAGCTCGCCGACCGCCTCGCCGACGTACAGGACCGGTTGCTGGCCGGAGACGTGAGGGCCGGGGAGGACTTCACCGACGGACGGCCGCTGCTGTGGGTGCAGCCCTTCCACCCCGCCTTCCAGCTGCGGCTGCGCCGCCCGGCCACGGAGCGCGGCGCCTACCGGCGGGAGGCCGACTTCACCACCGGTGTCGTCGCCGCCGGGTGCGCCGACTGGCGCAGCGAGGTCTTCGTCTCCCGCGCCGACGACGTGATCGCGCAGTACGTGACCGCCTCCGACCTCGCGGTCGACGTGACGCTTGACCACCGGCTGCCGGGCGCGCCCGCCGACCTGGCGGTGGGACACGGTGCCGGCCGCACCCCCGAGGGCGCCCTCCTCACGCTGCGCGCCCGCTATCCGGCCGGCGACCTGGCGTACACCGGGGTCACGCTCCTCGTCACCGACGGCCGGACCCGCCCCGCCCTTCCCGGCGTACGGGTCGAGGGCGCCCGCTCGATGCTGCTGCTCACCCGGGTACGCCGGCACCCGGGCGACCTGGACGCCCTCGCCGAGGTCCGGGCGCTGCGGGAGCTGCTGCCCGGGGCGGGCCACGGTGACGAGGACATCGAGCACGCGTACGCCCACCTGCTGTCCCGCCACACCGCCCTGCACCGCGCCGCCTACCTCCGGGTCACCCTCGACCTGCGCGCCGATTCCTCCGAACGAGCGCTCCCCGGGTCGGAGTTGATCCGACGTCCGAAGAGCCCCGCCCTCCTGGAGCGGCTCTTCGCGGCCGGCCGCTACCACCTGCTCTCCTCGGCCGGCACGCTGCCGCCCCGGCTGACCGGGCTCTGGACCGGCGACTGGGACACCGCCTGGTCCGGGGCGTTCACCACGGACGCCAACCTCAACCTGCAGACCGCGTCGGCCGCCGCGGCCGCACTCCCCGAGGTCACCGAGGCGCAAGCCGCCCTGATCCACGGCCAGTTGCCGAACTGGCGGGACAACGCCCGAGCCGTCTTCGGCGCGCGCGGTGTCGTGGCCCCCGCGCACACCGACGGCGAGTCGGGCCACATCTACCACCTCAGCCGCGCGTACCCGCTGCATGTATGGACCGCGGGCGCCGACTGGCTGCTCAAGCCCCTCGTGGACCACGACGAGACCCGCGGCGCACGCGACCCGCGGCTGGCCGCCGCACTCGCCGAAGTGGCGTGCTTCTACGAGGACTTCCTCACCCGGACCGACGACGACGGCCACCTGGTGATCGTGCCGTCCTACTCCCCGGAGAACCGTCCCGCGAACGCCGGATGGATCACCGTCAACGCCGCCATGGACCTCTCGGCGGCCCGGCACGCCCTGCGTACGGCGGCCGCCTACCACCCGGGGCCCGACGCGGAGCGCTGGCGCGCGCTCGCCGACCGGCTGCCGCCGCACCGGGTCAACGCCGAGGGCGCGCTGGCCGAGTGGGCCCGGCCCGGACTCGACGACACCTACGACCACCGGCACCTCAGCCATCTCTACGGCGTCTGGCCGCTCGACGAGATCAACCCGTACGACACCCCCGGGCTCGCCGCGGCGGCCCGTCGCGCCCTCGAACTGCGCGGCGCCGAGAACGACTCGGCGCACGGCCACCTCCACCACGCCCTGGTGGCCGCCCGGCTTCGGGACGCGGAGCGCGTGGCGGGCGCCCTCGACAACGTCCTGGCCGGCGACTTCTTCCACGTCTCCCTGATGAGCGGCCACTACCCGAACCGGCACGTCTACAACGCCGACGCCGCCCACACCCTGCCCGCCGTCCTCATCGAGACGCTGATCCAGTCCACCCCGGAGCGGCTCGTCCTGCTCCCCGCGCTCCCCGTCGGCCTCCCGAGCGGCGAACTCCGTGGCATCCGGACGCGGTTCGGCGCGGAGGCCGACCTCACCTGGACCCCCGACGGTGCCACCGCCGTGCTGCGACCGAGCCGCACCTGCCGCATCGATCTGCAGACTTCCACCGGCGCGCGACCGCTCTCACTGAGCGCCGGAGAAGACCGCGTCCTCACCCTGGGGCCGCGGTAGACCCCCCCCGCACTTCCCCCCACTCATGGAAGGGACACCATGACACTTCGCACCCTGAACAGGATCACCAAGGTCCTCGTCGCCCCGGCACTCGCCCTCGGCGCGACGATCGGCCTCGGCTCGGCCCCCGCCCAGGCCGCCGTCTGGTCCTCCTGCGACCAGTGGGGCAACAGCACGCTCAACGGCTACACGCTCTACAACAACATCTGGGGCTCCGGCGCGGGCAGCCAGTGCATCTGGGCCAACTCCGGCACCAACTGGGGAGTCTGGGCCAACCACCCCAACACCGGCGGCATCAAGTCCTACCCCAACTCCAAGAAGTACGTCGGCAAGACGATCTCGGGGCTGTCCTCCCTCACCAGCACCTACAACGTCACCGTCCCGTCCTCCGGCGCGTACAACACCTCGTACGACATCTGGGACACCGACTACGACTACGAGACCATGCTCTGGGTCAACTACAACGGCGCGGTCGGCGCGCTCGGCACCTCCCAGGGCACGCTCACGCTGAACGGCAACACCTGGACCGTCTACAAGGGCAACAACGGCGCGAACGACGTCTTCTCGTTCCTGCGCAGCTCCGACTCCACGTCCGGCACCGTCAACATCCTCCCGATCATGAGGTGGATCGCGAACACCAAGGGCTGGATGTCCAGTGGCGAGACCATCGGCGACGTGCAGTTCGGCTTCGAGATCACCTCGTCCGCGGGCGGGCTCGACTTCGCGACCAACAACCTGACGGTCAGCAGCAGTTGATCACCACGTGACAGTGCGGCCGGCCCCTCCCGGGGCCGGCCGCATCCGGCTATTCGGCCACCGGCAGGCGCGCCCCGTCCCGCAGGAACAGCGGGATCCGGTCCAGCGGAGCGTCGACCGTCACGGCCGAGCCTCCCTCGTACGTCTTCCCGGTCCACGCGTCCGTCCAGCTCGCGCCCGCCGGGAGGTACGCCGTACGGGCCGTCGCGCCCGCCGTGAGGACCGGCGCGACCAGCAGGTCCGGGCCGAGGAGGAAGGCGTCGTCCACCGACCAGGCCGCCTGGTCGCCCGGGAACTCCAGGAGCAGCGGGCGCATCACCGGCAGCCCCTCCTCGTGGGCCTCCCGCATGACGTCCAGCACGTACGGCTTCAGGCGTTCGCGCAGCCGCAGGTACTTCTCCATGATCGCGCCGGCCTCCTCGCCGTACGACCACACCTCGTTCGGGCCGCCGGTCATGTCGGGACCGAGCGGCAGGCCCGGGTCGCGGAATCCGTGCAGCCGCATCAGCGGCGACAGCGTGCCGAACTGGAACCAGCGGATCATGACTTCGCGGTACGCCGGGTCGTCCGGGTCGCCGCCGTGGAAGCCGCCGATGTCGGTGTTCCACCAGGGGATGCCGGACAGCGCGGTGTTGAGGCCCGCGGCGATCTGGCGGCGCAGCGTCGCGAAGTCGGTCCCGATGTCGCCGGACCACAGGGCTGCCCCGTAGCGCTGGCTGCCCGCCCAGGCCGAGCGGTTGAGGGACACGATCTCGGTCTCCCCGGCGGCGAGCAGGCCCTCGTAGAAGGTGCGGGCGTTCTCGCGGGGGTAGAGGTTGCCGACCTCCAGACCCGGACCCGCGTGGTAGCGCAGGTTCTCGGAGAAGCCCGGCTTCAGCTCCGGCTCGCAGGCGTCCAGCCAGAAGGCCGAGATGCCGTACGGATCCAGGTAGTTGTCCTTGACCCGTGACCACAGGAAGTCGCGTGCCTCGGGGTTCGTGGCGTCGTAGAAGGCCACCTGGACGGTGGAGGCGACCTGTTTGTCCGGCCAGTCGGCGTGCGCCATCGGTCCGTATTCGGTGCCGATGAAGTAGCCCCGCTGCTCCATGAGCTGGTGGTTCTCGGAGAGCGGGGAGACCGACGGCCACACCGACACGACCAGCTTGACGCCGAGTCCGGCGAGTTCGGCCTGCAGGGCCGCCGGGTCGGGCCACTCGGCCGGGTCGAACTTCCAGTCGCCGAGGTGGGTCCAGTGGAAGAAGTCGCAGACGATGACGGACAGCGGCAGACCTCGGCGCTTGTACTCCCGTGCCACGTCCAGGAGTTCGTCCTGGGTGCGATAGCGCAGCTTGCACTGCCAGAATCCGGCCGCCCACTCGGGCAGCATCGGCGTACGGCCGGTCGCCGCGCTGTAGCGGCGCTGGGCGTCGGCCGGAGTGCCCGCGGTGATCCAGTAGTCGATCTGGCGGGCGGAGTCCGCGACCCAGCGGGTGCCGTTGCCCGCGAGCTCCACCCGGCCGATCGCCGGGCTGTTCCACAGGAGGGTGTAGCCGCGGCTGGAGGTGAGCACCGGAATGGTGACCTCGGCGTTGCGCTGGATCAGGTCCAGGACCGCGCCCTTCTGGTCGAACAGCCCGTGCTGGTGCTGCCCGAGGCCGTACAGCCTCTCGCCGTCGTACGCGGCGAAGCGCTGCTCCAGACGGTGGTGGCCGTTGCCGGTGGGGGTGTACAGCCGCGGGCCGGGCCACCAGAAGTGGGCACGCTCCTCGGCCAGGAGTTCACCGCCGTCGCCGGTGCGGGTGAAACGGAGGAGTCCCTCGGCGCTCACCTCGACGGTCAGTGCTCCGACGGTCAACCGTCCTTCGCCGTCCTGGAGTTCGACGGTGCCCTCGGTGGCCTGCCGTTCGTCGAGCAGGGCTCCCGGCAGGCCGTCGAGCACGGGACCGCCGAGACGGGCGCGGACCCGGACGGCGTCCGGACCCCACGGTTCGATCCGGACGGTCTCCGTGCGACCGCTCCACTCCAGCGCGCCGTCCCGCTCACGGAAGGTGCCGACGGTCGGGGAGGACTGCGCGAGGCTGACCTGGGGCTGGGTTTCGGCAGGCTGATTCACGTGGAGTGCTCCTGAAGGAGTGCAGACATGAAGGAGTGCAGACATGAAGGAGTGCAGACAGGGAGTGCAGGCGGGGGCGCAGAGGGCGTGCGGACAGAGGGGTGCCCCGGCAGGGCACACGAAGGTCCGAGAAGGGGCCCGGAAGGGCCACCGTCGAAAGAGTCCCGGGTCAGGTCAGGGAGCGGCCGGTGCCGGCCCCGTGCTCGCCCGTACCGTCAACTCCGGTGCGATCAGGACGACCTCGTCCTTGCCGTGCCCTTCGAGCTTGGCGATCAGATGCTCGACGGCGTGCCGGCCCATCTCCTGCGCGGGGATGGCGACCGAGGTCAGCCGCACCGAGGCCTGGGTGGCGACCTGGTCCGGGCAGATCGCGATCACCGACACGTCCTCGGGCACGGCGCGGCCGTCCCGGCGCAGCAGGGCGAGCAGCGGTTCGACCGCCGACTCGTTCTGTACGACGAAGCCCGTGGTGCCCGGGCGCTCGTCGAGGATGCGGGCGAGGGTGAGGGCCATCGCGTCATAACCCCCCTCGCACGGGCGGTGCAGCACCCGCAGGCCCAACTCCCTTGAGCGGGAGCGGAGTCCGTCGAGCGTGCGCTCGGCGAAGCCGGTATGCCGCTCGTAGACGGCGGGGGCCTCGCCGATGACAGCGATGTCACGGTGGCCGAGCATCGCCAGATGCTCGGCGCAGAGCGCGCCCGTCGCTCCGAAGTCGAGGTCGACGCAGGTCAGGCCCGTGGTGTCGGCGGGGAGGCCGATCAGCACGGACGGTTGGTCCGTCTCGCGCAGCAACGGCAGCCGCTCGTCGTCGAGTTCGACGTCCATCAGGATCATCGCGTCGGCGAGCCCGCTGCCGGTGACCCGGCGCACCGCGTCGGGCCCCTCCTCGCCGGTGAGCAGCAGGACGTCGTACCCGTGCGTCCGGGCGTTCGTGGCCACCGCGATGGCGATCTCCATCATCACGGGTACGTACATGTCGGTGCGGAGCGGAACCATCAGCGCGATGATGTTGGACCGGCTGCTCGCCAGGGCCCGGGCGCCCGCGTTCGGGTGGTAGCCGAGCTCCTGGATGCTCCGCTCGACCCGCTGCCGGGTGCCCGCGGAGATGGACCGCTTGCCGCTGAGGACATAGCTCACCGTGCTCGCCGAGACTCCGGCGTGCTGGGCGACCTCGGCGAGGGTGACCATCCAGCTCTCCAAGCTTTGTGAAGCGCTTCGACAGTGCGCGCGGTGCGGATAGGGGCGAGTGAGGGTGGCTCGACACTAGCCCGGTGGAGGAACCGTGTCCATAGGTTGTCGAAGCGCTTCGACAAGGAAATTCCTGAACGCGTTTCGGCATCCTCCTGAGCGCGCGGCGGCCCCCTGACCGGCGTACCAAGACCGTCCCCCGTCAAGGACCTTTGGCGCAATACCGCCGACCGTGCCTGTCCGTGAAGGTGAGGGCCTGGGCGAGGGGCGTGACGGCCGGTGCCCGGCCGGCGCCCATTGGGCCGAACGCTGCGCGAGGACTGGTGGGGTCACCCGGAATCAGGTAAATACGATCGAGTAGAACCGGTCGGTAACGAACAGTCCCAAGATCCCTATTCGCGGCGAGGTGAGCCTCATGTCCGCAACACCCCACCAGCCCACAGTCACCGAACGTGAGGCACGACAGGTAGCCGAGGCCGCGCGCGAACAGGGCTGGCAGAAGCCCAGCTTCGCCAAGGAGCTGTTCCTCGGCCGCTTCCGGCTCGACCTGATCCACCCGCACCCGCTCCCGGCCGACGAGGACGTGCAGCGCGGCGAGGAGTTCCTGGCCAAACTGCGCGACTTCTGCGAGACGAAGATCGACTCCGCCCGCATCGAGCGCGAGGCGCGGATCCCGGACGAGACCGTCAACGGGCTCAAGGAACTCGGCGCCCTCGGCATGAAGATCGACACCAAGTACGGGGGACTCGGCCTTACCCAGGTGTACTACAACAAGGCCCTCGCCCTGGTCGGCTCGGTGAGCCCCGCGATCGGCGCGCTGCTGTCCGCCCATCAGTCGATCGGCGTACCGCAACCGCTGAAACTCTTCGGCACCCAGGAACAGCGGGACACCTTCCTGCCGCGCTGCGCCCGCACCGACATCTCCGCCTTCCTGCTCACCGAGCCGGACGTCGGCTCCGACCCGGCGCGGCTCGCCACGACCGCCGTACGCGAGGGCGACGACTACGTCCTCGACGGGGTGAAGCTGTGGACGACCAACGGCGTCGTCGCGGATCTCCTCGTCGTCATGGCGCGCGTCCCGAAGTCCGAGGGCCACAAGGGCGGCATCACGGCGTTCGTGGTGGAGGCCGCCTCGGAGGGCGTCACGGTCGAGCACCGCAACGCCTTCATGGGCCTGCGCGGCCTGGAGAACGGCGTCACCCGCTTCCACCAGGTGCGGGTGCCGGCCGCCAACCGCATCGGACCCGAGGGCGCGGGCCTGAAGATCGCCCTCACCACCCTCAACACCGGCCGCCTCTCGCTGCCCGCCATGTGCGTCGGCGCGGGCAAGTGGTGCCTGAAGATCGCCCGTGAATGGTCGGCGGTGCGCGAACAGTGGGGCAAGCCGGTCGCCCTCCACGAAGCCGTCGGCTCCAAGATCTCCTTCATCGCGGCCACCACCTTCGCCCTCGAAGCCGTTCTCGACCTGTCGTCGCAGATGGCCGACGAGAACCGCAACGACATCCGCATCGAAGCCGCCCTCGCCAAGCTGTACGGCTCCGAGATGGCCTGCCTCATGGCCGACGAACTCGTCCAGATCCGCGGCGGCCGCGGCTTCGAGACGGCCGAGTCGCTCGCGGCCCGCGGCGAGCGCGCCGTCCCCGCCGAGCAGGTCCTGCGCGACCTGCGCATCAACCGCATCTTCGAGGGCTCCACGGAGATCATGCATCTGCTGATCGCCCGTGAGGCCGTCGACGCCCATCTCTCGGTGGCCGGCGACCTCATCGACCCCGACAAGTCCCTCTCGGACAAGGCGAAGGCGGGCGCGAACGCCGGAGTCTTCTACGCCAAGTGGCTGCCGAAGCTGGTCGCCGGCGCCGGTCAACTCCCGCGCTCGTACAACGAGTTCCACCACGAAGTGGACCTATCCCCGCATCTGCGCTACGTCGAGCGCAGCGCCCGCAAACTCGCCCGCTCCACCTTCTACGCCATGTCGCGCTGGCAGGGCCGCATGGAGACCAAACAGGGCTTCCTCGGCCGGATCGTCGACATCGGCGCCGAGCTCTTCGCGATGAGCGCGGCCTGCGTACGGGCCGAACTCCTGCGCACCACAGGGGAACACGGCCGCGAGGCCTACCAGCTCGCCGACGCCTTCTGCCGCCAGTCCCGCATCCGCGTCGAGGAACTCTTCGGACGCCTGTGGACCAACACCGACGACCTCGACCGCAAGGTCGTCAAGGGCGTCCTGTCGGGCACCTACACCTGGCTGGAGGAAGGCGTCGTCGACCCGTCGGGCGAGGGCCCCTGGATCGCCGACGCGACACCCGGTGCGAGCACGATGGAGAACGTCCACCGACCCATTCGCTGACGATCGTCCCGGTGACGCCGACGGGCCCCGTCCGCCACCGCGCTGCTTGCCGCGCCGCAGCAGGGCGCCGACAATGAACGCAACGGCGAACGGGGAACTCCACCGCGACGCCCCGGCGGTTTTCCCCGGCATCGACCGCGCCGGACTGCGAGGGAATTCCCATGCCAGGAAAAGGTCTCGACGCCATCACCGGAAGGATCATGCGGGCGGGCGAGGGCCGGATGCTGCGCCGCCTCGAACGCGTCGCCGAGCAGGTCGGCTCCCTGGAGGAGGAGTTCAAGGCGCTGACCGACGAGGAACTCCAGGCACTCACCCCGGAGTTCAAGGAGCGGTACACCGCCGGAGAGAGCCTCGACGACCTGCTGCCGGAAGCCTTCGCCGCGATGCGCGAAGCGTCCCGCCGCATCCTCGGCATGCGCCACTTCGACGTACAGATCATGGGCGGAGCGGCGCTGCACCTCGGCAACATCGCCGAGATGCAGACCGGCGAGGGAAAGACCCTCGTCGGCACCCTGCCGGTGTATCTGAACGCCCTCACCGGCAAAGGCGTCCACCTCGTCACCGTCAACGACTACCTGGCCCGGCGTGACGCCGAGTGGATGGGGCGCGCCTACCGCTTCCTCGGCCTGACCGTCGGTGTCGTCAAGACACAGTCGACCCCCGCCGAACGGCGCGCCCAGTACCTCTGCGACATCACCTACGGCACCAACACCGAGTTCGGCTTCGACTATCTGCGCGACAACATGGCCTGGTCCAAGGACGAACTCGTCCAGCGCGGCCACCACTTCGCGATCGTCGACGAGGCCGACTCGATCCTCATCGACGAGGCACGCACCCCGCTGATCATCTCCGGCCCGGCCGACCAGCCGACGCACTGGTACGAGGCCTTCGCCGCGTTCGCCCAGCACATGAAGGGCGTACGGGTGCAGGAGGAGCAGTTCACCACGCAGGCCGACAAGGACCACCTCGCCGAACTGCGGATGCGCCACGACTACGAGTACGACCCGAAGAAGCGCACGGTGGCGATCCTGGACCCCGGCGTCGACTACCTCCAGGACCAGCTCGGCATCGACAGCCTCTACGAGTCCGACCACACCCCGCTGATCGGGCACCTCAACAACGCCCTCAAGGCCAAGGAGCACTTCAAGAAGGACAAGGACTACGTCGTCGTGGACGGCGAGGTGCTGATCGTCGACGAGCACACCGGCCGCATCCTCGCCGGCCGCCGCTACAACGAGGGACTGCACCAGGCCATCGAGGCCAAGGAAGGCGTCACGATCAAGGACGAGAACCAGACCCTCGCCACGATCACCCTCCAGAACTTCTTCCGCCTCTACGACAAGCTCGCCGGCATGACCGGCACCGCCATGACCGAGGCGGCCGAGTTCCACCAGATCTACCAGCTCCACGTCGTCCCGATCCCCACCAACCGGCCCATGGTCCGGCGCGACGACCCCGACCAGATCTACCGCACCGAGGAGGCGAAGTACGCGGCGATCGTCGCCGACATCGCCGAGAAGCACGAGCTCGGCCAGCCGGTCCTGGTCGGCACCACCTCCGTCGAGAAGTCCGAGGTGCTCTCCAGGTGGCTGCGCAGGCAGGGCATCCGGCACGAGGTCCTCAACGCCAAGAACCACCAGCGCGAGGCCCAGATCGTCGCCCAGGCGGGACGCCGGGGCGCCGTCACCGTCGCCACCAACATGGCCGGCCGCGGCACCGACATCATGCTCGGCGGCAACCCCGAGGCCATGGCGCTCGCCGAGACGGGCGAGGACGCGGACCCGCAGGAGCGGCACCGGGTGCTCGACCGGATCACCACCGCGGTCGCGGCCGAACACGACGAGGTCAAGGAACTCGGCGGGCTCTACGTGCTGGGCACCGAACGCCACGAGTCACGACGCATCGACAACCAGCTGCGCGGCCGCTCCGGCCGGCAGGGCGACCCCGGCGCCTCCCGCTTCTACCTCTCGCTGGAGGACGACCTGATGCGGCTGTTCCGGGCCAACGTCGTCGACCGCGTGATGGCCATGGCGAACGTCCCCGACGACGTACCCATCGAGAACAAGATGGTCACCCGCGCCATCGCCTCCGCCCAGGCACAGCTGGAGCAGCAGCACTTCGAGTCCCGCAAGGACGTCCTGAAGTTCGACGAGGTCCTCAACCGGCAGCGCACGCTCATCTACGCCGAACGCCGCCGCGTCCTGGCCGGCGAGGACCTGCGCGAACAGATCGTCCACTTCATGGAGGACACCGTCCGGGCGTACATCGAGCAGGAGACCGGCGAAGGCTTTCCGGAGGAATGGGACCTGGAGCGGCTGTGGAGCGCACTCGGGCAGCTGTACCCCGTGGCGATCACCGTCGAGGAACTGGAGGACCGCCACGGCGGCCGCGACAGCCTGACCACCGAGCGGGTCGTCGAAGCGGTGACCGACGACATCCGCACCCGGTACGAGGAACGCGAGGCGGAACTCGGCTCCGAGACCCTGCGCGATCTGGAGCGCCTCGTCGTCCTCTCCGTCCTCGACCGCAAATGGCGCGAGCACCTCTACGAGATGGACTACCTGCGCGACGGCATCGGCCTGCGCTGGACACTCGGCCGCGAGCCGATCATCGAGTACGAACGCGAGGGCTTCGACATGTACGGAGCGATGACCGACGCCATCAAGGAGGAGTCCGTCGGCTATGTCTTCAACCTGGAGGCCGCGGCCCCGGCCACCGGGGCCCTCGAACGCCGCGACCGCACCGACGGCCTCCACTTCACCGCACCTACGCTCGACACGGCGGACGGCGTGGTCAAAGGCGCGTTCCTCCACACCGAGGACCCCTCGGCCGCGCCGGCCGCTCCCCGACCCGACGACGGCCCGCCCGCACGGGACCGCGCCCGGCCGCCGCGGTCCAAAGCCAGACGCCGCCGCAAGCGCTGACCTGCGGATCAGTACGGCGGCCGGCCACGCCCGAACCCCCGGCCGGTACGCACCCGCCCGCCGCCGGCCGCCCGCGGTCGCCACGCCCCGCACAGCCCCTCGGCGCGGTCGGCCGCCGGGAAACCCCGGTGAGGCGGAGTGAATGAGGGACGCCCTGTCCATCCGCGGACGCGATGCGGCCACAATGGGGGGATGAGCGACAGTCCAGCCCCCCTCGCTGATCCGCATCTTGTCTTCGACCCCGTGGACGGAGTCCGGGATGTCGTGATCCTCGGATCCACCGGCTCGATCGGCACCCAGGCCATCGACCTCGTGCTGCGCAACCCCGACCGGTTCCGGGTCACCGCGCTCTCCGCCGCGGGCGGCAGGGTCGCCCTGCTCGCCGAGCAGGCCCACCGGCTACGGGTGCGGACGGTCGCCGTCGCACGCGAGGACGCCGTCCCGGCGCTCAGGGAAGCCCTCGCGGCCCGGTACGCCCCCGGTGAGCCCCTTCCCGACATCCTCGCCGGAGCCGAGGCGGCCACCCAGGTCGCCGCCTCCGACTGCCACACCGTCCTCAACGGCATCACCGGTTCCATCGGCCTCGCGCCCACCCTCGCCGCCCTGGAGGCGGGCCGCACCCTCGCGCTCGCCAACAAGGAGTCGCTCATCGTCGGCGGCCCGCTGGTGAAGGCGCTGGCCAAGCCCGGCCAGATCATCCCGGTCGACTCCGAACACGCCGCCCTGTTCCAGGCGCTGGCCTCCGGCACCCGCGCGGACGTGCGCAAACTGGTCGTGACCGCCTCCGGGGGCCCGTTCCGCGGCCGTACGAAGGCCGAGCTGGCGGACGTCGCGCCGGCCGACGCCCTCGCCCACCCCACCTGGGCCATGGGCCCGGTCATCACGATCAACTCCGCGACCCTGGTCAACAAGGGACTGGAAGTCATCGAGGCGCATCTCCTCTACGACATTCCCTTCGATCGGATTGAGGTGGTCGTGCACCCGCAGTCGTATGTCCACTCGATGGTGGAATTCACGGACGGCTCGACGATCGCCCAGGCGACGCCCCCCGACATGCGGGGGCCCATCGCCATCGGGCTCGGCTGGCCCGAGCGCGTCCCGGACGCGGCACCCGCCTTCGACTGGACGAAGGCGTCGAGCTGGGAGTTCTTCCCGCTCGACAACGACGCCTTCCCGTCGGTGGGACTCGCCCGGCACGTGGGGCAGCTCGCGGGTACGGCCCCGGCGGTGTTCAATGCCGCCAACGAGGAGTGCGTGGACGCGTTCCTGAACGGCACACTGCCGTTCAACGGGATCATGGAGACCGTCACCCGGGTCGTCGAGGAACACGGCACACCGCGTACGGGAACTTCCCTGACCGTCGCGGACGTCCTCGAAGCGGAGACCTGGGCGCGCGCCCGGGCCCGTGAACTGACGGCACAGACGACAACCGCGGAGGCTCGTGCATGACGACCTTGATGATGATCCTCGGCATAGTCGTCTTCGTGGTGGGCCTGCTCATCTCGATCGCGTGGCACGAGCTGGGGCATCTGTCGACGGCCAAGCTCTTCGGTATCCGGGTGCCGCAGTACATGGTCGGCTTCGGCCCGACCATCTGGTCGCGCAAGAAGGGCGACACCGAGTACGGCATCAAGGCCGTCCCGCTCGGCGGCTACATCCGCATGATCGGCATGTTCCCGCCCGGCCCGGACGGCCGCATCGAGGCCCGCTCGACGTCCCCCTTCCGGGGCATGATCGAGGACGCCCGCTCGGCCGCCTTCGAGGAGCTGAAGCCCGGCGACGAGACCCGCCTCTTCTACACGCGCAAGCCGTGGAAGCGCGTGATCGTGATGTTCGCCGGCCCCTTCATGAACCTCGTCCTCGCCGTCGTGATCTTCCTCGGCGTGATGATGACGTTCGGCGTCCAGACCCAGACCACCACGGTCGGCAAGGTCTCGGACTGCGTCATCCAGCAGAGCGAGAACCGGTCGAAGTGCGCCAAGGACGACCAGGCCGCGCCCGCCAAGGCCGCAGGGCTCAAGGGCGGCGACAAGATCGTCGCGTTCGACGGCAAGGCGGTCGAGGACTGGGCGGTCCTCCAGTCCGACATCCGGGCCAACCCCGGCAAGGACGTCACGATCACCGTCGAGCGCAACGGGCAGCAGGTCGCCCTGAAGGCCCACCTGATCAAGAACCAGGTGAGCAAGACCGACGGCAACGGCGGCTATGTCGAGGGCAAGTACGTGTACGCCGGCTTCCTCGGCTTCACGCCCGCCTCCGGCATCGTCCAGCAGTCCTTCGGACAGTCCGTGGACCGTATGGGCGACATGATGCAGAACGGCGTCGAGTCCCTGGTCGCGCTGCCCGGCAAGGTTCCCGACCTGTGGGACGCGGCCTTCGGCGACGGTCCGCGCAAGGCCGACTCCCCGATGGGCGTGGTCGGCGCGGCACGCATCGGCGGCGATGTCTTCACCCTGGACATCCCGGCATCGCAGCAGGTCGCGATGATGCTGCTGCTGGTCGCGGGCTTCAACCTCTCCCTGTTCCTGTTCAACATGCTCCCGCTGCTCCCGCTCGACGGCGGGCACATCGCTGGCGCGCTGTGGGAGTCGCTGCGCCGCAACCTCGCGAGGGTGCTGCGCCGCCCGGACCCGGGCCCGTTCGACGTGGCGAAGCTGATGCCGGTGGCTTACGTGGTGGCGGGGATCTTCGTCTGCTTCACCGTCCTCGTCCTGATCGCGGACGTGGTCAACCCGGTGAAAATCTCCTAGCAAGACGGCGTTGGCGGCGGCCGGGCACCCTGGGTGTCCGGCCGCCTTCCATTGAGTGGGTTTAGCGGCGGGGGCGTGATGTGCTCGGCCGGACGCCCGTACCGTAATCTCGAAGCCTGGAGCCCACGATTCCGGGACCTTGATCCACAACTTGGGGTTGCACAGCAGATGACTGCGATTTCTCTCGGCATGCCGTCCGTTCCGACCAAGCTGGCCGAGCGCCGGAAGACCCGGCAGATCCAGGTCGGAACCGTGGCCGTGGGTGGAGACGCACCCGTCTCGGTGCAGTCGATGACGACCACGCGTACGTCGGACATCGGCGCCACGCTTCAGCAGATCGCCGAGCTGACCGCGTCCGGCTGCCAGATCGTGCGCGTCGCCTGTCCCACCCAGGACGACGCCGACGCCCTCGCCACGATCGCCAAGAAGTCCCAGATCCCGGTCATCGCGGACATCCACTTCCAGCCGAAGTACGTCTTCGCCGCGATCAACGCCGGCTGTGCCGCCGTCCGCGTCAACCCCGGCAACATCAAGCAGTTCGACGACCAGGTCAAGGAGATCGCGCGGGCCGCGAACGACACCGGCACCCCGATCCGGATCGGCGTCAACGCGGGCTCGCTCGACAAGCGCCTGCTCCAGAAGTACGGCAAGGCGACGCCCGAGGCGCTCGTCGAGTCCGCGCTCTGGGAGGCCTCCCTCTTCGAGGAGCACGACTTCCGGGACATCAAGATCTCGGTCAAGCACAACGACCCGGTCGTCATGGTCAACGCCTACCGTCAGCTCGCCGACGCCTGCGACTACCCGCTGCACCTCGGCGTGACCGAGGCCGGCCCCGCCTTCCAGGGCACGATCAAGTCCGCCGTCGCGTTCGGCGCCCTGCTCTCCGAGGGCATCGGCGACACCATCCGCGTCTCCCTCTCGGCCCCGCCGGTCGAGGAGGTCAAGGTCGGCCTGCAGATCCTGGAGTCGCTGAACCTCAAGCAGCGCGGACTGGAGATCGTCTCCTGCCCGTCCTGCGGCCGCGCCCAGGTCGATGTCTACAAGCTGGCCGAGGAAGTCACCGCCGGTCTCACCGGCATGGAGGTCCCGCTGCGCGTGGCCGTCATGGGCTGCGTCGTGAACGGCCCGGGCGAGGCCCGCGAGGCCGACCTCGGTGTCGCCTCCGGCAACGGCAAGGGCCAGATCTTCGTCAAGGGCGAGGTCATCAAGACCGTCCCCGAGTCGAAGATCGTGGAGACCCTGATCGAAGAGGCGATGAAGCTCGCCGAGCAGATGGAGGCCGAGGGCATCGCCTCCGGCGAGCCCACGATCTCGGTAGCGGGCTGACCACATCGGAACCCCGCCCCTCGACACCACCGGGTGGAGTCGAGGGGCACGGGGAACCGCGCGAGCAACCCCCACGCACCCGAGGGCGGACGACTCCGCACGCTCCCGGCCCGGTGACCCGGGCGGGACGGTAACGCGGCCGCCTGCCGGCCCTCCGGCCGGTCCGACCTGCCAGGGGCACGGGGAACCGCGCGAGCAACCCCCACGCACCCGCGGCCGGGCGACTCCGCACGGCCCCGGCCCGGTGGCCCGGCGGGGTGGTGAAACTGTCCCCTTGGGAACTCCGGCCGGACCGAGTCCCCAGGAGCGCGGGGAACCGCGCGAGCAACCCCCACGCACCCGCAGCCGGGCGACTCCGCACGGCCCCGGCCGTCCACCGGACCGCTGTGCAAGGGGCGGCGGGGCACAACCCCGCCAGGTACAGTGCGGAAATCAGCAGACCCCAGGGTGAGGCCCCCGTACGTGTTGACCCAGACCACCACCAGGGTCCTCGAACCGAGTGACCTGGACGCCGCGCTCGCTGTCCTCGGCCGCGAGCCGGTGGCGAACGCTTTCGTCGCCTCCCGCGTACACGTCGCGGGGCTCGACCCGTGGCGGCTCGGCGGCGAGATGTGGGGCTGGTACGAGGACGGCATGCTGCAGTCCCTCTGCTACGCGGGCGCCAACCTCGTCCCGATCTGCGCCACCCAGCGCGCCGTGCGCGGCTTCGCCGACCGGGCCCGCAGGGGCGGCCGCCGCTGCTCCTCGATCGTCGGGCCCGCCGAATCGACCGCCCAGCTGTGGCGGCTGCTCGAACCGAGCTGGGGCCCCGCCCGCGAGGTCCGCGCCCACCAGCCGTTGATGGTCACCGACCGGCTGCCCATCGATATCGCCCCGGATCCGTTCGTCCGCCGCATCCGCAAGGACGAGATGGAGACGATCATGCCGGCGTGCGTGGCGATGTTCACCGAGGAGGTCGGCGTCTCGCCGATGGCCGGCGACGGCGGCCTGCTCTACCAGGCCCGGGTGGCCGAACTCGTCGGCGCCGGCCGTTCCTTCGCCCGCCTCGACCAGAACGGCAAGGTCGTCTTCAAGGCCGAGATCGGCGCCGCGACGGCCCAGGCCTGCCAGATCCAGGGCGTGTGGGTGGCCCCCGAGTACCGCGGCCAGGGAGTGGCGGCCCCCGGCATGGCGGCCGTCCTGCGGTACGCCCTCGCCGATGTCGCCCCGGTCGCCAGCCTCTACGTCAACGACTTCAACACGGCGGCGCGGGCGGCGTACCGCCGCGTCGGGTTCCAGGAGGTCGGCGCGTTCATGAGTGTCCTGTTCTGACGCCCTGCCCGGCCCCCGCGCGACCTCACATGCCCCGCTGTCCGCCAGGTAGTCTCCCGGCATGCTGCGCTTTCCCGGTCACGGCCACCGCGACTCCGACGATGTGGTCATCGGCACGCTGGATCTCGCCGCGCGGGTCGACGAGGCGCTCGCCGTGCAGGCGCTCGCCTTCGGGCTCGGTGCCGACGAGATCGCCGTACGACGTCAGATCGTGCTGCGCCACCTCACCTACCCGGGAGCCCACGCGCTCGGCGCGACCACCGTCGACGGACGGCTCGTCGGGTTCGTCTACGGCATGCCCAACGACCGTGCGCACTGGTGGTCCACCGTCGTCGAACCGTATCTGCGCGGCCAGGGGCACGACGGCTGGCTCGACAACTCCTTCGTGATCACCGAACTGCACGTCCACCCCCGCTTCCAGAACCGGGGCGTCGGCCGAGCCCTGATCACCGCCATCACGGACACCGCGGCCGAACCCCGCTCGATCCTCTCCGCGATCGACGTCGACAGCCCGGCCCGCGGCCTGTACCGCTCCCTCGGCTACGAGGACCTCGCACGGCAGGTCCTGTTCCCCAGCGCACCCAAGCCGTACGCCGTGATGGGCGCCCCGCTTCCGCTGCGCCACGCCTAATGGATTTCCGGGGACGGCCGCTGCCCGGCTAACCTCCTGGCATCACCCTTACGCAGCAGGAGTCGAGAATCATGGCCCAGGTCCAGCGCATGTCCCGTTTGATGGTCAAGACATTGCGTGACGACCCGGCGGACGCCGAGACGCTCAGCCACAAGCTGCTCGTCCGCGCCGGTTACGTCCGGCGCAACGCCGCGGGCATCTGGACCTGGCTGCCGCTCGGCAAGAAGGTCCTCGACAACGTCTCCCGGGTGGTGCGCGAGGAGATGGACGCGATCGGCGCCCAGGAGGTCCTCCTGCCGGCCCTGCTGCCCAAGGAGCCCTACGAGGCCTCGGCGCGCTGGGAGGAGTACGGCGACCTCCTCTTCCGCCTCAAGGACCGCAAGGGCGCGGAGTACCTGCTCGGCCCGACGCACGAGGAGATCTTCACCCTGGTGGTGAAGGACCAGGTGGCCTCGTACAAGGACCTGCCGGTCATGCTCTACCAGATCCAGACGAAGTACCGCGACGAGGCCCGCCCGCGCTCCGGCGTGCTGCGTGGCCGCGAGTTCCAGATGAAGGACTCGTACTCCTTCGACATCACGGACGAGGGCCTCGCCGAGTCCTACCGTCTGCACCGCGAGGCCTACCAGAAGATCTTCGCGCGCCTCGGTCTGGACTACCGCATCGTGTCCGCCGTCTCCGGCGCCATGGGCGGCTCGGCCTCCGAGGAGTTCCTCGCGCCCGCCGCCGCCGGTGAGGACACCTTCGTGGACTGCCCGGCCTGCGACTACGCGGCCAACACGGAGGCCGTGACCTTCAAGCTCACGCCCGTCTCCGAGGAGCACGGCCCGGTCGAGGAGCTGGACACCCCCGACACCCCGACGATCGAGACGCTCGCCGAGCACCTCGGCGTGCCCGCCTCCGCGACCCTGAAGAACCTGCTGGTCAAGGTCGACGGCGAGATCGTGGCCGTGGGCGTCCCCGGTGACCGCGAGGTCGACCTCGGCAAGCTGGGCGAGCACCTCGCCCCGGCCGTCGTCGAGCTCGTCACGGCCGAGGACTTCGAGGGCCGAGGAGATCTCGTA
Source organism: Streptomyces sp. NPDC002935 (assembly GCF_040611295.1). Classification (NCBI taxonomy): domain Bacteria; kingdom Bacillati; phylum Actinomycetota; class Actinomycetes; order Kitasatosporales; family Streptomycetaceae; genus Streptomyces; species Streptomyces sp. NPDC002935. Next base: position 197,539 of record NZ_JBEXNW010000014.1, read on the forward strand.
CGCGGCTACGTGGGCCCGCAGGGCCTGGAGAAGGTCCGCTACATCGCCGACCCGCGTGTCGCGCCCGGCACGGCCTGGATCACCGGCGCCAACAAGATCAACACACACGCGAAGAACGTCGTCGCCGGCCGTGACTTCGAGGTCGACGACTACCTCGACGTCGTCGTGGTGCAGGCGGGCGACCCCTGCCCGGCGTGCGGCACCGGCCTCAAGATGGACCGCGCCATCGAGATCGGCCACATCTTCCAGCTCGGCCGCAAGTACGCCGACACCTTCGGTCTCGATGTGCTCGGGCAGCAGGGCAAGCCGGTCCGCGTGACCATGGGCTCGTACGGCATCGGCGTCTCCCGCGCGGTCGCCGCGCTGGCCGAGCAGTCGGCCGACGAGCAGGGCCTGTGCTGGTCCAAGGAGGTCGCTCCCGCCGACGTGCACGTGGTCGCCGCGGGCAAGGCCCTCCAGACCGAGCTGGCGCTCGACGTGTCCGAGAAGCTCGGCGCCGCGGGCGTCCGCGTCCTGGTCGACGACCGTGCCGGCGTCTCCCCGGGCGTGAAGTTCACCGACGCGGAGCTCATCGGCGTACCGACGATCCTGGTCGCCGGCCGCCGCTCGGCCGAAGGCGTCGTGGAGCTGAAGGACCGCCGTACCGGCGAGCGCGAGGAGCTGACCGTCGACGAGGCGATCGCCCGCCTGACGGCCTAACCGTTCGCCCGGCGGCGCCCGCGGCCTCTTCTTCCGAGAGGCGAGGGCGTCGCCGGGCGTTTTCTCTCGGCTCGCTCCCCGCTCGTGCAGGACATGACGGGCCGTCATGTATCAGGCGCCATACGGGCCTTGCGCCATGCGTCGCCGTACGGAGAGGTGCGGTCCGGACAGGGCCCGGGCGGGCGCCGGTGGCGACTCGCCGGGAATCCGGACCTGCCACCCCGCCGGACTCGCCCGCGAACTCCCTCCGGATCTCCAGCAGTCGTCCGACGGTCTTGAACTCGCCGAAGCCGAGGGGGAGTCGGGCTAGGGCCTGTCCGGCGGATCAAGTCGGAGGAAACCTGCGGCGCCTGATCTGGCCCCGCGTCTCCGGCATGATCCGCCGGACAGGCCCTAGTACAGCCCTAGAGCCAGCCGGCGAACTCCAGGAGCAGTTCGGCGTCGCGGAGTCGGCCGACCCGGCCCGCCCGGACGCCCGACTCGACCGCGCGGAACAGGGTCCAGCCGCGCAGCCGCTCCTGGTCCACCTCCAGGGACTCGGCGAGCCGCTTGACCCGGCGCCGGGTGATCGACGCCCCCGACGGCGACGCGATGAGGTCCTCCACCCGGTCGCGGACCAGCCGGGCCAGGTCGAACGCGCACTCGCCGACCACCGGATCCGGTCCCACGGCCAGCCAGGGCGCGCGCTCCCCGGCGAGCACCTTGCTCTGCCGGAAGGTGCCGTGCAGCAGCCGTGCCTCGGGCGGTCCGGCCAGCAATTCGTCGCGGGCCGCGAGCGCGGCGTCGACGAGGGCACCGGCCTCGGACCCGGCCTCGGACCCGGCCTCGCTTCCGGCCTCCACCGAGGCCCGCATCGCCTCCGCCTGCCGCCCGGTCCGCTCGGCGACGGTCTCGAAGACATGGGCGGAGGGCGGCTCGACCCACAGCCGCCGCAGCGTCCCCGCCGCCTCCAGCAGGGCCTTCGCCTCGGGCAGCGACCGTACGGACATGTCCGGGTGCAGCCGCTCAAGCAGCAGGACGCCGTGGGTGTCGTGGGCCTCGTCGGCGTCGAGAAGACGGACCGCGCCCCGGCCGTCCCAGTGGGCGAGCGCGGCCCGCTCGCTCTCCGGACGTGCCCGCTCGGGCGCCAGCTTCAGCACGGCGGGCGTCCCGTCGGCCTGGCGCACCAGGAGGACCAGACTGCTGCGCCCACCCGGCGCCTGCACCCGCTCCACGGTCAACTCGCGCAGATCGGCGGCCTGTCGGGCCAGCTCGGGCAGCTTCTCCAGCCACTCACCGGCCTCGTCCTCCTCCGACCCGCTCCGGCGGGTCTCGCCGAGCGCCCGAAGAAGGCGCTGCGGCGGTTCGAAGGCCATGCGCGAGTCCATGCGCGAGATGTTCCCTTCCAGGTCGCGTTACGTCGGCGAGGGCGCCGTGGCGGACGGGGTGGCCGTGGTGGACGAGGTGGCCGCCCGCTCGGCGAGCCCAGGGAAGGCTACGCTCTCGCCGCTCCAGCGGACGGCCCGGACCGCCGCCTCCCGCAGCGCCCCGGCCGCCGTGCGCCGTCGGTCGCCCGTGGCGGCGCGTACGAGGTCGGAGTACACGGCGGCCACCCGCTCCTCCAGCTCGGCCGCGAACCGTACGGCCGTGGCGGTGTCCGTCACCGCGAACGGCAGCACGTACGCGGCCGACGCGGCCTCGGGCGTCCCGCCCATGTCCTTCACCGCCCGCGCCAGTTCGTCCCGGCGTGCGCGATGGGCGTCGTACGCCGACCGGGCGTCCGCCCGTCGGGCCTCGCCGATCCTGCCGCCGACGACGCCGTAGCCGTAGACGGCCGCGTGCTCGGCGGCCAGCGCGGCCTGCAGAGCCTTCAGCTCGGCTTCCTCGGTCGTGTTCCGCTTGCTCATTTCGCCGCCTTCGTCAGCAGAAACGCGTGGGCCGCCCCGGCCGCCGCCACCGAGGCGAGCAGCCTGGCGAGTTCGCCGGGAACCTCCACCAGGGCCTGTGTCCGCTCGTCCGCGAGCGCGAGTTCGGCGGAGGCGAGGTCGGCGAGCGCGTCCTTGGGACGGGCCGCGACCTCGGGGGAGGCACTGGCCGAGGCCGTGACATCGGGGGAGGCGGACGCCGAACCCGAACCCGGCGCCGGAGCGGATGCCGACTTCGACGACGACGCCGAGGCCGACGCGGACGGAGACACCGACGACCCCGCGCTGCCGCCCCCGAACGCCTTCGCGTGCCGCACGACCTCCGCCTGCAGCGGGCCGAGCCGCTTCTCCAGGTCCGGATGGGCGGCGATCACCGCGGTGTACCGGCCGGCCAGCGTGGTGCTGTCGCGGGCCGCACGCGCGCGTGCCCGGTCCGCGGCCGAGGGGCTGCCGCCCGTCGTGTCGCTGGACGGCTCGGGGGTGGAACAGCCCGCGAGCGCGAAGGCGCCCGCGGCGGCCGCGAGCAGGGTCCTTCGGCGCGGACCCGACGGGGTGCGCGACGGCAGGGGGAACGACACGGCAGACGTCCTCGGAGGGCTCGTACGAATGTATGGGCGAGCTGCCCGTGATCACGGTACCCGCGCATCGGCCGATCACCGCCCAGCGGCTCTCTCCCATCTGTCTCCGGTCGGTCTCCGGTCTGTCTCCGGCGCGATTTCGCGGACGCCCCCCGGGACCTGTCCCCGCGAGCACACCCGCTCCGGTGGACGGCAACACCCTCCGCGACCGGATACCCTTTGACCTGACACGCGACCAACCCACAACAGCACACGCGGCCGAGGAGTCACCCGGATGAGCACGACCCAGAGCGAGAGGCTGCGAGAACTCCTGGACCCGCTCGTGAGCTCCCAGGGCCTCGATCTGGAAGAGATCGAAGTGGAGACCGTCGGCCGCAAGCGTGTTCTGCGCGTCGTCGTCGACTCGGACGAGGGTGCCGACCTGGACGCGATCGCCGATGTGAGCCGCGCGCTCTCGGCGAAGCTCGACGAGACGGACGCGATGGGTGCCGGTGAATACACCCTCGAAGTCGGAACGCCCGGTGCCGAGCGCGAGCTCAAGGAACACCGCCATTACGTACGTGCCACCGACCGCCTGGTGAAGTTCCAGCTGGCGGAAGGCGGCGAACTGCTCGCCCGGATCCTGCTGGTCGAGGACGACGGTCTCGATGTCGAAGTGCCGGGTGTGAAGGGGCGCAAGCCCACCGCCAAGCGGCTCGCCTTCGAGGACATCGCCAAGGCCCGCGTCCAGGTCGAGTTCAGCCGCAAGGACAAGAAGGAAGAGGAGGCGTAGCCGTGGACATCGACATGAGTGCCCTGCGGGGTTTGGTACGGGAGAAGGAGATCTCCTTCGACCTGCTGGTCGAGGCGATCGAGTCGGCCCTCCTCATCGCCTACCACCGCACCGAGGGAAGCCGTCGGCGCGCGCGCGTGAAGCTCGACCGGGAGACCGGTCATGTGACCGTGTGGGCGAAGGAGGACCCCGAGGATCTGGAGGAGGGGCAGGAGGCGCGCGAGTTCGACGACACCCCGTCGGGGTTCGGCCGGATCGCCGCGACCACCGCCAAGCAGGTCATCCTGCAGCGACTGCGGGACGCCGAGGACGACGCGACCCTGGGCGAGTACGCGGGCCGCGAGGGCGACATCGTCACCGGTGTGGTCCAGCAGGGCCGTGACCCGAAGAACGTGCTCGTCGACATCGGCAAGCTGGAGGCCATCCTGCCGGTGCAGGAGCAGGTCCCCGGCGAGAACTACGAGCACGGCCTGCGCCTGCGCTCGTACGTCGTACGGGTGGCCAAGGGTGTCCGCGGTCCGTCCGTGACCCTTTCCCGTACGCACCCCAACCTCGTGAAGAAGCTCTTCGCGCTGGAGGTGCCGGAGATCGCCGACGGTTCCGTCGAGATCGCCGCCATCGCCCGCGAGGCCGGCCACCGCACGAAGATCGCCGTCCGGTCGACCCGCAGCGGTCTGAACGCCAAGGGCGCCTGCATCGGCCCCATGGGCGGCCGGGTCCGCAACGTGATGGCCGAACTGAACGGCGAGAAGATCGACATCGTCGACTGGTCGGACGATCCGGCCGACATGGTGGCGAACGCGCTCTCCCCGGCCCGTGTCTCCAAGGTCGAGGTCGTCGATCTCGCGGCCCGTTCCGCGCGCGTGACGGTCCCCGATTACCAGCTGTCGCTGGCGATCGGCAAGGAGGGCCAGAACGCCCGCCTCGCCGCCCGGCTCACGGGCTGGCGGATCGACATCCGTCCGGACACCGAGCAGCCCGCCGAGCAGCGCGGCGAGTAGGCCGGGGAATAGATCCGAGCCGTAGATCGCTTACATCACGACAACAACCGTTCGATTCTTGCCCCAAAGGGGTGAGGTCGGTACGGGGAGGTAGACTTAAGAGTGTCTGGCCGGACGCGAGCCCGCGCATGCCCTGAACGCACCTGTGTGGGGTGCCGGGAGCGAGCGGCCAAGAGAGACTTGCTGCGCATCGTGGCGATCGAGGGTGAATGTGCCCCCGATCATCGCGGTACGCTGCCCGGCCGGGGTGCGTACGTGCACCCCGCCCTGGCTTGTCTCGATCTGGCGGTCCGCCGCCGGGCGATCCCACGGGCGCTGCGCGCTCCGGGACCGCTCGACACCGCGGCGTTGCGCCTCTACGTCGAGCAGGCAACACCGTAAGAAAGCGTCGCGCGGAACCCCCGTGCGGCCCTGGTATTCCGCGAGTTGGAAGTAGGTCGAGATTGCGATGAGCACTCGATGAGCACGCGATGAGTACGCCCATGAAGTAGCGACGGTCCGGACGCAGACCCGGACCTAAAAGGAGCGAAGTGGCTAAGGTCCGGGTATACGAACTCGCCAAGGAGTTCGGCGTAGAGAGCAAGGTCGTCATGGCCAAGCTCCAAGAACTCGGTGAATTCGTCCGTTCGGCGTCCTCGACGATCGAGGCCCCCGTCGTACGCAAACTGACAGATGCCCTCCAGCAGGGCAACGGTGGCGGCAAGCCCGCCGCACGCAAGGCTGCCCCGGCCAAGCCGGGCGCCCCCTCTCCGGCGCAGGCGGCCCGTCCGGCCGCCCCGCGCCCGCCGGCCCCGAAGCCGGCCGCGGCCGAGAAGCCCGCGGCTGCTCCGGTCACGCCGGTCACCCCGGCTGCCGCAGGCCCGCGTCCGGGCCCCAAGCCGGCCCCGAAGCCCGCTCCGGCGGCTCCGGCTCCGGCCGCGCCCGAGTTCACCGCGCCCCCGTCGGCGTCGGCTGCGTCGTCGGCCCCCTCGGCTCCGTCGGCTCCCGCCGCGGGTGCCCCCCGTCCGGGCGCCCCGCGTCCCGCCGGTCAGGCTCCGCGTCCCGGTGCCCGTCCGGCCGGTGGCCCCGGCCAGGGTGGTCAGGGTCGTGGTGACCGTCCCGAGCGCGGCGACCGTCAGGGCGCCCCGCGTCCCGGCGGCCAGGCTCCGCGTCCCGGTGCTCGTCCGGCCGGTCCCCGTCCGGGCAACAACCCGTTCACCTCGGGTGGCTCCACCGGCATGGCGCGTCCGCAGACGCCCCGTCCGGGCGGTTCACGTCCCGGCCCCGGCGGCGCCGGTGCTCCCGGTGGTCCGCGTCCGCAGGGCGCGGGCGGCCAGGACCGTGCTCCCCGTCCCCAGGGCGGTCCCGGCGGCGCTCCGCGTCCGCAGGGCGGTCCGGGCGGTGCCCGTCCCACTCCGGGCGGCATGCCCCGTCCGCAGGCTCCGCGTCCCGGCGGCGGTCCGGGCGGTAACCGTCCGAACCCCGGCATGATGCCTCAGCGTCCGGCCGCGGGCAGCCCGCGTCCCGGCGGTGGCCCCGGTGGCCGCGGTCCCGGTGGCGGCGGCGGTCGTCCCGGTGGTCCCGGTGGCGGCGGCGGTCGTCCGGGCGGCGGCGGCTTCGCCGGTCGTCCGGCCGGTCCCGGTGGCGGCGGCGGCGGTTTCGCCGGTCGTCCGGGTGGTCCCGGTGGCGGCGGCGGCGGTTTCGCCGGTCGTCCGGGTGGTCCCGGCGGTGGCGGCGGTGGCCGTCCCGGCTTCGGCGGTCGTCCGGGTGGTCCCGGTGGCCGTGGTGGCACACAGGGTGCGTTCGGCCGTCCCGGCGGTCCGGCGCGTCGTGGTCGCAAGTCGAAGCGGCAGAGGCGCCAGGAGTACGAGGCCATGCAGGCCCCGTCGGTCGGCGGCGTGATGCTGCCTCGCGGCAACGGACAGTCCGTCCGCCTGTCGCGCGGTGCGTCCCTCACCGACTTCGCCGAGAAGATCGGCGCCAACCCGGCGTCGCTCGTCGGCGTGATGATGAACCTCGGCGAGATGGTCACTGCCACGCAGTCCGTCTCCGACGAGACGCTGAAGCTCCTCGCGGACGAGATGAACTTCGTCCTCGAGATCGTCAGCCCCGAGGAGGAGGACCGCGAGCTGCTCGAGTCCTTCGACATCGAGTTCGGCGAGGACGAGGGCGACGAGGACGACCTCGTGGTCCGTCCGCCGGTCGTGACCGTCATGGGTCACGTCGACCACGGTAAGACCCGCCTTCTCGACACCATCCGCAAGACGAACGTCGTCGCGGGCGAGGCCGGCGGTATCACGCAGCACATCGGTGCGTACCAGGTCGCGACCGAGGTCAACGGCGAAGAGCGCAGGATCACCTTCATCGACACCCCCGGTCACGAGGCGTTCACCGCCATGCGTGCCCGTGGTGCCAAGTCGACCGACATCGCGATCCTCGTGGTGGCGGCCAACGACGGTGTGATGCCCCAGACGATCGAGGCGCTGAACCACGCCAAGGCGGCCGACGTGCCGATCGTGGTCGCGGTCAACAAGATCGACGTCGAGGGTGCCGACCCGACCAAGGTGCGCGGTCAGCTCACCGAGTTCGGTCTGGTGGCCGAGGAGTACGGCGGCGACACGATGTTCGTCGACATCTCCGCCAAGCAGGGCCTCAACATCGAGGCTCTCCTGGAGGCCGTGGTCCTGACCGCGGACGCCTCGCTCGACCTGCGGGCCAACCCGGAGCAGGACGCGCAGGGTATTGCGATCGAGTCCCACCTCGACCGTGGCCGCGGTGCCGTTTCGACGGTCCTGGTCCAGCGCGGCACGCTGCGCATCGGCGACACGATGGTGGTCGGCGACGCGTACGGCCGTGTCCGGGCGATGCTCGACGACAACGGCAACAACGTCGAGGAAGCGGGTCCGTCGACCCCCGTCCTGGTCCTGGGTCTCACGAACGTCCCGGGCGCCGGCGACAACTTCCTGGTTGTCGACGAGGACCGCACGGCGCGTCAGATCGCCGAGAAGCGCGCGGCGCGTGAGCGCAACGCCAACTTCGCCCGCCGGGGTGTCCGGTTCTCCCTGGAGAACCTGGACGAGGCCCTCAAGGCCGGTCTGGTGCAGGAACTCAACCTCATCATCAAGGGCGACGCGTCCGGTTCGGTGGAGGCTCTCGAGTCCTCGCTGCTCCAGCTCGACGTCGGCGAAGAGGTCGACATCCGTGTCCTGCACCGCGGTGTGGGTGCGGTCACCGAGTCCGACATCAACCTGGCGACCGGCTCCGACGCCATCGTCATCGGCTTCAACGTCCGCGCTGCGGGCCGCGCGGCGCAGATGGCGGAGCGCGAGGGCGTCGACGTCCGGTACTACTCGGTGATCTACCAGGCCATCGAGGAGATCGAGGCGGCCCTCAAGGGCATGCTCAAGCCGGAGTACGAGGAGGTCGAGCTCGGCACGGCGGAGATCCGCGAGGTCTTCAAGTCGTCCAAGCTGGGCAACATCGCCGGTGTCCTGGTCCGCTCGGGCGAGGTCAAGCGCAACACCAAGGCGCGCCTCATCCGCGACGGCAAGGTCATCGCGGAGAGCCTCAACATCTCCGGGCTGCGTCGCTTCAAGGACGACGTCACCGAGATCCGCGAAGGGTTCGAGGGTGGTATCAACCTCGGCAACTTCAACGACATCAAGGTCGACGACGTCATCGCGACCTACGAGATGCGCGAGAAGCCGCGCTCGTAAAGCGGTTGCCTGAGCTGGCCGGCGGTGAGCAGTCACCGCCGGCCAGCTTGCCGTTTACAAGATCACGCAATTCCCCGCGTCCCTCTTCGGGGCGCGGGGAACTGCGTGACCGGCCCCGGCCGGTGAACGACCCGGGGCCCGGAAACCCCGTCGAGCCGGCCGACGGTTCGTTGTACGGTTCTGATGTCCCTGCCAAGTGCATTGGCAGGCCATCTATCCCGTACCGGCGGGACATCCGGTTACACATGTATGTGGGGACGCTGTCCTTCGACCTGCTCCTCGGCGACGTTCACTCGCTCAAGGAGAAACGCTCTCTCGTCCGGCCGATCGTCGCCGAACTCCAGCGGAAGTACGCGGTGAGTGCCGCCGAGACGGGCAACCAGGACCTTCACCGCAGGGCAGAGATCGGCCTGGCGGTGGTCTCCGGGGACACGACGCACCTGACCGACGTACTGGACCGGTGCGAACGGTTGGTCGCGGCGCGGCCGGAGGTGGAACTGCTGTCGGTACGGCGCAGAGTCCACACAGACGAAGACTGACGAAACAAGCAAGGCGAAGAAGGAGACGGACCAGTGGCCGACAACGCGCGGGCGAAGAGGCTGGCGGACCTCATCCGAGAGGTGGTGGCCAAGAAGCTGCAGCGTGGGATCAAGGACCCGCGGCTCGGTACTCACGTCACCATCACGGACACCCGGGTCACCGGGGACCTCCGGGAGGCCACCGTCTTCTACACGGTGTACGGGGACGATGAGCAGCGTGCCGAGGCGGCCGCGGGCCTGGAGAGCGCCAAGGGCGTGCTCCGCTCGGCCGTCGGCGCGGCGGCGGGCGTGAAGTTCACGCCGACGCTGACGTTCGTCGCGGACGCCCTGCCGGACACCGCCAAGACCATCGAGGACCTGCTCGACAAGGCACGGGCCTCGGACGAGAAGGTGCGCGAGGTCTCGGCCGGCGCGTCCTTCGCGGGTGACGCGGACCCGTACAAGAAGCCGGGCGAGGACGACGAGGACGACGCGGCGGAATGACGCAGAACCCCAAGACGCCCGACGGGCTTGTCATTGTCGACAAGCCGTCGGGCTTCACTTCGCACGACGTGGTAGCCAAGATGCGCGGGATCGCCAGGACGCGCAGGGTGGGCCACGCGGGCACCCTCGACCCCATGGCGACGGGTGTGCTCGTCCTCGGTGTCGAGAAGGCCACCAAACTCCTCGGGCACCTCGCGCTCACCGAGAAGGAGTACCTCGGCACGATCCGGCTCGGCCAGAACACGCTGACCGACGACGCCGAGGGCGACATCACCTCCTCGACGGACGCCTCCGGTGTGAAGCGCGACGCGGTCGACGCCGGGGTCGCCAAGCTGACCGGCGCCATCATGCAGGTGCCGTCCAAGGTCAGCGCCATCAAGATCGACGGTGTGCGCTCGTACAAGAGGGCGCGCGAGGGCGAGGAATTCGAGATCCCGGCCCGCCCGGTGACCATCTCGTCGTTCGCGGTGTACGACATCCGTGACGCGGTCGCCGAGGACGGCACCCCGGTGCTCGACCTGGTCGTCTCCGTCGTCTGCTCCTCCGGGACGTACATCCGGGCGATCGCCCGCGACCTCGGCGCGGACCTGGGCGTCGGCGGTCACCTCACCGCCCTGCGCCGCACCCGCGTCGGCCCCTACAAGCTGGACTCCGCGCGCACCCTCGACCAGCTCCAGGAGGAGCTGACGGTGATGCCGATCTCGGAGGCGGCCGCGGCCGCGTTCCCGCGCTGGGACGTGGACACCAAGCGGGCCCGGCTGCTGCTGAACGGCGTCCGGCTCGACATGCCCGAGGAGTACGCGGGCAAGGGCACCGTCGCGGTCTTCGACCCCGAGGGGCAGTTCATCGCGCTGGTGGAGGAGTCGAAGGGCAAGGCGAAGAGCCTGGCCGTCTTCGGCTGAGGCTCCCCGGGCGCACACCGGGCGGGGCGCCCGGGCTCCCCGCACACGAGGCGGGGCGCCCGCGAGGACACTCCGCCCGTGGAGCGGCGGTCACGGGGTCTCGTGCCCGCCGCTCCACTCCCTCCCCCGGCTCCCCCACCCAAGGGTGTATCCATCCGACCTCGCGTATTCACCCCTTCGGGCGGGCGCTCGGAGTGAACCGAGGGAGTAGAAGGGGGCGCGTTCGCCACAGGATCTGTCCCGCCGATCACCTCGCCCCTACCGTCGGAGCAGGAGCACGGCGGGGAGGTTCGAGCATGGCGGGACGCGGCCCGCGGACCGGGACCGAAGAGGCGGCGGACGCCACCGGACAGACGTGGGACGAAGCGCTGGTACGCGTCTGCGACCTGGCGGGCCGCCCACGCGGCACGGGTTTCGCGGCCGACCACCACGGCACCGTGATCACCAGCCACGAGGCGGTCGACGGCCTGGCCCGACTCGTCCTGCACGCCCCCGGCGACCGTACCTGCGTGGTGACCGCCGACGCCGTCACGCCCCTGCCCGACGCCGGTCTGGCCCTCGTACGCACCGAAGGTCTCGGCCTCGGCCCGCTCCCCGTCACCGTGCGGGACCGCGTCGAGACCGGTGCGTACGTCCGGATCGCGGCGGGCGGCTGGCGCGAGGCGCGGGTGCTGGGCACCTCCGCCGTGACGTACACGGCCACCGATCGCTTCCATCTCCTGCGCGACGCACTGGAGTTGGCGATCGGGACGGCGGGCGCGGACGCGCTCCGGCCGGGCGGCGGAGCCGCCGGGGGACCGGTCCTCGACGCCGGCACCGGCGCCGTGGTGGCGGTCGTCGGCACCGTCCTGCTTCCCCGGACCCCGGACGGAACCGGGCCGGGGGAGACCCCGGCCGGCCATCGGTCACCCGGTTTCGCCGTCCCCCTGCGAGGCGTCGCGGGGCCGCTCGCCGACCTGCTGGCCCGTAACGCGGAGACCGTGCCCGCGTACGGCGCCGATCTGAATCTCGCGGGAGCGCTGGAACTCACCGCGACCTCGGTGGGATCGGACGGGCCCCCTCCGCCGGCCCCGACCGGTGCCGCGGGCATGGGTCCCGAACCCGTCGAACGGGCCGATGTCATCAGGGAGTTCACGGCCTTCGAGAGGGGCCCGGCCGCCGTCCTCGGACTCGTCGGCCCGCCCGGCAGTGGCCGTACGACGGAACTCGCCGCCCTCGCCGCCCGCCGCCTCAGGGGCCCGGAACCGGCCCCCACCCTGTGGCTGCGCGGCGCCGACCTCCTCGCCGACGACACCTCGGTGGCGGACGCGGCGACACGCGCCCTGGAGCGCGCCGGCAGGATCGTGGCGGCGTCGCGGCAGGGCCCCGGGGCGGCCGGGGGAGGGGGCGCGCGGCGGCGCGCGGACGCGGGCGTGCTCCCTCCCCAGGGATACGGCGGCGAACTCGGCGACATCGGGCCCAACCGGCTGGCCCTGGCGGCGCGTGCCGTCGGTCGGCCGTTGCTCCTCCTCCTCGACGGTCCCGAGGAGATGCCGCCCGAGCTCGCCCACCGGCTCCCCGCCTGGACCGAGGGAACGGCCGCCTGGCTGGCGGAGACCGGCGTACGGCTCGTCATCGGGTGCCGGGCGGAGTACTGGGAGCGCGCGGGGGCGGGATTTCCCGCGGAGCTGCTGCACCGGCCGTCGGCGTACCCGGGCGGGCAGCCGCCGCGGGACGGGGACGCCGACGGCCTGCCCGCCTGCGTACGGCTCGGCGATCTGACCGAGGAGGAGGCCCGGCTGGCCCGGTCGCGCGCCGGGATTCCCGAAGGCACCCTGGCGCCGGCCGACGCCGGCCATCCGCTGGTGCTGCGGCTGCTGTCCGAGGTACGGGCCACGGTGCCCGACGTCCCGGCCGGGCGGCTCGACCGCGACGACGTGTTCGCCGCCCACCTCGACCTGATGTGCCTGCGCGTCGCGGTCCGGCTCGCCGCGGCGAACGGCGTGCGCGGCACCGCCGTACGCCGGCTAGCCGCCCGGGTCTCCGGCCAGGTGCACGAGGCCGCGCGCCGCTGCCTGGGACCCGGGCAGGGCGAACTGGACGGGGCGTCCTTCGAAGCCGTCTTCCCCTGGGGCCCCGCCCCGGGACGCCGCCTCGCGGGCATCACCGGCTGGGCGAACGCCGTTCTCACCGAGGGACTCCTCGTCCCCGCGGGCGACGGTTACCGCTTCGCCCACGAGGAGCTCGCCGACTGGATCCAGGGCACCCACCTCGACCTGGACGCGGCCCTGCACAGCCTGGTCCACCGGAGGCGCACCGCACCCGACACCGCACCCGACACCGCGCCCGGCACCGACCCCGGGCACACGGGGACCACGGCGCCCGGCCGTCGGCACGCACGCCGCTCCCGGTCCACGGCGGCGGACTCCGGGGCGGACACCCTTCCCGTCCCCCGCCACCGCATCGGCCCCGTCGTGGAGACCCTGCTCCTGCTGGCCCGTCAAAAGGGCACCGCCGAACTGACCCTCCGTCTGGAGGACCTCGTCCACGCGGTCGACGATCTGCTGCCCGACGCGCAGGACCCGCTCGGCGACCCCCTCTGGTGGGCCGCCCGACTCTGCTCCACCGTCCTGCTCCGGGTACCCGACGCGACCCCGTACCTCGGGGTGCTGCGGCTGCTCACCGAGCGGATCGTGACGTGGCGGGAGCACGGGAGAGCCGTACCGGCGGAGTTCGGTCCGGCCTTCTGGGCGGCGCTGCCCGTACCGGACGCGGAGCGCTTCGACCTGCTCAGGCGCCTGGTGGTCGCCGACGCCCGCCGCGCCCCGGCGGCCGAGCCCCCGTGCCCCGGCGAGGCCCCCGCCGCCCCGCGCTACCTCGACACCGTCTCCCGTCTCCTCGCCGCCGACCCCACCGCCGTGCACCACCACCTCACCCGCTGGTTCGACGACGAGCGACCGCTCCCCGCGACCCCGCACGCGACCGTCGCGACGGCCGCGCAGGCGCTGCTGTACGCGCACCGGCGGCGGGCGCTGGACGATCTGGCCGAAGCCCTGGTGGCCTGCGCGCACCGGCGGGGCGACGAGCTGCTGGCCGTGCTTGCCGAGGAGGAGCCGTCGGCCGTGTGCCGGGCGGTGGACCGGTGGGCGCACGACGAACAGCCCGCGCGGCGGGTGGCGGCCGTCGCCTACGGGCTGCGGGCGGCGCCGTTCGCGGGGACCTCGGCCGACCGCGAGCTGCTGCGGTACGCCGCCCTCGCCCTGCTCGCCCGCCCCGCCGACTGCACGCTGCACGGCGGGGCGCTCGGCATCCTCGTACGGGATCCGCTCACGCGAGCCCACTACCTGCCGCAGGCCCTGGAGCGCTTCGCGGCCGGCGACGCACGGCTGCCCCCGAGCGCGTTGGCCGCCGCGCTCACCACCCATCAGGAGCTCGTGCTCGCCGCCTTCCGTGACCGGCTGCGCCGGCCCGGCCCCGACACGGCCGAGCTGCTGCGCACCCTCGCCGACGTCACCACGCCGGCGCTGGCCCGCCGCGTCGCCGCGATGGTGCGGGAGGCCGTGGACCTGTGCCCCGGCGCCACCGCGTACCTGGCCGCGTACGTGGACCGGCGCCTCGACGACGGGAGCGCCGCTGCCGGGGTGCTGTTTCCCCTGGTCAGCTGTCTGCTGGAGGGCTGTTCCGTGCTGGTGCGGACGGCGCTGGCCCAGGTCCTCGCCGCCCCGGGCGGCAAGGCCTCGGCCCCGCTGCGGCGCGAGCTGCTCGATCTGCTGCTGGCGCACGAGCGGGAGCCGGCCGTTCTCGACGCCGTCCTGAGGGCCGCCGTGGACGGCCTCGACCGGCGGGGTGAGGAGCGCACCCGCGAGCTGGTGCACCGCGTCGGCCTCCTCCTCGTCCGCACACCGGCCGGGGCCACCGGCTTCGACCGGGGCCTCGTCGACCTCGCCCGGCGCGTCCCGGGCTTCGCCACCCTGCTCGCCCGCTGGCTGACCGGCACCCCCGAGGAGTGGTCCGGCGTGGTCGGCCCCAGCACCCGCCGCATGATCGAGAACCTGGCCGGGGCGCGGGTTCCCGCCTGAACCACCGCCCGCGCACGGCGCTCCACGGCGCTGAGCAATGTGTCACAGCCCGATGCCGATGCAAGCCGAGCGCACACGGCATGGCACCCTTAGAGCTGCGAATGAGCAATCACGGACACGGGTTCGACAAGGAGCGGTCACAGTGCAGCGCTGGCGTGGCTTGGAGGACATCCCCGAGGACTGGGGGCGCAGCGTCGTCACCATCGGTTCCTACGACGGGGTGCACCGCGGACACCAGCTGATCATCCGGCATGCCGTGGACCGCGCCCGTGAGCTGGGCGTTCCCTCCGTCGTGGTCACCTTCGACCCGCACCCCAGCGAGGTGGTCCGCCCCGGCAGCCACCCGCCGCTGCTCGCCCCGCACCACCGCCGCGCCGAACTGATGGCCGAACTGGGCGTGGACGCCCTGCTCATCCTGCCGTTCACCACCGAGTTCTCGAAGCTGTCGCCCGCCGACTTCGTGGCGAAGGTGCTGGTCGACAAGCTGCACGCCAAGGCCGTCGTCGAGGGCCCCAACTTCCGCTTCGGCCACAAGGCCGCGGGCAACGTCGACTTCCTGCGCGAGCAGGGGAAGACGTACGACTTCGAGGTCGAGGTCGTGGACCTGTACGTGTCCGGTGAGGCGGGTGGCGGCGAGCCGTTCTCCTCGACCCTCACCCGGCGCCTCGTCACCGAGGGCGATGTCGAGGGCGCGCGCGAGATCCTCGGACGGCCGCACCGCGTCGAGGGCATCGTCGTCCGCGGCGCCCAGCGCGGCCGCGAGCTCGGCTTCCCCACCGCCAACGTCGAGACCCTCCCGCACACCGCGATCCCCGCCGACGGCGTCTACGCGGGCTGGCTGCACGTCGAGGGCGAGGCCATGCCCGCCGCGATCTCCGTCGGCACGAACCCGCAGTTCGACGGCACCGAGCGCACGGTGGAGGCGTACGCCATCGACCGCGTCGGCCTCGACCTCTACGGTCTGCACGTCGCCGTCGACTTCCTCGCCTTCGTCCGCGGCCAGGCCAGGTTCGACTCCATCGAGGACCTGCTGGTGGCCATCGCCGACGATGTGAAGCGCTCACGGGCACTGATCGAGGCGTACGACGGGGAGTAGTCCCCTCGCTCCGTCCCGCTCGCCTGCCTGCCGCTTCGGCGGCTGCCGAGTGGCCTCTGATCCGCCCGAGTGCCCTCTCGGGGGCTGCCTTCCTGAAACGGCGGGTCCAGGCGCATCCGTTTCGCGCGCGGCCCGCTCCGATGTACGGCGACGGGGGCGGCCGGTGCCTCGCCTGGCACCGGCCGCCCCCTCACCGGTCAGGCTTCGGTGCCTACCGCCCGCGCCCAGTGGCAGGCCACCTGTGTTCCGCCGCCGCCGTCCAGCACCTCCAGGTCCTGGCTCCGGCAGGCGTCCGCCACACCCGCCCGCTCGGCCTCCCCGCTCGCCAGGATCTGGCAGCGGGCGTGGAACCGGCAGCCGCCGGGGATGCGGGAGGGGTCCGGGGGCTCGCCGCTCAGCACGACGGGATCGCCCGGGGCTTCCGGAAGAACGGACAACAGGGCTTGGGTGTACGGATGTTGAGGTGCCGCCAGGACCTGCTCGACGGCTCCGGTCTCCACGATCCGGCCGAGGTACATCACCGCGACCCGGTCGGCGATGTTCCACGCCAGGCCCAGATCGTGGGTCACCACGAGGGCTGACAGGCCGAGTTCGTCCCGCAGCCGCAGCAGCAGCGCGAGGATCTCGCCGCGGACCGAGGCGTCGAGGGAGGCCACCGGCTCGTCGGCGACGATGAGTTCGGGCTCCAGGACGAGCGCGCCGGCGATGACGACGCGCTGCCGCTGGCCGCCGGACAACTCGTGCGGGTAGCGCAGGAAGAAGCGCTCCGGAGGACGCAGGCCCGCCCGGGAGAGAGCCTCGGCGACCGCGGCGCGCTCGTCGCCGCCGTACCGGTGGATGCGCAGCCCCTCGGCCACCGCGCCGTAGACCGTGTGCCGGGGGTTCAGCGAGCCGCTCGGGTCCTGGAGGACCAGTTGGACGCGCTTCCGGTAGGCCTTCAGGGCACGCGAGGAGTAGTCCAGCGCCTTGCCGTCGAAGGTGACAGCGCCGTCGGAGGGCGGGACCAGGCCGAGGAGCGAGCGGGCCAGCGTCGTCTTGCCGCAGCCCGACTCGCCGACCAGGGCGACGATCTCACCGGGCCGGATGTCGAGGTCGACGCCGTCGACGGCACGGGCACGGGCGGTGCCCTGCCGGCCCGGGAAGGAGACGTGCAGGCCCTCGGCGCGCAGGAGCGGGCCGGTCGTCGCGGGGGTTGTCGTCATGGCGTGCTCCTGACCGGTTCCGCGCCCACGGCCGTGCCCACGTGGACACAGGCCGCCCATCGTCCCGCCCCAGCGTCCCGCGGCACCTGGTCGTCCGTCCCGCACACGTCCAGCGCCACCGGGCAGCGCGGGTGGAAGGTGCAGCCGGACGGCAGCGCCGACGGGTCCGGCGGATCGCCGGGCAGCCCGCGCGGCGCGAACCGCGACGCCGTGTCGCCGATGCGCGGGAAGGCCGCCGACAGGGCTTTGCCGTACGGGTGCCGGGCGTCCTCGTAGACCTGCCGGGCGGGTCCCTCCTCGACCACGCGGCCCGCGTACATCACCGCGAGCCGGTCGCAGGTGTCGGCGAGCACGGCGAGATCGTGGCTGATCATGACGAGCCCCACCTCCTGCTCGCTGACGAGCTGCTGGATCAGCCGGAGGATCTGCGCCTGGATCATCACGTCGAGCGCGGTCGTCGGTTCGTCGGCGATGACCAGCTGGGGGTCGCAGGCCAACGCCATGGCGATCATGACGCGTTGGCGCTGGCCGCCGGAGAGCTCGTGCGGGTAGGCGTCCGCGCGGGCGGCCGGCAGCCCCACCTGTTCGAGCAGTTCGCCGGTCTTCTTCCGCGCACCCGCCGGAGTCGCTTTTTTGTGCAGCAGGATCGGCTCGGCGATCTGGTCGCCGACGCGGTGCACGGCGTTCAGTGAGTGCATGGCGCCCTGGAAGACGATGGACGCGCCCGCCCAGCGCACCGCCCGCACCCGCCCCCACTTCATCTTCAGCACGTCCTCGCCGGCGAGGAGGATCTCCCCGCTCGTGCGCGTGCCCGCGGGCAGCAGCCTCAGCAGCGCCAGCGCCAGTGTGGACTTGCCGCAGCCGGACTCACCCGCGATGCCGAGCTTCTGGCCCGCGTCGAGCGAGAGGTCCACCCCGCGAACGGCGGCCGCGCCACCCGGGTACGTCACCTCGAGGTTCCTGACCTCCAGCAGCGGTCGCCCGCTCGCCGTGCTCGGAGCACTCGCGGTTCCCTCGGTCGCCGTGCTCAACGCGCCACCCCCAGCTTCGGGTTGAGGACCGACTCGACCGCGCGACCGCACAGCGTGAACGCCAGCGCGACCACCGCGATCGCCACGCCCGGCGGCACCAGGTACCACCACTTGCCCGCGCTGACCGCGCCCGCCTCGCGCGCGTCCTGGAGCAGGCCGCCCCACGACACGACGGTCGGATCGCCGAGACCGAGGAACGCCAGCGTCGCCTCCGCGAGGATCGCCGAGGAGATGATGAGCGTCGTCTGGGCCAGGACCAGCGGCATCACATTGGGCAGCACATGGCGCGACATGATGTGCCAGTGGCCGCCGCCGAGCGCCTTGGCCCGCTCGATGTACGGCCGCGACTCCACCGCGAGGGTCTGCGCGCGCACCAGCCGGGCCGTCGTGGGCCAGGTGGTGACGCCGATCGCCAGGATGATCGTGCCGAGGGAGCGGGTCATCACGGTCGCCAGCGCGATGGCGAGGACCAGTGTCGGCATCACCAGGAACCAGTCCGTGATCCGCATCAGGACGGTCGCGTACCAGCCGCGGAAGTGTCCGGCGGTGATCCCGATCAGTGCCCCGATCGCCACCGACAGCACGGCGGCGAGCAGTCCGACCAGCAGGGAGACACGGGCGCCCCACACCACCAGGCCGAGCAGATTGCGCCCGAACTGGTCGGTGCCGAGCGGGAATTCGGCGCTCGGGCTCTCCAGCGGGTCACCCGGCGCGTCGGTCACGCTCTGCACGTCGGAGCCCACCGTCAGCGGCGCCGTCACCGCGATCAGCGCGAAGAGGCCGAGGGCGGCGAGCCCGAAGACGCCCGCCCGATGGGTGCGGTACTGCTTCCAGAAGCGGGCGGCGGAGCGACGGCGGCGCTGCCGGGCGAGGCTGCGCGGACTCGGCTGGGACACCCGCGGGGGTGCTTCGGTCGTCATCGGCCCGTCCGGTTCGGTCGTGGTCATCGGCCCACCCGTGGATCCAGCAGCGGATAGATCAGATCGGCCAGCGTGTTCATCACGATCACCGCCGCCGCGAAGACGAAGAACAGCCCCTGCACCAGCGGCAGATCGGGCACGCTCAGCGCCTGGTAGAAGAGCCCGCCGAGGCCGGGCCAGGAGAAGACGGTCTCGACGAGGATCACGCCCGCGACCGTCCGGCCGAGGTTGATGAAGATCAGGGTGACGGTGGGCAGCAGCGCGTTGGGCACGGCATGCCGGCGGCGTACGAGGTCGTCCCGCAGGCCCTTCGCCCGGGCCGTGGTCAGATAGTCGCTGCCCATCTCGTCGAGCAGCGCCGAGCGCGTGACCAGCAGGGTCTGCCCGTACTCGACGGCGACCAGTGTCACCACCGGCAGCACCAGATGGTGGGCGACATCGATGACGTACGCGAAGCCCTCCTCGCCCCCCGACTCCATGCCGCCGGTCGGGAACAGGCCGGGGATCGGGCCCATGCCCACCGAGAACACGATGATGAGCAGCAGTCCCAGCCAGAACGACGGAATCGAGTAAAGGGTCAGCGCCAGACCGGTGTTGACGCGGTCACTCGTTCCGCCGTTGCGCCACGCGGAGCGGGTGCCGAGGAAGATGCCGAGCGCGGTGTAGAGGACGAACGCCGTCCCGGTGAGCAGCAGCGTGTTCGGCAGCGCTTCGGTGATCTTGTCGATGACGGGGGCGCGGAACTGGTACGAGGTGCCGAGATCGCCGCTGAGCGCCTTGCCGCAGTAGTCGGTGAACTGCTCCCACATGGGCAGATCGAGCCCGAACTCCTTGCGGTAGTTGGCGAGTTGTTCGGCGGAGACCTGGCGGCCGCCCGTCATGTACTTGACCGGGTCGCCGGGGATGAGTCGGAAGAGGAAGAAGCTGGTGACGAGGACGGCGAGCAGGGAGACGGCCGCGCCGCCCAACTTGCCCGCCACGTACCGCGGATAGGCGGTCCGATTGCGTGCCTTCGGCCCGCGGACCGACGGCCCGGCCTGAGCCGGACCGCCGGTCGCCTCGACCAGCGAGGGTGTTGCCTCAGCGGTCATGAACTACTCATTCGCTCGTACGTTCATCGGGACCCCGCGTTCGTTCGTGCGGGGCGCCCTCGGGGGCGGTGCGTGCGCTACTCACGGTCCTCGGCCGTCGAGCGGCGGCGCATCGCGAAGAACGCACCGGCGCCCACGAGGACGACGACGCCCGCGACGATGCCGATGATGACGCCCGTCGAGCTCGAACCGTCGGAGGACGCACCGGAGGAGCCCGCCGGAACCGCCGACCACCAGCTCCAGTAGCCGTCCTGGCCGTAGATGTTGCCCGCGGCCTTCGGCATCGTCTCGATCGACTTGATCTGATCGGTGCGGTAGGCCTCGACCGCGTTCGGGTACGCCATGACGTTCATGTACCCGGTGTCGTACAGCCGCGACTCCATCTGCTTGACGAGGTCCGTCCGCTTGGTGGTGTCGTACTCGGCGAGCTGCTGGTCGTACAGCCCGTCGTACGTCTTGTCGCAGATGAAGTTGTCCGTCGCGCCCGTGTCCTTCGGGGTGGCGGGCAGGGCGCCGCAGGTGTGGATCGACAGGACGAAGTCGGGGTCCGGGTTGACGGACCAGCCGTCGAAGGCGAGGTCGTACGTGCCGGCCAGCCAGGGGTCGGTCACGTTGTCCAGGCAGTTGAGGGTGACCCCGATGCCCAGCTTCCCGAACCACTCCTTCACGTACTGCCCGACCGCCTTGTCGTTCGGGTCGGTCGCGTGGCACAGGATCCGGTAGTTGATCGGCTTGCCGTTCTTCTCGACGCGCTTGCCGTCGCCGTTCTTCTCGTAGCCCGCCTGGTCGAGGAGTTTCGCCGCCTTCGCCGGGTCGTACCCCAGCGTCTGGCTCGCCGACGGCTTCCAGAAGTACGTCGAGAAGCGCGGCGGGATGTAGCCCTCGCCCGCGACGGCGTGCCCCTGGAAGACCTTGTCGATCAGTGTCTGCCGGTCGATCGACAGGAACAGCGCCTGGCGGACCTTCTGGTCGAGCAGCGACTCGGCGCCGTCACCGAAGTGCTTGCCGTTCTTGGCCTGGGCACCGGGGTTGGTGGCCAGGGCGTAGAAGCGGCGTCCCGGGGCGTCGTTGACCTTGATGTTCCGCTCGGACTGGAGCGCGGCCGACTGCGCCGGAGTCAGACCGGAGACGAAGGACACCTCGCCCTTCTGCAGCGCCGCGACGGCCGCGTCCCCGTCCTTGTAGTACTTGAAGACCAGCTCGTCGAACTTGGGCGCCCCGCGCCAGAAGCTCTTGTTGGGCTTCAGACGTACGTAGCTGTCGGCCTTGTAGTCCGTCAGGACGAACGGTCCGTTGCCGACGATCGGGAAGCTCTTGTCGTTGTTGAACTTGGAGAAGTCGCCGACCTTCTCCCAGACGTGCTTCGGCACGATCGGCACGTCGAGCGCGGCCATCGTGGCCTGCGGCTTCTTCAGCTCGATCACCAGCTGGGTGGCGCTCGGCGCGGTGACCTTCTTGAAGTTGGCGACGAAGCTGCCGTTGGCGGTGGCCGCACCGTCGTCGGTCATCATCTTGTTGAACGTCCACGCCGCGTCCTCGGCGGTGGCCTGCTGTCCGTCCGACCACGTGGAGTTGGAGCGGATCGTGTACGTCCAGGTCAGCTTGTCCGCGGACGGCTCCCACTTGGTGGCGAGGCCCGGGATCGCGTGGTTGTCCGCCGGGTCGTAGTTGGTCAGGTACTCGTACATGAGCCGGTGGATGCTCGTACTGACGAGCCGCGACGCCAGGAAGGGGCTCAGCGAGTCGATGCTCTGCGCGACCGCGACGGTGAGGACCTTCTTGCTCTCCTTGGCCTGGGCCTGCTGCGGCGCCGGATTGAGCGGGGTCGCGAGACCGGCGGAGAGGGTGAGGGCGGCGACCCCTGCGGCGGCGACGAGCCGGGGGCGCAGCAGGCCTCTGTGGTGCTGATCTTGTGTGTTCATGGGTCGGTGACCTCGCGTCATCGCTTGCACAGAGATGGCTGGTTGAACGACGTGATCGGGCTGGCGCCGACGGGTTGATGTGTGTGTCTACCAGCGCTCGTCTGCGCGAGTCAACGGCGCATGCACCCCATGTGGCCTGCGGAAATAACGAGTTGACGCGAATTCATCGCTCATTGGTCCATACCGGTGAAGCACCCCAGGTGACGGCCTGACGGCTCCTGACGTCCCTGGATGCGCGCCGGTGACCTCCCCGGAAACACGAAGGCCCGCACCGTCCGTGAACGGTGCGGGCCCGAGCGGGAATCGGTCCCTCGATGGGGCCGATCGGGTTACTGCTGAGGGGGTGCCTGAGGCGCCGGGGGCGGCGGGGTCTGCCCCTGGTTCGGCGGGTAGGGCTGTCCGGGCTGGAACTGCTGACCCGGCTGAGGCGGCTGCGGGTACGCCTGCCCGGGCTGCGGGTAGCCCTGCCCCGGAGCCTGCGGATACGGCTGCCCGGGCTGCTGCGGATACGGCTGTCCCGGCTGGGCGTACGGCTGACCGGGCTGAGGCTGCTGCGGAGCCTGACCCGGCGCGGGCTGTCCGGGAGCCTGCTGTCCGGGAACCTGCTGTCCCGGAGCCTGCTGTCCGGGAACGTACTGGCCCGGCATCGGCGGCGCGGCCACCGGCGGCGGGTTGCCGTCGTTCGTCCACAGCCCGTGCGACTGCTGGTGCCGCGCGATGTCCTCGGCCACCATCGCGGAGAGGTTGAAGTACGCCTCCCGCACCTTGGGCCGCATCATGTCGAGGTCGACCTCGGCGCCCGCGGACAGGTGCTCGTCGAACGGCACGACCACGACCCCGCGGCAGCGCGTCTCGAAGTGGCTGACGATGTCGTCCACCTTGATCATCTTGCCGGTGTCGCGCACTCCGGAGATGACCGTGATGGACCGCGAGACGAGGTCCGCGTAGCCGTGCGCCGACAGCCAGTCCAGCGTCGTACTGGCACTGCTCGCACCGTCCACCGACGGCGTCGAGATGATGATGAGCTGGTCGGCGAGGTCGAGCACCCCGCGCATGGCGCTGTACAGCAGACCCGTACCGGAGTCGGTCAGGATGATCGGGTACTGCCTGCCCAGGACGTCGATCGCGCGCCGGTAGTCCTCGTCGTTGAAGGTCGTGGACACGGCCGGGTCGACGTCGTTGGCGATGATCTCCAGCCCGGAGGGCGCCTGGGAGGTGAACCGCCGGATGTCCATGTACGAGTTGATGTACGGGATCGCCTGCACGAGGTCACGAATGGTGGCGCCGGTCTCGCGGCGCACCCGGCGGCCGAGCGTGCCGGCGTCCGGGTTGGCGTCGATGGCGAGGATCTTGTCCTGCCGCTCGGTGGCGAGCGTGGAGCCGAGCGCCGTGGTCGTGGTCGTCTTGCCGACACCGCCCTTGAGGCTGATGACGGCGATCCGGTAGCAGGAGAGAACCGGAGTCCGGATCAGCTCCAACTTCCGCTGCCGTTCGGCCTCTTCCTTCTTCCCGCCCAGCTTGAAACGCGAGGACGCGGCGGCCGGACGACCGCTCTTGGCCTTCTGCCTCTTGTTGTTGAGCAGCCGGTCGGAGGACAGCTCCACCGCCGCGGTGTACCCGAGCGGGGCCGCACCGGGATTGGTGGGCTGCCGCTGATCGTGCCGAACGGGCTGCGGCCAGGCGGTGCCGGCCCGCGGGTCGACGGGGGCAGCCGGGGCGGCGGGCTGCTGCTGTACGGGCTGGGGGCCCTGCTGGTGCGGGGTCTGGGCCTGGGGCTGCTGAGCCCCCGGCTGGGCCGGCGCCTGGTACGGCGGGGCGGCCCGCTCCGGGGCGGGCGCCGCCGGCCGGCCGGGAGCCGGGGGCTGCGGCTGCGGCTGCGGCTGCGCGAGGTCGTAACCGGGCTGCGGGGCGAGCGGTTCGGCCGTCGGCTGCGGGAAGCCGTAGCCCTGCTGCGGGACGGGAGCGGGAGAGGGAGCCGGGGCGTACGGCGGCGCGGCGTTCGGCGCGGGGGGCTGCGGGAAGCCGTAGCCGGGAGCCTGCGGGGCGGCGGGGTACGCCGCCTGCTGGTCCTGGGGCGCGGTGCTCTGCTGCGGGAACCCGTAGCCCGGGGAGGGTGCCGGGGCGGGCGGAGCGGGTGCCTGCTGCTCCGGGGCGAGGGCGCTGTGCTGCGGGAACCCGTATCCCGAATCCTGGGCGGGCGGGGCCGCCGGAACCGGTGCGTGCTCGCCGGGCTGCGGGAAGCCGTAGCTGCCCTGCGGGGCGGACGCCGGGTCCGGGGCGCCGGACTGGGGGAACCCGTAACTCCCCTGCTGCGGCGGGGCCGGCGCGGGCACCTCGGCGGCCGGGGCGGGCGCTACCGGGGGCTGAGCCTGCGGCGGCGCCGGAACGGGGCTCTCGGATGCGGCCTGCTGCACGGGTACGGGCCCGGGCGGCGACCCCGCCGGGACGGGCGCACCGGGGGAGGACCATGCCGACGGCGCGGGCTGGGGCGCGGGGTGCTGGAAAGGCTGGCCCGGAGCGGGTGCGGGTGCGGGTGCCGGAGCCGGCGGCTGGAAGGGCTGGCCGGGCGCGGGTGCGACGGGGGATTGGTAGGGCAGGCCAGGTGCGGGGTGTTGGAAGGGCCGGCCCGGAGCGGGCGAAGGCGCGGGAGGCTGGAAGGGCCGGCCCGGCGCCGGGGCGGCGGGCGCCTGATGCGGCAGCGCCTGGTCCGGCACCCGGTCCTGCGCGGCCGGTGCGGGCTCCGTGGAGGCGGGCCACTGCGGGGCCGGGGCGGGTGCCGCGGGCTGGTAGGCGGGCGGCAGGGGCGGCAACCCACCCTGCGGCAGCGGCGGCGGAGCCCAGGCGGGCGGCGTGTCCTGTACGCCCTCGGGCTCCTCCGGCCGGACCGACGGCACCGCGTCCTGGGGCTCGCTGTCCTGCGGGGCCGTGTCCTGAGTGTCCTGCGGGGCGGCGTCCTGGGGCTCCGCGACGGGTGATTCCCCCGGCGTCGGCACCTCGTCGTGAACGGCGTCCTGCGGCTGGAGGCCGTCGTCTGTACGGACCCCACCGTCCGTGTCGACGGCCTCGTCGGCGGAGCGCGGCTCCACGGCGTCGGCGACCTCGGCCTCGGCGGGGGCACCGCTCGGTTCCTCGTCGGACGGGACACCGGGGGAGGTGACTTCGGCGTCGGCCTGGGCGGGCTGGTCCGGCACCGGCACCGCGGGCACGATCACACGCTGGGTGCCGGCCTCCAGCGACTGGTAGGCGAGCACGGGGTCGATCACGGGCGCGGGCGGAGCCACAGGTGCGGCTGCCGGCGTGGGCTGGTGGACCGGGACCGCGGGCTCGGGCCCATCCGTGTGCTCAGCCGGCACCAAATCTTCGGGCTGCACCAATTCTCCGGGCTGCACCACGTGTTCGGGCCGGCCTGCGGGCTCGGGCTGGACCACGGCGTCGGGCTCGTCCGCGCCCGCGGGCGCAGTCGCGTCGTCAGCCGCGGCCTCGGCTTCCACCGTGCCGCTGTCGTCACCGGCGCTGTCACCGGCGCTGTCCTCTGCGCTGTCCTCGGCCTCCGCCGCGCCATCAGCCTCTGACGCGGTGGCCTCCGCACCCTCGCTGTCCGACCCGGCCGAAGCCGAAGCCGAAGTCGAAGGCGAAGGCGAAGGCGCATCCACGTCCTCGGTCCCGGTCTCGGTGGCCTCCGAAGCCGCCCGTTCCGCGATCTCACGCTTCAGCGCGACAGCGGAGAACCGCATGGTCGCGCCGCTCTCCAGGTCGCCGTCCCCGAAGTCAGGCTCCTCCGAGCCCTCCGCCTTCTCCGAGGCCTCCGAGTCGCTCGACTCCTGCGAGCCGCCCTTGCCCCCCGAATCCCCGGAACCACCCGAGGCGTTCTGCGTGTACCAGGCGGGCGGCGCGTAGTCGATGGTGAACTCGCCCGTCGTCTCGACGGCGGACTCGGCGTCGGACTGGTCATCGCCGGGCGTGGCCCAGCCCCCGCGGATCCCGTCCCGATCGCTGTTCACAATTCCTCCTGGTGTGGTCGAGCACCCTCAAGCCGTGCCGGGGCGACCGTCTACTTGTCTTCCGTGGACGGCCTTGACCGTCCGAGGCCGTCCGAGGACGTCCCAAGTCCGTACGAGGTCGTCCGAATTGACCCGGCTCCCCCTGAACACGAGCCACCCGTCCACGGGTTCCGGCGTCGCGCCCGGTCCCAGCCTAATCACCATGACTGTCCGTAGGGCAGGCCTGTCCACCCCACCGCGGCCGCCCGCTACGTCACACCGTGCCCAGAAGTGGCGTACGCACGCTCACTATTGACCCCCAATTGACCCCCAAAGCGGACAACAACGGCATCGAGACGGGCGCTTGCCTCCCGTGAACGAACGACCGGGACGGCATCGTTCCTCGGCGCGCGCTCCGAACCCCAGGGACGGAAGACAGGCAAGGCGGACAGGGAAAAGGGCCGCCGCGGAAAACCTCTCTCCGCGTCGGCCCCACAGTTCCCGGCGTTCCCGCCGGCCCACGATGCCCGTTGGTCAGCCGGTCAGCCGGTCAGCCGGTCAGCCGGTCACCGGTCAGCCGACCGGTCGGCCCGGGGCCGCCCCGGGCCGACCGCCGCTACTCCGTCGGCAGGCCGCCCGTGTGCGGCGCCGGCTCCAGGTCGAACTCGCCGTCGCGGGCACCCAGCACGAAGGCCCGCCATTCCGCCTCCGTGTACCGGAGGACGGTCCCGGGGTCGAGCGACGACCGCATGGCCACCGCGCCCGCGGGCAGATACGCGATCTCGACCCGCTCCTCGTCTTCCTCCGTGCCCGGTGCGCTCTGCCATTCGACGTCCGAGATGTCGAGGGCGTAGAGCTCGTCCTTCTCCCGCTCCTTGCGCGCCTTGACGTCCTTGTCCGCTTCCTCGGGCATGTTCCGCCGGCCCCTTCCCCACGTACGAATGACCTCTGCCGTCACCCTAGTGGCCTGGTCCGCGCCGTCCGGGAAGGTTTGCGGACCCGGACAGACGCATCCGGCCAGGCTGGTACCCTGTGTAACGGCCGTTTGTGTACGCACCCCCGGAGCGCTGCTCTGGAGGCCGCGCCCAGCGGATCCCCGCCTCCCGAGTAACGGAAGCTCCCCTGAGAAGTGGACCAGGGGCACTCGGTGGCAGACATGAGACTACGAGGAGTACGCGTGTCGCTCGACGCCGCTACAAAGAAGCAGATCATCAGCGAGTTCGGTCAGAAGGAGGGCGACACCGGCTCCCCCGAGGTCCAGGTTGCCATGCTCTCGCGCCGGATCTCGGACCTGACCGAGCACCTCAAGACGCACAAGCACGACCACCACTCCCGTCGTGGTCTTCTGATCCTGGTCGGTCAGCGTCGCCGCCTGCTGCAGTACCTGGCCAAGAAGGACATCCAGCGTTTCCGTGCGCTGGTCGAACGCCTGGGCATCCGCCGCGGTGCGGCGGGCGCCAAGTAAGACGCCGTGAAGGGAGCGGTTCCCACTTCTTGGGAGCCGCTCCTTTTGCTGTATGTGCTGCCGCACGCGCTCTGTACGTGCGGAGTGTCACGGACGCTTTGTAGTGTGGTAGCACAACGCAATACGCAGGAAACAGCACGTACGAACACAGCGTGATGACGCCGTACCCGCCGGGTAGGGCATCTCACGACAATGAACGAGGAGAAGCGCACCTCGCCGCCGCCGGTCCTCGGTAGTGGCGCCCGGGCGAAAGAGCCCCGGGTGCTTCGATCGAAGACCGGCCCGCACCAGAAGGAGCGCCTCTCCGCCACCGTCCCCCTGCCACACGGGCAGGACGGGACGAAGACGAGGAGAAAACGCTAGTGGAGAACGAGACCCACTACGCCGAGGCCGTTATCGACAACGGTTCCTTCGGCACCCGCACCATCCGCTTCGAGACGGGCAGGCTGGCCAGGCAGGCCGCCGGCTCCGCCGTCGCGTACCTGGACGACGACACCATGGTGCTGTCGGCCACCACCGCTTCCAAGAAGCCCAAGGACCAGCTCGACTTCTTCCCCCTGACGGTGGACGTCGAGGAGCGGATGTACGCCGCCGGCAAGATCCCCGGCAGCTTCTTCCGCCGTGAGGGCCGTCCCTCCGAGGACGCGATCCTCACCTGTCGCCTGATCGACCGCCCGCTGCGTCCGTCCTTCAAGAAGGGCCTTCGCAACGAGATCCAGGTCGTCGCGACGATCATGGCCCTCAACCCCGACCACCTGTACGACGTCGTGGCGATCAACGCCGCCTCCGCGTCCACGCAGCTGGCCGGTCTGCCCTTCTCCGGCCCGGTCGGCGGCGTCCGCGTCGCGCTGATCAACGGCCAGTGGGTCGCGTTCCCGACGCACACCGAGCTCGAGGACGCCGTCTTCGACATGGTCGTCGCCGGTCGCGTCCTGGAGGACGGCGACGTCGCGATCATGATGGTCGAGGCCGAGGCCACCGACAAGACGATCCAGCTCGTTCAGGGTGGCGCCGAGGCGCCGACCGAGGAGGTCGTGGCCGCCGGCCTCGACGCCGCGAAGCCCTTCATCAAGGTCCTGTGCAAGGCGCAGTCGGACCTCGCCGCGAAGGCCGCCAAGCCGACCGGCGAGTTCCCGATCTTCCTGGACTACCAGGACGACGTCTTCGAGGCCCTCACCGCCGCGGTGAAGAGCGAGCTCGCCCAGGCGCTCACCATCGCCGGCAAGCAGGACCGCGAGGCCGAGCTGGACCGCGTCAAGGAGATCGCCGCCGAGAAGCTGCTCCCGCAGTTCGAGGGCCGCGAGAAGGAGATCTCCGCCGCGTACCGCGCGCTGACCAAGAAGCTGGTCCGCGAGCGCGTCATCAAGGACAAGGTCCGCATCGACGGCCGCGGCGTCACGGACATCCGTACGCTGGCCGCCGAGGTCGAGGCCATCCCGCGCGTGCACGGCTCGGCGCTGTTCGAGCGTGGCGAGACCCAGATCCTGGGCGTCACCACCCTCAACATGCTCCGTATGGAGCAGCAGCTGGACACCCTCTCCCCGGTGACCCGCAAGCGCTACATGCACAACTACAACTTCCCGCCGTACTCCGTCGGTGAGACGGGCCGCGTCGGTTCCCCGAAGCGCCGCGAGATCGGCCACGGCGCGCTCGCCGAGCGCGCGATCGTGCCGGTCCTGCCGAGCCGCGAGGACTTCCCCTACGCGATCCGTCAGGTGTCCGAGGCCCTCGGCTCCAACGGCTCGACGTCCATGGGCTCGGTCTGCGCCTCCACCATGTCGCTGCTGAACGCCGGTGTGCCGCTCAAGGCCCCCGTCGCCGGTATCGCCATGGGTCTGATCTCCCAGGAGATCGACGGCCAGACGCACTACGTCGCCCTCACCGACATCCTCGGTGCGGAGGACGCCTTCGGTGACATGGACTTCAAGGTCGCCGGCACCAAGGAGTTCGTGACCGCTCTCCAGCTCGACACCAAGCTGGACGGCATCCCGGCCTCCGTCCTGGCCGCGGCCCTCAAGCAGGCCCGCGACGCCCGCCTCCACATCCTCGACGTGATGATGGAAGCGATCGACACGCCGGACGAGATGTCCCCGAACGCCCCGCGGATCATCACCGTCAAGATCCCCGTGGACAAGATCGGTGAGGTCATCGGCCCCAAGGGCAAGATGATCAACCAGATCCAGGAGGACACCGGCGCCGACATCACGATCGAGGACGACGGCACCATCTACATCGGTGCCCAGCAGGGCTCGCAGGCCGAGGCCGCGCGCGCCACGATCAACGCGATCGCCAACCCGACCATGCCGGAGGTCGGCGAGCGCTACCTGGGCACCGTCGTGAAGACGACGACCTTCGGTGCGTTCGTGTCGCTGCTCCCGGGCAAGGACGGACTGCTGCACATCTCGCAGATCCGCAAGCTCGCCGGCGGCAAGCGCGTGGAGAACGTCGAGGACGTCCTGGCCGTGGGCTCCAAGGTCCAGGTCGAGATCGCCGAGATCGACTCCCGCGGCAAGCTCTCCCTCATCCCCGTGGTCGAGGGCGAAGGCGACGATGAGAAGAAGGACGACACCGACCAGTGACGTCGAGTAGCTCCACGACGACGGCCCGCACCTCTTCGGAGGCGCGGGCCGTCGCCCGTACCCAAACCCTCATCAAGGGCGCGAACGGCATCGGTACGGTCCGCAAGACCACCCTGCCCGGCGGCCTGCGTATCGTCACCGAGACGCTCCCCTCCGTGCGCTCCGCCACGTTCGGCATCTGGGCGCACGTGGGCTCCCGTGACGAGACACCGACGCTGAACGGCGCCACTCACTACCTGGAGCACCTGCTCTTCAAGGGCACGAACCGCAGGTCCGCCCTGGACATCTCCTCGGCGATCGACGCGGTCGGCGGCGAGATGAACGCCTTCACGGCCAAGGAGTACACGTGCTACTACGCGCGCGTGCTCGACACCGACCTGCCGCTGGCCATCGACGTCGTCTGCGACATGCTGACCGGCTCGCTGATCCGCGAGGACGACGTCAACGTCGAGCGCGGCGCGATCCTCGAAGAGATCGCGATGACCGAGGACGACCCGGGCGACTGCGTGCACGACCTGTTCGCGCACACCATGCTCGGTGACACCCCGCTCGGCCGCCCGGTCCTCGGCACGGTCAACACGGTCAACGCCCTCACCGCGGACCGCATCCGCCGCTTCTACAAGAAGCACTACGACCCGACACACCTCGTCGTCGCCTGCGCGGGCAACGTCGACCACAACAAGGTCGTACGCCAGGTCCGCGCCGCCTTCGAGAAGGCCGGCGCCTTCAAGAACGCAGCGGCGGCCCCCATCGCCCCGCGCGACGGCCTGCGCACCATCCGGACCGCGGGCCGCGTCGAACTGCTCGGCCGCAAGACCGAGCAGGCGCACGTCGTCCTCGGCATGCCGGGCCTGGCCCGCACCGACGAACGCCGCTGGGCTCTCGGCGTGCTGAACACCGCCCTCGGCGGCGGCATGTCCTCGCGTCTGTTCCAGGAGGTCCGCGAGAAGCGCGGCCTGGCCTACAGCGTGTACTCGTACACCTCGGGCTTCGCCGACTGCGGCCTCTTCGGCGTCTACGCGGGCTGCCGCCCGAGCCAGGTCCACGACGTCCTCAAGCTCTGCCGCGACGAACTGGACCAGGTCGCCGAGCACGGCCTCACGGACGACGAGATCGGCCGCGCCATCGGCCAGCTCCAGGGCTCCACGGTCCTCGGCCTGGAGGACACCGGCGCGCTGATGAACCGGATCGGCAAGAGTGAGCTGTGCTGGGGCGAGCAGATGTCGGTCGACGACATGCTCGCCCGGATAGCGTCGGTCACCCCGGACGAGGTCCGATCGATCGCCCGGGACGTCCTGGGACAGCGGCCCTCGCTGGCGGTCATCGGCCCGGTCAAGGACAAGCAGGCGTCCCGGCTGCACGACGCGGTCGCGTAAATCCCGGTCGCGTGAATCCCGTCTCGGTAAGGAACGAAGCAATGAGCAAGCTGCGCGTGGCGGTCCTCGGTGCCAAGGGCCGGATCGGAGCCGAGGCGGTACGAGCCGTCGAGGCCGCCGAGGACATGGAGCTGGTGGCCGCGCTGGGCCGCGGCGACAAGCTGGAGACGCTGGTCGACGCCGGTGCCCAGGTCGTGGTCGAGCTGACCACGCCGGCCTCGGTGATGGGCAACCTCGACTTCTGCGTCCGGCACGGCATCCATGCCGTGGTCGGGACGACCGGCTGGACCGAGGAGCGCCTCGCGCAGCTCGGCACCTCGCTGGCCGCGTCCCCGGAGACGGGCGTGCTGATCGCCCCCAACTTCTCCATCGGGGCCGTACTGACGATGAAGTTCGCCGAGGTCGCCGCGCCGTACTTCGAGTCCGTCGAGGTCGTCGAGCTGCACCACCCGAACAAGGTGGACGCCCCCAGCGGCACCGCCACGCGCACCGCTCAGCTCATCGCGGCGGCCCGGGAGCGCGCGGGCAGCGCCCCCCAGCCCGACGCCACGGTGACCGCCCTGGACGGCGCCCGCGGCGCCGACGTCGACGGTGTGCCCGTGCACGCGGTCCGCCTGCGCGGGCTTCTCGCCCACCAGGAGGTCCTGCTCGGCGGTGAGGGCGAGACCCTGACCATCCGCCACGACTCCCTCCACCACAGCAGCTTCATGCCGGGCATCCTGCTCGGCGCCCGCCGCGTGGTGACCACCCCGGGCCTCACCTTCGGCCTGGAACACTTCCTCGACCTCGGCTGAGCCGGGGACGTACGACAGTTAGCCGGCAGACATGCGCGCGAAGATCACCTATGCCATCACGGCCGCCGTCCTGGTCGTCTATTTCGTCCTGGTCGGCAGCCGGGGTGTGCTGCTCATCCAGAACGGCACCCTGATCACCGTCACCTTCGGTGTGGCGGTGCTCATCCTGCCGGTCATCGGTGTCTGGTTCCTCTGGAAGAACACCCAGTTCGTCCGGAAGGCCAATCGGCTCGCCGCCGTGCTCGACGCCGAGGGCGGACTGCCCCTGGACGAGCTGAGGCGCACCGAGGGCGGCCGAATCGACCGCGACTCGGCCGACGAGGTCTTCGCCCGGCGCAAGACCGAGACCGAGGACGCCCCGGACGACTGGCGCAGCTGGTTCCGCCTGGCGGTCGCCTACCACGACGCCCGCGACACCCCGCGCGCCCGCAAGGCCATGCAGCGGGCCATCGCCCTCCACGAGGGCCGGACGCTGGAAGCCTGACCAAGGTCGTACGACGAAGGGGCCGGCCCGCGCTGAGCGGACCGGCCCCTTCGTCGTCCTCCAACATGAGCCGAGGAGAGTGCCTCAGACGCGCCGGTACTCGTCGGCCCACACCTCGACGACGTCCGCCGCGCGGTCGAAGGCCTCCGTACGGGCCAGGAAATCGGCGTTGTGCGTGGTCATCAGCGGCGGCATGTCCCCGGGCGCACGATCCCCGCGTACGAGCGTCAGGGCCTGGCCCTGAACCGTGCGCGGCAGTCCCAGCCAGCGCACCGGCTGCTGCACCGTGCGCACCGCCACGACCTGCTCCCACGGAGTCGTGTGCGTGAGGAAGAAGCCCACCCTGCGCAGCCCTCGCGCGCTGACCCACACACCCACCCGCAGCAGCCGCAGCGCGGCCAGTATGGCGGCCGTCGCCCCGGCCATGCAGGCCCCGGCGGCGGGCAGCGTCCCGGCCACGGCGATGATCACGGCCGCGGCGAGTACATACGAGGCGAGCAGCAGGACGAGCGCGGCCGCGCCCACCCGCCAGGGGCCGGGCCGGTAGGGGCGCCGCCAGCGGTCGCGGTCGTCGAAGGGCAGCGCGACATCCTCCGCCGCCTCGTCAAAGGCGCGGTCCGCCGTCAGGAAGGGCAGGGGCACGACTGATCCTCACTCAATCCACGCATGGGCTGTGCCCGGTGAGGTTATCGAGCCGGATGGCGGCTCACCACCCTTGGGGGTCCGGAAGAGTCAGCGGCCGTCGGACGCCTCGGAACGCTGTGTATCCGCAGGTGACCGATCCTGTGACAGGGCGGGCATTCCGAGGATCAGTGACCCGGCGATGCCGGCGATCACGGTGAGGCCGATGAGCCACCGGCCGGCTGTCTGCCCGGCGGAGGACCGCTCGCGGGGCGGGGGAGCGACATTGCTGCGGAACTGGTCGGCTTCGGCGATGAAGGCGAACGGGACGGGCACGCGCCGACGGAACATGGGTGGTGCTTCTCCTCTGGGGGCTTGCTCGGACGCGGGTGTGCGGTGACAAGCGACTCGAACTGCTCGAACAGGTCAGTCTCACTCATACAGACGGCCGAATGCCCCAAGAGGTGCCCAGAATCACCGAATTCGCTGAAGTTCGCCGCCGAATGTCGCGGCACGGTACCGAACGCCCCGTTGTCAGTGCCGGGCCGTAGAGTGGTCGCCGCCCGAGCCAGCGATGGGAAGGACCTTCCGCACCGTGACCGACACCCCAGCCGACGACCTCAAGCCGAGCTTCCGCAGCGATGTCACCGTCGAGCTGATCAAGCACACGGCCTCCGACGCCGACGTGCTGTTCGCCGCCCGTGTCTCCACCGCCGGTGAGCAGTCGCTGGAAGAGCTGCAGAAGGACCCGGAGCGTTCCAAGGGCCTGATCAACTACCTGATGCGGGACCGGCACGGAAGCCCCTTCGAGCACAACTCGATGACCTTCTTCATCAGTGCCCCGATCTTCGTCTTCCGCGAGTTCATGAGGCACCGCGTGGGCTGGTCGTACAACGAGGAATCGGGCCGCTACAGGGAGCTGGAGCCGGTCTTCTACGTCCCGGACGCCTCCCGCAAGCTGGTCCAGGAGGGCCGCCCCGGCAAGTACGTCTTCGTCGAGGGCACGCAGGCGCAGCAGGAGCTCACGGGCCGCGTGATGGAGGACTCCTACCGGCAGGCGTACGCGTCCTACCAGGAGATGCTCGCTGCCGGCGTGGCCCGCGAGGTGGCCCGCGCCGTCCTCCCGGTCGGCCTCTTCTCCTCGATGTACGCCACGTGCAACGCCCGTTCGCTGATGCACTTCCTCGGTCTGCGCACCCAGCACGAGCTCGCCAAGGTCCCGTCCTTCCCCCAGCGGGAGATCGAGATGGTCGGCGAGAAGATGGAGGCGGAGTGGGCGAAGCTCATGCCCCTCACGCACGCGGCCTACAACGCCAACGGGCGCGTGGCGCCGTAAAGCGCCTCCGCGCACCGGTCCGGCACAGATGTACGGATCAGCCGAGCGAAGTGTCCGTATTGCGGCATTTCGCGAAGTTCATCTAGCCTGATCAAACGGACCCGGCACTGCTTGAACCCCCGAGCAGGCAGTGCCGGGTTCCACCCTTGTCATGCTTTGTCGTATCCCCCGAGGGCAGACCACGCGTTGAGCAGCGAGTAGCGTGTTACCCATGGCTCCGACCTCCACTCCGCAGACCCCCTTCGGGCGGGTCCTCACCGCCATGGTCACGCCCTTCACGGCGGACGGCGCACTCGACCTCGACGGCGCTCAGCGGCTCGCCACCCACTTGGTGGACGCAGGCAACGACGGCCTGATCATCAACGGCACCACCGGTGAGTCCCCGACCACCAGCAACGCGGAGAAATCGGATCTCGTACGCGCCGTACTGGAGGCGGTGGGCGACCGCGCCCACATCGTCGCCGGCGTCGGGACGAACGACACCCGCCACAGCATCGAGCTGGCCCGCGACGCCGAGAAGACCGGCGCGCACGGCCTGCTCACCGTGACGCCGTACTACAACAAGCCCCCGCAGGAGGGCCTGTACCGGCACTTCTCGGCCATCGCCGACGCGACCGAACTGCCGGTCATGCTCTACGACATCCCCGGCCGCAGCGGCGTCCCCATCAACACCGAAACCCTGGTGCGGCTCGCCGAGCACCCGCGTATCGTCGCCAACAAGGACGCCAAGGGGGACCTGGGCCGCGCCAGCTGGGCCATCGCCCGCTCCGGCCTCGCCTGGTACTCCGGCGACGACATGCTGAACCTGCCGCTGCTCTCCGTCGGCGCGGTGGGCTTCGTCTCCGTCGTGGGCCACGTCGTCACCCCGGAGCTGCGCGCGATGCTCGACGCGTACATCTCGGGAGACGTCCAGAAGGCCACCGAGATCCACCAGAAGCTGCTCCCCGTCTTCACCGGCATGTTCCGCACCCAGGGCGTCATGACGACCAAGGCCGCGCTCGCCCTCCAGGGCCTGCCCGCCGGTCCGCTCCGCGCCCCGATGGTCGAACTGTCGCCCGAGGAGACCACCCAGCTCAAGATCGATCTTGGCGCCGGCGGGGTAGAGCTCTAACCACAGACTTCACAACTGAATACGCACCACTCGCAGGCCGTCGGTCTGCACCCCACACAGACAACAGCTACTGCACGAACGTCACGCGCGCCACGTGCCTTGCCAGGTACGTGGCGTGCGTGGTGAGGAGAGTCTTTTGAGTCATCCGCATCCTGAACTCGGCGCACCGCCGGTCCTTCCGAAGGGCGGCCTCCGGGTCACCCCGCTCGGCGGTCTCGGCGAAATCGGCCGGAACATGACGGTCTTCGAGTACGGAGGCCGCCTCCTGATCGTCGACTGCGGAGTGCTTTTCCCCGAGGAGGAGCAGCCCGGAATCGACCTGATCCTGCCGGACTTCACGTCCATCAGGGACCGCCTCGACGACATCGAGGGCATCGTGCTCACGCACGGCCACGAGGACCACATCGGCGGTGTCCCGTTCCTTCTGCGCGAGAAGCCGGACATCCCGCTGATCGGCTCCAAGCTGACCCTCGCCCTCATCGAGGCGAAGCTCCAGGAGCACCGCATCCGGCCCTACACGCTTGAGGTGGCCGAGGGCCATCGCGAGCGCATCGGCCCCTTCGACTGCGAGTTCGTCGCGGTCAACCACTCCATCCCGGACGCCCTCGCGGTCGCCATCCGCACTCCTGCGGGCATGGTCGTCCACACCGGCGACTTCAAGATGGACCAGCTTCCGCTGGACGGCCGCCTCACGGACCTGCACGCGTTCGCCCGCCTGAGCGAGGAGGGCATCGACCTCCTTCTCTCGGACTCCACGAACGCCGAGGTCCCGGGTTTCGTCCCGCCCGAGCGCGACATCTCGAACGTGCTGCGCCAGGTCTTCGCCGGCGCCAGCAAGCGGATCATCGTGGCGAGCTTCGCCAGCCACGTGCACCGCATCCAGCAGATCCTCGACACCGCTCACGAGTACGGCCGCAGGGTCGCCTTCGTCGGCCGCTCGATGGTCCGCAACATGGGCATCGCGAGGGACCTCGGCTATCTGAAGGTCCCGCCGGGCCTGGTGGTCGACGTCAAGACGCTCGACGACCTTCCGGATCACGAGATCGTCCTCGTCTGTACGGGTTCCCAGGGCGAGCCGATGGCCGCCCTGTCCCGGATGGCGAACCGCGACCACCAGATCCGGATCGTCCAGGGCGACACGGTGATCCTGGCGTCGTCCCTGATCCCCGGCAACGAGAACGCGGTCTACCGCGTCATCAACGGCCTGACCCGCTGGGGCGCGAACGTCGTCCACAAGGGCAACGCCAAGGTGCACGTCTCCGGCCACGCCTCCGCGGGCGAGCTGCTGTACTTCTACAACATCTGCAAGCCGCGCAACCTGATGCCGGTCCACGGCGAATGGCGCCACCTGAGGGCCAACGCCTTGCTCGGAGCCCTCACCGGCGTCCCGCACGACCGCATCGTGATCGCCGAGGACGGCGTCGTCGTCGACCTGATCGACGGCAAGGCGAAGATCTCCGGCAAGGTCCAGGCGGGATACGTGTACGTCGACGGCCTCTCGGTGGGTGACGTCGGTGAGCCCGCGCTCAAGGACCGCAAGATCCTCGGTGACGAGGGCATCATCTCGGTCTTCGTGGTGATGGACGCCAGCACGGGCAAGCTCACCGCCGGCCCGCACGTGCAGGCACGCGGTTCCGGCATCGACGACGCGGTCTTCGTCGATGTCATCCCGAAGATCAGGGAAGTCCTGGAGCGTTCGGCCCAGGACGGTGTGGTCGAGCCCCACCAGCTGCAGCAACTCATCCGCCGCACGCTGGGCAAGTGGGTCTCCGACACCTACCGTCGACGCCCGATGATCCTCCCGGTCGTGGTCGAGGTCTGACCTCCGACACGTACCAACCAGGAGCGGGGCGCCTCGATTTGCATCGGGGAGCCCCGCTCCAGTACGTTTGCGTCTCCGCCTGAACGGGACCCCGGAAGCTTCGTGCTCCGGAGCCAGTCCCCAACGGGGCGGGAATTCCGACTCAGAGATTCTGATAAAGTCGGAGCCGCTGGAAAGGGAAACGCGAAAGCGGATTACCTGGAAAGCACCGAGGAAATCAGGCCCGAAAGGATCTGATAGAGTCGGACTCGCCGGAAAGGGAAACGCGGAAGCGGGAACCTGGAAAGCACCGAGGAAATCGGATACGGAAAC